>JACPRG010000134.1 GCA_016190025.1 Candidatus Tectimicrobiota bacterium
CAGATCGATATTACCAAAAAGATCACGTCGTACACACCCAGCAGCCGGAGCCAGACGGCCTGCTCGCCGAGGGTCTCCCCGGCCAGGACCCGCGTCGTGGCCCCGGCGGCCCCGATGATGACCGGAATCGCCACCGGGAACAGCAGAAGCGGCAGCATGACCTCCCGCGCCTTGGTGTTGACGGCGATGGCGGCGAACAGCGTCCCCACGCCCGCCAAGCCGACCGTGGCCAAGAGCACCACCGGCCCCACCCCCAGCAACACCCGGTCCAGCGGAAAGTCATACAAGCCGGCGAACACGGGCAGGCTCACGGCCTCAACGACCAGGAGAAAAATCAGATTGCCGGCCAGCTTCCCCAGAAAGATAGCCCCCCGGTCCGCCGGCGACAACACCAATCCCTGAATGCACTCCCCCTCCTTCTCCAACGAGAAGGCGCGGTTCATTCCCAGCACGGAGGAAAACAGGATGGCCGTCCACAGGACTCCCGAACCCACCGACGCCCTCCACCTTTCCCCCAGCTCGAAGGCGAAATTGAACAGCACGATCACCAGCAGGGCGAACACCACCATGGTGACGACGACTTCCCGGGAGCGGTACTCGGAAAGAATGTCCTTCCACAGGATGGCGCCCACGCAGGAGAGGTACCGGCGGAAGCCGCCAGCGGCGCCGACCGCTCCCTCCGAAGCGGCGGGGGCCGCCGCGACAGGGCGGTCTCCCCTTCCCTCCCCGGCCTTTTTCTCCTCGGCGCTTCCCACCCCTCTCAACTCCGCCCCTCCGTGTGGAACTCATAGACCTCGGCGAAGGTGGCCGCGTCGATCTCGGACCGGCGGGCGGCGCAGCGGACCCTCCCCCGGCGCAGGATCATAGCCGTATCGCAGAGGTCCAGGCCCCGCTCCAGGTCGTGGGTGGTGAGGACAAGCGTCCGCCCCTGCTCCCGGAGCCGGACCAGGACCTCCGTCAGCATCCGCGCGCCCGAACGGTCGAGGCCCGTGAACGGCTCGTCCAGGAAGAGGATATCGGGGTTGTGCAGGAGGACGCGGCCGACAGCCGCCCGCTGAAGCATCCCCCGGGAAAACCCCCGAACCGGGTCGCGGGCCCGGTCGGCCAGACCGACGGCCTCCAGGACCTCTTCGGCGCGCTCCCGAAGCCGGGGAACGCCGTAGAGCTTTCCGTAGAACCGCAGGTTTTCCAATGGGCTCAGATGGCTGTACAGCAGCGGCTGGTGGGAGAGCAGGCTCATGCGGCTGCGCAGCGCGTCGCGCATCGGCCCGCGGGTCGCTTCCTCCCCGTCCACCCAGATGCGGCCGGCGGAAGGTCGCACCAGAAGGGCCAGCATGCGGAGAAGGGTCGTCTTGCCCGCGCCGTTGGGGCCGAACACCGACAAGAAACCGCCCGCCGGCAAAGAAAGGTCCACCCCTTCCACCGCCACGAGAGGGCCGAACTTGCGGGTCAGGCCCCGGGCGGAAAGGCGGGCGTCGGGGGAGAGGGAACCCTCAGGGGCGGGGGAAGCCTCCCGCCTCCCCTCATTCGGGGTTTCATCCTGCGGGGGAGAATTCATGGCCCCCCGATCTGCTTGGAGATTTCCAGGGCGCGCCGCATCAGCTCCAAGCGCCGGCTTTCATACGGCTCTTTCGCAATCCTGCCGGCCTCCAGGTCATCATCCAATGCGGCGATCTGGGCGAGGACCCCGCTCCGTTCCCGAAGGAGGTCGGATGTCCGCCCGTCGGTCACGGCCGCCCGGCTGGACTCCCCTTCCGAAGCCCCCTCCGAGCGAAGCCGGCGGGCTGGTTGACCAGAGGGGGATCGCGCCGCCCGGGGCGCCGGAGAGATTGAAGGAGCGGACGTGCTGGCCGGCCCCTTCCCTTTCGCCGGCCGTTTTCCCTCCTCAGCCCTCGCTCTGGCCAGACGCCGGCGGCGCAGGGCGAAGGGGACGGCGAGACCCAGAATCACCACGGCGGCGAGGGCGAAAAACAGGTTCTCGGCGAAGGGGCTCGCCACGTCCCGGCTCAGGGTGAACCGCACCCGGGCCCCGGCGGGCAGGTCCGACTTGGCGGCGAGATGGACCCGGTTCCCTATGTCCTCGCCGAAGACGCCCTCATACTTCAGGTCGGAAGACACGGGCTGACGCATTCCGAACTCCGGGGTCATGACCTCGAACCGCCCGGTGGGAAACTGAAACCGGGTCTCAACCGCAACCTGGGCGGGCGGATCGGCAATGGCGTAGACGAGAACCACTTGCCGGAGCCCAGGCGGAAGCGGATCGGAGGAAACGACCTGGCCGGAGCGCACGCGGACCCCTTGCGGGTTCAGGCCGGAAGGGGGCTCGAGCAACTCCGCGCCCGCCGGGAGGTGGAAGGCGAGGGTGTCACCCTTTTCCGCCGCGTAGGTGGCCGCCCCCGTGTTGGCCAGGCGGACGACTTCCCGGAAGACCAGACGTCCCTCCTCGTAGCGGACGAGAAGCTGGTGGGCCTCCACCCTCATCCCCTTCGGGTCCCGCGTCAGCTCGAAGACGTAGAGATCCCCCTCGGCCCCGCCGGGCGAGGCGAGCGCCAAATAGGGGACCCCCTTGTATTCGGTCACCGTCAGGAGGTGTCCCTTGCCCGCCTCGGGCGGCTTCACGCCGGGGAACGCAAACTTCCCAGCCGCGTCCGTCGCCGCCGTGCCGAGGAGCCGGATGTCCGAGCCTTCGACGGTGAGGAGCCGCACCTGAAGCCCCGCCGGACCCGGCCGCTCCAGCGTCTTGTTGAAGACCCGCCCGCGGATCTCGAGGGCGCCGCCGGGAGCGGGCTTCGGCTTCGCCTCGGCGGCGGGGGCGTCCTTGGGGCCCTCGTGACGCGCCCCCCAAGCGGGCGAAGCCGCCCCCAGGGCCAGAAACACAGGGAGAAAGGCGAGACAGGCGCGGCGGAGCAACAATGTGGTCCTAGGCATTCCCCTTCCGGGGTTGATCCCGCAGGGGGGTTCCGCAGGAAGAGCAAAAATTGTCGGTCGAGCTGACCGGAACGCCGCAGCTGCGGCAAAAGCGGGGCTCGGGCGGGGCGTCGCGGGCGTCACGGACGGGCGGGGCGGGCGCCTGCGGCTCTCGGGCCGCTTCGCGAGACGCCTGGGCCGCCTTCCGGAGAGCCAGGACCTCTTTCTCCAGCGCCTCGGAGAACTCCCCGTCGAAGTCACGCGCCTCACCCCTTTCTCCGGCCAGCGCGTCGATGTCCCGAAGGATCTGAATGGCCCGCTCCCTGTATTGGGCCTCCAGTTGCTGGAAGTCCGCCTCGGAGAGCTTTCCCGCCAGCCGGTCGAAGTCGAGTTCCTTGAGTGTTCTGTACACGTTGTCCTTGGCGGCGAGAAGCTCCTTCAGCCGCCACTCGGTCTCCTCCGCCCGCGGCGCGCCCTCCTTGCGCATGAACGGGTAGATCACGGCCGCCAGCGCGCCCGCCGTCATCAGGCCGATGATGAAGGGGATCAAAACATCTCCTCGCGGACCCGCTCGCGGGCCCGGGCGGCCGCGGGCGCCCGGACGCGCCGGGCGTGAGGAGCGGGCCACATGGCGAGGAGGGTCCCGAGGACTATGACCGCCCCGCCGATCCAGATCCAGGACACCAGAGGGTTGACGTAAAACCGGAGCGTGGCCGATCCGTTGTCGTTGACGCCGGCCAGGATGACGTAAAAGTCCTCCCGCAGAGTCGAGCGGATCGCCGTCTCCGTGGTGGGCTGCTCGGGGTTGCGATACAGCCGGCGCTCGGGCCGGAGAAGGGCGATCTCCCGCCCCCCGATCCGAAGGCCCAAGTCCGCCGCGGTCGTCCGCACGTGCTCGTCGGACCGGGAGCGGACCCCCCGGAACTCGACCCAGTAGTCTTTCACCTGGGTCAGCTCACCTGGGCGCAGGGTGGTCTCGACCTGGGTCTGGAAGGCGGAGGACCCGGTGATGCCGGCGAAGATCGCCATCATCCCCAGGTGCACGACGTAGCCGCCGTAGCGCCGGGTGTTGCGCCGGGTCAGGTTGAGCAGGGCCGCCGGGGCGGACTCCTCCGCGACGCGCTGCCGCGCCCGGGTCCCGCGGTAGAACTCATCCACGACGGTCACCAGGACAAACGCGATCAGGCTGAAGGACAAGACCGCCAGGAAGCTCCTCATGCCGAAAGCGAACAGCACCCCCCCCGTCGCGAAGCCGACCGCCAAGGGGAGGAGGAAGTGCTTTCTGAGCTGCTGGGCCGAGGCCTTCCGCCAGGCGATGAGCGGGCCGACGCCCGTCAGCAGGATGATCGCCAGGCCGATGGGCACGTTGACGCGGTTGAAGAAGGGGGGGCCGATGGTGATGCGCGTACCGGTCACGGCCTCCGAGATCAGGGGGAAGACCGTCCCCCACCAGATGGAAAATGCGGCCCCCACCAGGATCAGGTTATTGAACAGAAACGCGCTCTCCCGGGACAGCATGGATTCCAGGCGGTTGGGACTCTGGAGGCTGTCCAGCCGCCAGAAGAGGAGGGCCAGACTGACAGCGATGATCAGGAAGATAAAGATGGCGAAGTAATAGCCCAGGGCCGACTGGGCGAAGGCGTGGACGCTGGAGATGACCCCGCTTCGCACGACGAACGTGCCGAAGATGGTCAGGGTGAACGTCATGATGAGGAGAACCAGGTTCCAGACCTTCAGCATCCCCTTCTTTTCCTGGATCATCACCGAGTGGAGGAAGGCCGTGCCCGTGATCCAGGGGAGGATGGCGGAGTTCTCCACCGGGTCCCAGCCCCAGTAGCCCCCCCAGCCCAGTTCCCGGTAGGCCCACCAGGCGCCGAGCAGATTGCCAATCCCCAGGAAGCACCAGGCGATCAGGCACCAGCGGCGGGTCGAACGGATCCACTCCTCCCCCAGCCGGCCCGTCGCCAGCGCCCCCATGGCGAAGGCGAAGGGAATCGACCACCCCACGTAGCCGAGATAGAGGTTGGGCGGATGAAAGGCCATCCCCGGGTCTTGCAGGATCGGGTTCAATCCCCGGCCGTCGGCCGGCGTCGGGATGATGCGCTGGAAGGGGTTGTCGAAAAACATGAGCAGAATGAAAAAGAAGGAGGCGGTGGCCCCCAGCGTCGTGAGGACGTACGGGATCAGCTCCCGGTTCCGGTCCCGGTTGGTGTAGAGCGCAATCGCGGAGTAGAGGCTCAGCAGCCAGGCCCAGAAAAGGAGGGAGCCCGCCTGTCCCCCCCACAGGGAAGTCACTTTATAGAACAGGCCCAGGCTGCGGCTGCTGGTGCCGGCGACGGCGTTGAGGCTGAAGTCGTCGGTGACGAGCCCGACTTCCAGGGAGAACACCGCAAGGGTCGTCACGGCGGCGAGGGCGTAAATCGCGTTCCTCGCGCTCTCCACCAGGACGGGCCGCCTCCACCTCCCGCCCACGAAGGAGGAGACCATCGCATACGCGGCCAACGCGCCCCCGAGCCACACGGCGAAATAGCCCACATCGCCCATCGACCCATTCTCCCTCAGCGCAAGCGGGTGGGCGTCAGTTCACCTGGCTCCGGGACGCCTCTTTCCTCCCGGATTCCGCCTCGTACTTGGACGGGCAAGCCGTCATGACGTTACTGGCCACCAGGACCCCGTCTTGTCGGAACTTCCCTTCCACGATGACTTGGGCCCCGTCTTTGAACAGGTCCGGGACGATGCCCTCGAAGCGGATGGGCAAGGAGGCCTTTCCATCGGTCACTTTGAAGTCATAGATCCGGCTGTCCGCGCTCTTGCGGATGGAGCCGGGCAGGACCTTCCCCGAGACGCGCAGGCCTTTGCCGTACAGGTCTTTCGCCCGGGCCTCCACCTCATTCACCTCGTGGAAGTAGCTCATCCCCTGCTGCATGCCGGTGACGGAGAGATAGGCGATGGCACCGAAGATGATGACGGCACCGCCGACAAACTGGACCTTTTTTCGATTCACCGCACTGCCTCCATCAGGGCCTCGGAAATCGGCGAAGCGGCAAAGGAAACGCCGGCGACCGGGCGTCCGCCCCCCTTCCCTGAAAGAAGAACCCGGGGGCCGTTCACCCGATTCCGCTCTTGCTCGATTCCAATCGGCGGTCCCCGGCGCACATTCCCCCCACGAGCGCCAATGGCCTCATTTCTCGAAAGTTATACCGGAGCCGCAAGGGTGTCAACTCATCCCGCGCCGGGGACGGCCGGCCCGCCGGCCTTCAGCCTTTCAGCTCCCGGGTCCAGCTCATCATGGAGCGCAGGCGCTCGCCGACCCGTTCGATGAGGTGGGCCTCATCCTCCGCGTTGCGGCGATTGAAAACGGGCCTCCCCGTCATGTTTTCGAGGATCCACTCGCGGGCGAACTCCCCCGTCTGGATCTCCCGGAGGATTTCCTTCATCTTCTGCCGGACGTGTCCGTCGATGACCCGGGGGCCGCGCGTGAGGTCGCCGTACTGGGCCGTGTCGGAGACCGAGAAGCGCATGAGCTTGATGCCGCCCTCGAAGATGAGGTCCACGATCAGCTTGAGCTCGTTCAGGCACTCGAAATAGGCGATCTCCGGCGCATAGCCCGCCCCGACCAGCGTGTCGAACGACGCCCGGATGAGCTCCGTCACACCGCCGCACAGGATGGCCTGCTCGCCGAAGAGGTCGCTCTCCGTCTCGTCCTTGAACGTCGTTTCGATGATCCCCGCCCGGGCGCACCCCACGCCCTTTCCGTAGGCCAGGGCCAGGTCCTTGGCCTTGCCGGTGGCGTCCTGCTCGACGGCGAGCAGGCCGGGGACGCCCCGCCCCTGGGTGAAGATCCGCCGCATGATGTGGCCGGGGCTCTTGGGGGCGATCATGAACACGTCGATGGCGGGGGTGGGGACGATCTGCCCGTAGAGGATGTTGAACCCGTGGGCGACCACCAGCGCGTCTCCCTTCTTCATGTGGGGGGCGACCTCCTTCTCCCAAAGCTCCTTTTGGACGTTGTCCTGGGTGAGGATGACCACCAGGTCTCCCGCCTTGGCCGCCTCGGCGGAAGTCATCACCGAGAGGCCGTCTGACTTGGCCTTGTCCCACGACTTCGAGCCTTTGCGCAGCCCGACGACGACCTGAACGCCGCTGTCCTTCAGGTTCAGGGCGTGGGCGTGCCCCTGGCTTCCGTAGCCGATCACGGCGACCGTCTTGTCCTTCAGCAACCCCAGGTTGCAATCCTCCTCGTAGTAGACCTTGATCTCCGGCAATTCGGACATCGCTTTCGCTCCTTCCCCCGGCGTCACCGGCTTTCGCCGCACCCCTTTTCCCTCCCCCCGCCTGCGCGGGGGCCGGGCGAGGCGGGGGGCCTACATACAAAAAGAGCCTGGCCCGCCTCCGGGCGGGCGAGCGCGGCCAGGCGGTGCGATGGGTTGAAACTTTGGCTTTCTAGCAGAAGCCCCGCAGGGTGTCAAGGCGGGCCGTCCGTCCGGCGCCCGGGGCCCAAAAATTATTTGAAATTTTCATCTTGACAGGCCGCATTCGGCAGTGGTACGGTTTCAACCCAACGGGATTTCACCATCAGGATCAACGATCTCCGGGAGAGGGGGGGCCGTTAGCCCGGCCGGGAAGGGGAGAGGTTCATTGAGCCGCAAAACTGTTATCGAAATCCGAGACCTGAACAAAATCTACTACACGAAAAACGGCGAGGTTCACGCCCTTGAGAACGTCAGCCTGGACGTGTTTGACGAAGAATTCGTCACCGTCGTCGGGCAGAGCGGCTGCGGCAAGACCACCATCTTGAAGATCATCTCCGGGTTGCTGCCGAAAACGGCGGGAACCGTGCGGGTGAACAGCAACGACGTGATCGGCCCCGTGTCGGACGTCGGCATGGTCTTTCAATCCCCGGTCCTTCCCAAGTGGCGCAACGTTTTGGACAACGTCATGCTGCCCGTGGAGATCCTGGGCCTCGACGAAGACGTATACCGCGAGCGCGCCATGGACCTCATCAAGCTCACGGGCCTCGTCGGGTTCGAAAATAAATTCCCCAAGGAGCTCTCCGGCGGGATGCAACAGCGCGTCTCCATCAGCCGGGCGCTCATCCACAACCCTCCCCTTCTCCTCATGGACGAGCCCTTCGGCGCCCTGGACGCATTGACTCGAGAGGCCATGAACCTGGAACTCCTGCGGATCTGGCAGGAGAGCAAGAAGACCTGCTTGCTGATCACGCATAGCATCGGTGAAGCGGTCTTCCTCGCCGACCGGGTCATCGTCATGACGCCCCGCCCGGGCAAAGTGGACAAACTGATCAACATCGACCTCCCGCGCCCCCGCACGGCGGAAATGAGGACAGACCGCAAGTTCATCGAATACGTCCGCCTCATCCAGGAGAGGATCGGGCTGGTTCGGGTATGAGGTCTCCCTTCGGCCTGCGGGCCCGGGCGCTTCTCTTCCTCCTGCCGATCGGGATCGGCTGTCTGGCTTCCGGCCCCGTCCGGGCCTCCGATAATGTGGCCCTGCTCCTCAACGCCCCGCCCAGCGGCCTACACGCCGGTATCGTCTACGCACAGCGCAAGGGGTTTTACGCCCAGGCCGGTCTCGCGGTGACCATCGAAGCCGGAAAGGGATCGGGCCAGACGGTCCGGACCGTGGTCAAACAGCGGAGGGCCTTCGGCCTGGCGGAGCTGGCCGCCGTCATCGAGTCCCGCGCGGAAGACATAGACACCGTCGGCCTGGCCCTGCTGATGGAGCGCTTCCCGGGGACCGCCATCACCCTGAAGGGGTCCGGAATCCAAAAGCCGGCGGCCCTGGAAGGCCGGAGGCTGGCGGCGGCGCCGTCCTCCTTCTCCCGGATCCTCTTCCCCTCCTTCGCCGAGCGGGCGGGCATCAACCTGGAGAACGTCCGCTGGTCGGACATCGGCTCCACCGCCAGCATCCGCGCGCTCCTCGCAGGGGAGGCGGACGCCGTCGTGACCGCCGAGACGGTCCGCTGGCGCTTCGAGCGGGCCGCGGCGCGCGGAAAGAAGGAAATCCGCTCCTTTCCGTACACGGCGCAGGGAGTGGAGGTCTACAGCCTGTGCCTGCTGGCCCCCGCCCGGCTCGTCCAGGAGGAACAGGCGCTGGTGCGCCGGATGGTGGAGGCCACCGTGCGGGGGCTGGCCGAGGCCATGACGCGCCCCGCCGAGGCGCTGGAGTTGTTTCGGAGGAGCTTTCCCGGACACCCGGCCGAAGCGGCGGCGGCCGAGTGGAAGGTGTTCGTGGGGAGCTGGTCCCCCGAGGGGCTGAAGGACCCCGGACTGGGGTTCTTTCAGGAAAACCGGGTCGGACAGCTCCAGGCCCTCTTGGTGCGCGGACGCCAACTGACCCGGGAGTTCCCGCCCAGCACTTTCTTCACCAACCGCTTCGTCCCGAAGGTCTCCGTCCAGCCGGCCCCCTTCTGAGCCGTTCCCCCCACCGCGAAACGGCTTCGCCCGGCCCCGCGGCGAGCCCTTCGACCTCCCTCCCTCGGAGGTCGCGGAGCGCGCCGAGGCCCCTGCCGGGGGCTCAACGGTAGAAATCGGCCCGGCTCCGGCTGATCACGCGGATCGTGCGAAAGCCCTTCCCCCGGTAGATGGTCAGCGCAACCACGTCACCCGCCTTGCCCTGCCAGAGCCTCTGGTAGAAAGTCCGGCGCGAGGGCACTTCTTCGCCGTTCAGGAAGAGCACGATATCCCCGGCCTCTATCCCCGATTCATCCGCCGGCCCTCCCGGGACCACGCCCGCCACCAGGACCCCCTTCTCCAAGGGCTGCGGAAAGACGCCCAGCCACGGGCGGCGCTTGCGGTCCGCGTCCGGCTGCCGGCCCAGAAAGAGGTCCCGGCGGGAGAGAAACAGGTCGATAGGGATGCTCAGGGAGCAGGACCCGATGAGGTGGAGGTTCAGCGAGACGGTTCCGCGGATTTTTCCGTCCATCGTGATCAGGGCCCCGCCGCCGAGGCCTGGGTTCATGGCCGTGCTCTTGATGGCCGAATCCAGCATGTACTCCCAGTGCGCGTCGAAAGGTCCCAGGTCGGTGATGAAGCCCTGACTGCCGCGGAAGCGCTCCTCGCCGCCGCTGGCCAGCAGAACCACCGGCGCGCCAACGGAAAGCTCCGACGAGCCCCCCAGCGCCGCGGCGCGATCGCCCAGGCCCTGGGCCTGGATGACCGCGAGGCCGCATTCGAAATCGATGTAGACGACGCGGGCCTCGAGGCTTTCCGCGCCGGCCGGGGTGACGCGGAGGTCCTTCGCCCCCATGACCACGTAGCCCACCGTCAGGATGTAGCCTCCGTCCTCGACGATGACGCCCGTCCCGCTGCGTTCGGTCCCCAGAATGGAGGCCGAGGGATGTCCCTCGGGAACCCAGCAGTCGATGTGAACGAGGGAGGAAACCGCCTCAGACAAAAATCCCAGTTGACTCCCCATCCGGACCGTCCCTTTGCAATGGTAAGGATCTTGAGGGAGGAAATCCACTATTTACGCTATCACCGGCCTTTGACGGGTGTCAATTCGACAGATTTTTTCCCGTGCGTCCAAAATCCTCTTGACAGGCCGCTCCCTCGAAGGATATATCATTGAACGGGCGCGCGGGGCGGATGAACGCCAAGGTCCCGGGCGCTTAGGGTTGTGGGCAATGCAGTGGGATCGCGCGCGCAGCGCGAGAGCCGTGCGGGGAGCCAAACCCCGTGATTCGTTTCCCGTGGGGAACGGGACGGCCCGCGAGAGCAGGCGGGTAGCCCGTTCCGGAGGTTGGCCGCTCTCAATTTGAAATCGGCTGGGTTCTCTCGGCAGGGGGAATTCGTAGGTCGTACACATCGGGAAGACCGGGGCCAACCCCCCCGGGAAGGGATCAGCGAGCTCGTCCCACTGATTCCAGTCATCCCAGGTCAACCAAAGCCCGCGCGGGCAAGTCATCCCCGTTCCCTTGGAGCCGCGCCGTAAGGCGGGCGTCGAGGAAAGCAGGGGAGATGCGCAATCTTCGGCGGGCGGAAAATCCCCCTGAACCCGGGCGCGAGAAGCGAAGGCCCGGGAGGGGGAAAACTTTTTTGGAGGGAGAAAGGGCCGGTCGGGTGGAGCCGCTCCTGGGCGGACGAGCCAGCCGGGGGTGGTGTTTGGAGGTCCACGCTGGGGCTGAAAGTGAACCTCATCTCAAGGGGGTGAAACGGGACATCAACCGAACCCGGATGGGAGGACAGACCGTTGAAGGCACTCGGGCGGCATCTTCTCGTCGAGTACTTTGACTGTGACAGGGAAATCCTCAACGACGCCGCGCGGATCGAAGAAGCCATGACTGAAGCCGCCGACAAGTCCGGCGCCACCATCGTCAACAGCGTGTTCCACCTCTTCAGCCCCCACGGAGTGAGCGGGGTGGTGGTAATCGCCGAGTCCCACCTGGCCATCCACACCTGGCCAGAATACGGATTTGCGGCGGTGGACTTCTTCAGTTGCGGAGAGGGAGTCACGCCGGAAGCCGCCGTCCTGTCCCTTCAGAAAGCCTTGAAGGCCGCCTCCTATGAAAGCCGGGAAGTCCCGCGAGGACAGATTGGCGTGACGAGCCGGGTCCTTCGGCACAAACCCGAAGCCATCACGTTCCCTTAACCGTCGCATCGCTGAAGAGCATGATCGTTCCTACTCCCACCCAGTATTTCATGACTGTGGGCTGCGCCGAAGGAGGGACCGCCCTCAACGCCTTCGACGCCGCCCTGATGGCTGCGTGCATCGGCAACACCAACATCCTCAAGATGAGCAGCATCCTCCCCCCCCACTGTCAGGAGGTTCCCCCGTTTCGCCTTCCCCCGGGAGCCCTCGTCCCGGCGGCCTACGCGACGATGTCGAGCGACCAGCCCGGCCTGATCATCTCCGCGGCGGTCGGCATCGCCTTCCCGGAGGACGAGGACTATCCGGGACTGATCATGGAAACCCAAGGCGCGGGAACGCTCGCCCAGATAGAAGAACAGGTCGCCCGGATGGCCGCGGAAGGCATGGAGAAAAGAGGAAAGGCCATCCGCCGCATCGTCACCCGGGGAGTCGAGCACCGGGTCGAGCGCCACGGCGCCGTCCTCGCCGCAGTCGTTCTGTGGAACTGAAGGCCCCCCGCCCGGGCCAATCCATCTAACCGACGGGTCGTCCCCGTGAAAACCCTCCCCCACCTCTCGGAACTGTGGTTCTCGGAGATCCACCAAGACCACTACGCCATCTGTCTGCGCGTCAAGGAAACCCTCTTCCGGAAGCAGAGCCGGTACCAGCTCATCGAGGTGATGGAGACCTACGCCTTCGGGCGGCTTTTGGCGCTGGACGGCGCCATCATGCTCACCGAGCGGGATGAGTTCGTCTACCATGAGATGCTGGTCCACGTGCCCCTGTGCGCTCACCCCGAGCCCCGGGAGGTGCTGATCATCGGCGGAGGCGACGGCGGGACCCTCCGGGAGACTCTCAAACACCCCTCCATCCGCCGGGTGGACCTGGTGGAGATCGATGAGGAGGTCATCCAGGCCTCCCGCCGGTTTCTCCCCACCCTCAGCGCCTCCCTGGACGACCCCCGCGCGCGGGTCTTCTCCCAGGACGGCATCCAGTTCGTCAAAAACCGCCAGGGAGAATACGACGTGGTCCTCGTGGACTCCACCGACCCCGTCGGTCCGGCCGTGGGCCTGTTCGACGTCCCCTTTTACCGCGACATCTTCCAAGCCCTGCGGCCCGGGGGCATCGTGTGCGCGCAAAGCGAATCCCCTTTCTTCCACGGAGACATGGTGGGCGCAATCCACCTCAGGCTCCGCCAAGTCTTCCCCCACGTCGCCACGTACGTCGCGCCCATCGTCACGTACCCGAGTGGATTCTGGAGCTTCGCCTTCGCTGGCAAGGCCCACGGCCCCCTGGAGGAAGGGTTCGCCGACAGACATCGCCAAAGGGGCCTCGACTCCCGGTACTACACCCCGGAAATCCACCGCGCCGCGTTTCAACTGCCCCGCTACATTCAAGACATCCTGCAAAAGTGAACCTTCCGGGCCCGGCCGAGCGCTTCCTGGCAGCCGCCGCTTCGTATGACGAGGCCGATTGGGTCCTCCTGGGCTTCCCCTTGGAGGAAACCGTCACCTTTCGTCCCGGAACCCGGGAGGGTCCCCGGGCCCTCCGGTCGGCGTCGGAGGGCCTTGAGACCTACAGCCCGCTCCTCGACCGCGACCTGGAAGAAATCCCCGTCTGCGACCGGGGCGACCTGGAAATCCCGCCCGTCTCCGGCCGCGGGGACGCGGCCCTTGCGCCCCTGCTCTCCCGCATCCGCGGGCAGGCCGCCCGGGTCCTGGCGGACGGCAAGCGCCTTCTCGCCCTGGGCGGAGAGCACCTGCTCACCCTCCCCTTGGTGGAGGCGGCGCTGTCGAGACATACCGATCTGGCCGTGGTGCAGATCGACGCCCACGCCGACCTCCGCGACAGCTACGAAGGCCGCCGGCTCTCCCACGCCACCGTCATGCGCCGGGTCCTCGAACTCGCCGAGGGCCTGGTCCTCGTGCAGGTCGGGGTCCGGTCGGGGATTCGCGAAGAGATGGACCTCGCCCGGCAATCGGTCCAGGTGCTCCCCTGCGCGCCGGAGGCCCTCTTCGACCTTCTGGACGGGCTGTCTCCCAGGCCCCTCTACCTGAGCCTGGATCTGGACGTCCTCGACCCGGGCGTCCTGCCGGGCACGGGGACGCCCGAGCCAGGGGGGTGGACGTTCCGCGAGCTGGAACGGATTCTCCACCGCGTCGGCGGGCGAAACCTCATCGGCGCCGACGTCGTGGAGCTGTCGCCCGTTCTGGACCCTTCCGGGATCTCCGCGGTGACGGCGGCCCGGTGCGTCCGGGAGATCCTGCTCTCCAGCTGAGGCCCCCCGGCGTCCGCCCGATGGGGCGCGTTTTTTTGCAAAACTTTTTCTTCGAAGAGATTTCGAATCTGTTAGACTAGGGGGCCAACCCGCTGGTGCTTCAGGCGAGGATCGACGAATCAGAGAGCAAACGGGATGAGCCGCCCCACCGCTTCCAGTTCCCTCGACGCCCGCGCCCGTTCCAGGGCCGAAGGCGACGCCGGCGACATCCATGCGCCGGAGGTTCAGGTCGCCGCGGACACCATCGTCCACGCCGCCTTGGAACTGGAGGAGGTGTCCGCCGCCTTTCTCTATCTCCTCTCGGAGGACGGACGCGGGTTGGAGCTCCGGGGCGCTACGTCCAAGGGCGCCAGCGCTTTGGAGGGACCGAGCCCGTTCCTTCCGCTGGATGAATCCCCGGGCTGGCGGCCCGGCGGCCGGGAGCAGCCGGTCACGGTCTCCGAGCCGGGGCAGGACGTCCTGTGGTCCCGCCTTTTCCCTGACGTCGAGGGCGACAAACGCGTCTTCGCAACCGTCCCGCTGTCCGCGACGGAGGGTCTTCTGGGCGTCCTTCTCTGCGTTCTTTCCGGCGACGCCCCCGTTTCGAGCGCCAGCCTCTCCTTTCTCAAGGCCCTCGCCCCGACGTCCGCCGCCCTGGTGGAGAGCTCCCAGCGACTGGCCCAGGCCCGGCTCCTGCGGCCGATCCCCCAAATCCAGGTCCGCAACGCCCTGGGCATCGAGAAGATCAGCCGAAAAATCCTGGCGGGCCTGGACGCCGAGAAAGCCCTCTCCCTCATTGTCCGGTCGGCTGCGGGGGCCCTGCCCGGCTGTTTCGTCCACATCCACCTGCTGGACGACTCGAAAAAGACGCTCCGGCTCGCGGCGGCCCAGACCCTGCGGAAAGATCCCGCCGGCCCCAAGGAGCTCACCCTTCCCATCGACCGGAGTCCGGCCGGCTGGGTCGTGGCGAAGCGGCAAGCGCTGGTCCTCTCCGCCGAAGATGAAGAGGAGCGCTGGACGCCGGACGACTGGCAACGGCGGGTGGGCATCGCCTGGTACGCGGGATTTCCCTTGCTCGGCGACGGGCGGGTGCTGGGCGTTCTGTCTTGCCTGGGAGGGCCTGAGACCTCACTGGGGGAAGGGGAGAGGGACCTTCTCCAGGGGTACGCCGAACAGGCCTCGCTGGTCCTGCTCCACACCGGCCTGAGACAGGAAGTCCAGACGTACAAGGCCCGCCTCCTCCAGTCCGAGAGGCACCGGACCCTGAACGCCATGATGAGGGGCGTCGCGCACGACTTCAACAACCTCCTGGGCGTCATTCTGACGAGGGCCCAGCTCCTGATGCTCAGGACCGAACAGCCGGAGACCCTCAAGGAGCTCGAAAGCATCGAACGGGCCTCCTATCAAGGGGCGATGACCATCCGGCGGATGCTGGAATTCACGAAAAACTCCCAGGAGACCGAGTTCGCGCCTCTCGACCTGGCAGCCATGGTCCAGGAGGTCGTGACCCTCACCAAAGGCCGGTGGCACGAGAAACCGGCGAAGCGGGACGTCCGAATCGACCTGAGATGCGAGATCCCGGACGACCTCCCCCCCGTCCAGATCGACGCGGTGGAAATCCGGGAGGTGCTCGCCGAGTTGATTTACAACGCCGTGGACGCTATGCCCCGCGGCGGGAGCCTCTTCATCTCGGCCCAGGTGGAGGGGGAGATGGTCGCGCTGAGGTTCACGGACACAGGGATCGGCATAGATGAAGCCGCCCGGGCCCGGATCTTCGAGCCCTACTTCACCACCAAAGGCGGGGAGGGAACGGGCCTCGGCCTCTCGAACGCCCTGTCGATCATCCAGCGCAACGGCGGCCGCATCGATGTCAAAAGCGTCCCGGGTCAAGGCACAACCGTGTCCATCTATCTCCACCTGGAGCCGTCGCTCCTCCAGAAAGAACTCCCCTTCCAGGCGAAGAGCCCGACGCGGATCCTCGTGGCGGGCGGGAAAGCCGAGGTTCGAGATCTGCTGGAGCGGGTCCTGCGGATGGACGGCCATGAGGTGGTGGCGACCGGGGGCGGCCGGGCCGCCCTGGGTCTGCTCCAGCGGGAGCCGGGCGGGTTCGACCTGGTCATGATGGACCAGCGAATGAAGCGCCAACCGGTCTTCCGCCAGGTCCAGGCCTCTTTTCCCGGGACGCCGGTCGTCTTCTTCTCCGGCTGGGGCCTGTCCAGCGAGGAGGAAGACGCCGCCCTCCCGCGGGATTCGAACCTCGCGTTGTCCCAGCCCTTCTCCCTCGCGCGGGTCATCGAGACCGTCCGGGAGACCCTCCAGCTCCACGGCCCGTGACCGGGCGCGGCGAAGGCCGCCACCGCCGCGGGGGGACCGGTCCACCGATCTCCTCCGGGACCGCACAGCCTCAACCCCTCAGTTCCAGAGGCGGGTCGAGAAGTAACGCTCTCCCAGGTCCGGCAGGACGGTGACGACGGTGCCCGCCCCGATCTCCCGGGCGAGGACCTGCGCGCCCGCGAGGAAGGCCCCCGAAGACTGCCCCACAAAGAGTCCCTCTCGGCTCAGGCGGTGGCAGACCTCGTAGGCGTCGTCGACGCTGACGGTGACGCGCCGGTCCACGACGGCCTCATCGAAGATCTCCGGAGAGATGTAACCCGGACCGAGGGGCTTCAGGCCCTCGACACCCGGCCATTCTTCCGGCGTCACCAGGACGACCTCGATTGAGGGATCGTGCTCCTTGAGGCGGCGTCCCACGCCCGTGATGGTGCCCCCGGTGCCGACCCCCGCGACGAAGTGGGTGAGCCGGCCCTCCGTCTGTCGCAAGACCTCCGCCGCCGTGGTGTCGTAGTGGGCCCGCCAGTTGTACTCGTTCTTGTACTGGTCGGCCAGGAAATACCGATCCGGGTCGGCCTCATAGATGCGGTGCACCTCGCGCAGGGCCTCGTCGTAGCCCAGGATGGGATCGGTGAACCGCACCTGCGCCCCGTGCGCCAGGATGCGTTTTTTCCGCTCCTCGCTGGCGTTGCCGGGCATCACCAGCAGGACCGGCTGCTCCAGGATGGCGCCGATCATCGCGTAGGCGATCCCGGCGTTCCCGGAGGTCGAGTCCAGGATGACCTTCTCCGAGGTGAGCTCTCCCGAGGCGATGGCCTCCAGGAGCATCCGGGCCACCGGCCGGTCTTTGATGGAGCCGCCGGGGTTCAGGTACTCCGCCTTGGCCAGCACCTTGACGGCCGGACACTCTTCCTCGAACAGCCGAATGGGGATGAGGGGCGTGTTGCCGATCAGCTTCAGCAGGGGATACTGATCGAGCATTTCCCGATAGCCCATGGACAGAGACACGAATCTTCTCCCGACAGAAGCCGCCTCCTCCCCCGCCCCCCCGGGAAGACCCGCGCGCGGGGGCGGAAGCGGGAAGCGATGAGGAACCTACCGCTCGATGGGCACGTCGACCATGTTCCCCCACTCGGTCCAGGACCCGTCGTAATTGCGGACGCCCTTGTGGCCAAGCAGGTACTTCAGGACAAACCACGTGTGGGACGACCTCTCACCGATCCGGCAGTACGCGATGGTCTCCCGGCTGCCGTCGACGCCCTGGCCCCCGTAGAGCGCCCGCAACTCCTCGGCGGACTTGAAGGTCCCGTCCTCCTGGACGGCCTTGCCCCAGGGGATGTTCTTGGCGCCGGGGATGTGGCCGCCCCGCTGACAGCCCTCCTTGCCCTCCAGCCCCGGAGGGGCGAGGAGCTTGCCCGAGAACTCATCGGGCGACCGGACGTCCACCAGGTTGACCCCGCCCTTCTGCACGGCCTCGATCACCTGGTCCCGCCTGGCGCGGATCGACTCATCGGGGTTTTTCGCCTTGTAGAAGGCCGGGGCGACCTTGGGCCGCTCTTGGGTCAGCTCGCGCCCCTCGGCGATCCACTTGACCCGCCCGCCGTCCATCAGCCGCACGTCTTTGTGTCCGTGGCGCTTGAGCTGCCAAAGCGCCCAGGCGGCGAACCAGTTGTTGTTGTCTCCGTACACGATGACCTTCGTGTCCGGCGTGATGCCGCACTGGCCCATCAGCCTTTCCAGGTTCTCCCTGGACACCAGATCCCGCCGCAGCGAGTCCTGAAGCTGCGTCGTCCAGTTGAGGCCGACGGCCCCCGGGACGTGACCCTCTTCATACGCCTTCGTATCCACGTCCACTTCAAGGAGGCGCACGTCAGGGTCGTTTCTGTGCTGCGCGACCCAATCGGTGGTGACCAAGACTTCCGGATGCGCATATCCCTGCGACATGGCCTACAACCCCCCCTCTCTTCCCAGCATGCGGGGCTGCCGGGTTTCCACAGCCGTCCCCGGAAAACCTGCAACCGCCACTCATGCGATGACCGCAAACGGAACGTAACACCGGATCTCCCGCTTCATTCCCGAAAATGCCTCCACCCACTCTCGCGAGGGGGGATCGCCGCCTTCCTAATGGAACAGGAATGGAAAAAAGGAGATACAGCGGGAGGGACTAATTACACGGAGAGGCGAAGGCGAGAAGGACGACGCCCGCACCACCGCAATGGGTCCTCACAGGACGGACCCTCCGGGCAAACTCACCCGTCAACGGCGCGCTTTCCTTCAATCCCTCAACCACCTTCGCAGGGACTCCCCAGAGCGGTGAAAAGACAGCCTTTGCTTCAACCAACGAAGAATTTCGTCTTCTGTCCAGGCCCTGAACGCCCGAACCTCAAAGAGCTATGTTTCTATACTAGGGTCAAGAGCGGGTTCTGTCAATGGGTCCAAGAGAACGGTTTCCGAAAAGCGCCCCAACACCCTCACCGGGAAGGGGGAAGTTGGGCGGTTTCGCCCTACTCCAGGCCGCCGTGGGCCTGCAAGAGCTCGCGGATCCCCCGCCCCAGCGTCGCAAACCGCGGGTCCTCCATCGTGGACAGACCGCGCGGCCTGGGAAGGTCGATGGAGATGTCGGCCCTCAACGTGCCGGGACGCTGGGACATGACCAGGACCCGGTCGGAGAGAAACACCGCCTCGCCGATGCTGTGGGTGATGAACAAGACCGTCTTGCCGCTGGTCAGCCAGATCCGCTGGAGCTCCTGGTTCATCAGTTCGCGCGTCAGGGCGTCCAGGGCGCCGAAGGGCTCGTCCATCAGGAGAAGGGGCGGGTCGTGGATCAGGGCGCGGCAGATGGCCGCCCTTTGCTGCATGCCCCCCGAGAGCTCGAAGGGCAGCTTGCCCTCGAAACCCTGAATCCCCACCAGGTCGATGAGCTCCTTCGCCCGCCGCCGATATTCGTTCCGGTCCAGGTGGCGCATCTCCACCTGGAGCAGGATGTTGTCCAGGATCGACCGCCAGGGCAGCAGCACCGCGCTCTGAAAGACGATCCCCACCTCGGAGGTGGGGCCCTCGACAGGTTTCCCGAAGATGGAGACCTTCCCCTGCGTCGCCGGCAGGAGCCCCGCGACAATCCGAAGCAGGGTGCTCTTGCCGCAGCCGCTCGGCCCGACGACGGAGATGAACTCCTTCTCCCGGGCCCGGAGGTTCACGTCCTCCAGGGAGTGGACGCTCCCGCGCCGGGCGGACCGGTAGACCATTCTGAGATTGCGGACCTCGACGGCCAGGCCGTTCGAGGGGGGAACCCGCGGGGAGGTATTCTGCTCCGACATTCGGCCTTTTCCGGAGACGGACGTCTCAACCGGCGAACGGGCATCCGATCAGACAACCCGCAGGAAGCGGGGGGAACGGCACGGGCCGCTCCCCCCCGCCCACAGCGACTCAAACCCCTCCTCGGGCGCGCAGCCGCCCTCCCTTACGGGATGAGCGCGTTGGTGTAAAGCCGCTCGACGGGCACGTCCCCCTTCACGCCGGCGTACTTCTTCAGGAGATCGACGGTCTCGACCCAGTCCGGGCGCGCCATCCAGCCCATCGGCTTTCCCTTCGTGGACGGCGAATCCATCAGGCGGATCACCTCGTCCAGCTGCTCGCTGAAGACGAAGGACTGCTTCTTCGACTGGGGGAAATACTCGAAGACGACGTTGAGGGCCCCCTTCCGGTCGCGGATGGCGTCCTCCCAGCCCTTCTTGGCGGCCCGCAGGAACGCGCGAACCCGGTCCGGGTTCTTCTGGACGAGGTCTTCCTGGGTGATGATCCCGTTCGCCAGAAGGTTGACGCCGTAATCGGAGTACCGCAGGGAGACGGGCTCGATGCCCTGCTTGGCCACGCGGCTTTTCACGATGGGAAGCTGGTTGCTGGTGTAGCCCGTCATGGCGTCCACCTTGCCTTCCAGCAGGGCCGGGATCTTGCTGGCGGGGGCGGTGGTGATGAGGGTGAAGGAACCCGGCGGGATGTTGTTCTTCGCCATCAGCCCCGGCAGGATCTGGGAGGTGGAATCCCCCGCGCTCACGGCGAGCCTCTTCCCCTTCAGGTCGGCCAAGGTCTTGATGCCGCTCTTCGGCAGGGCGATGATGGCCATGGGGCTCAACTGCTTCACGGCGAAGATGGCCCGGACGGGGATCCCGCGGATCACCCCCTTGGCCATCGTCCCGAAATCGGCGGAAGCGAACTGAAACTGCCCGGACCCCACGAACTGGACCGCCTTCACGGAGCCCGCGCCCTGGGAAATCGCGATGTCGAGCCCCTCGCTCTTGAAATAGCCTTTCTTCAGGGCGACGTAGTAAGGCGCGTGGGTTCCCTTGATCTTCCAGTCCATCGTGACCCTGACCTCTTCCGCCTGCGCAGACGGAACCGGCCCGAAGAACCCGAGGACGGCGAGGAGGCCGGCCGCCAATCCCATCCCGGCAGAAACCCCGATCCCGCGACACGCTCTTTCCATTGCGCTCTCCCTCCTTTGAACATCGTCCCTTCGCCCGCGATCCCGGGCGTGGGCGTTCTCCCGCAGCGTCTTCCTTCGGGCTCCCAACCAGGCGCCCCTAGGCGCTTTCCCGCATCTCCTCCCGCCGCACCGAGGCGTGCCAGGGGAGGGCCCACTTTTCCAGGCGGATGATCAGCAAATACAACACCAGGCCGACGACGCCCAGGATGACGATGGAGGCGAACAGCAGGTGGGTCTCCATGTTGCTGTTGGCCTGGATGATGAGGTGTCCGAGACCCTTTTCAGCCCCCACGAACTCGCCGATCACCGCCCCCACGATGGAGAGCGCGGAGGAGACTTTCAACCCGTCGAACAGGTGGGGAAGCGCCCAGGGGATCCGGATCTTGACGAACTGCTGCCACGTCGTGGCCGACATGGATTTGGCGAGGTCCAGCACGTCGGTCTCGACGCTCCGCAGACCCCCCGCCATGGCAATCACGATGGGGAAGAAGGAAATCAAAAAGCTCACGAACACCTTCGGGGCGAGACCGAACCCCAGCCAGATCACGAAGAGCGGGGCGATGGCGACCTTCGGAAAAGTCTGCGACAGAAGGAGGATCGGCATCAGGGCCTTCTCCACCGTCCGGAACCAGACGATCAGAATGGCGCAGGGAACACCCACCAGGATGCTGACAAAGAAGCCGGCCAGGGTCTCGAACACCGTGACGTAACTGTTGGACAAAAGATAGGTCCAGTTGCCCACCAACTCCTGAAAGACCCCCCACGGGCCCGGGAGCAGATAGTCCCGGACGCCGAACGCCACCTTGACCGCCTGCCACGAGAGAATCAGGAACAGGACCGCGCCCGCGGGATAGAGCAGGTCGATCCCCGAGAACCGGCGCCCCCGCTCCGGCGCCTCGTCCAGAACGACCGGGCGGCCGGGGCCGGACGCGCCCTGGGACGGACGCGGGGCGGCCGGCTCAGAACCCAAGGCGCGAGGGATGGCGGATCTCTCGGAAGACATGAAATCCCCTGTGCTTTTCGGCGATCGCCTGATCACTCAGGACAGTACACCATCCGAGGGAGAAATTTCAAATGATCGGGAAGTTTTTCATCCCCCACGACCGCAGAGAACCCCTCTCGACGCGCCCCGGACAGCCGGTCTTCCAGCCGCGAAAGGTCAGCCGCCGTCCGCAAGCCCTTCCGGGGGCTCCGCGTCGCCCCCTGGAAGACCCCCCCGCAGGTAGGCCATCCAATAGACGCCCGCCACCAAAAGGGTCCCCCCGATCACGTTCCCGGCCGTCACGGCCGCCAGGTTCCGGACCGACCCGAGCCAAAGGGAGGAGCCCCCGAAACCGTCCAGGGCAATGGCGTAGGGGAGAAAAAACATGTTGGCGATGGAGTGTTCGAAGCCGACCGTTACGAACGCGCTGATGGGAAAAACGATGGCCAGGATCTTGTCGGTGACGCCCCGGCCCCCCATCGCCAGCCAGACGGACAGGCACACCAGGGTGTTGCAAAGGACCCCCAGGGCCAGGGCCTCCCAAAACCCGAGAGACGCCTTCTGGCGCCCGATGGCGAGAACGGTCTGTCCTACCGCCCCGCCCCCGAAACGGTGGACGCCCCCGATCCCGACCAGGGCCACCGTCCCCAGGGCCCCGACAACGTTGCCGAAATAGACCAGCACCCAGTTGCGAAGGACCTCCCCCGTGGAAACCTTGCGGGAGGCCCAGGCCATGGCGATGAGGTTGTTGCCCGTAAAGAGCTCCGCCCCACCCACCACGACCAGGATCAGCCCCAGGCTGAACGCCACTCCTCCCAGGAGGCGGTTCACCCCGAAGCCGAGGGCGGAGTCCGTCACGACCACCATGAAGAAGATCGCGCCCAGGGAGATGAAGGCCCCCGCCAGGACGGCCAGCACCAGGACCGTCAGCGTGTCGCACCGGGCCTTGGTCACGCCCAGCGTCTCGACCTTCCGGGCGATCTCTTGCGGCGAATAGGCGTCGATTTCGATCATGGTCGCGGGTCCCGGCGACTCAGGGCTTCGCTCCAGGCTCGGGCAGATAGACGATCTCCGGCCACCAGGCCCAGTCCTCCTTCTCGAACTTCGCCCGGCCGTCCCGCTTGAGCTTCTCCAGGACCGCCCGGACCTCCCGGACGAACCGCTCGAAATCGATGGGGACCCGCGGCTCCTTCAGTCTCTCCAGCTTGGAGAGGCCTTTTTCCAGGTTCAGGACGGCGGGCGCGTGCCACACCTTTTGGATCTTGACGAACCCGGCCGCCACCTGGATGAGGCCCTGGTAGAACAGCCGCTCGGTGAGGTTGCCCTCCCGCCAGACGTCTTCCCAGGCCTCGTGGGACTCCCAGTATTTTCGGGCGTTGAACAGCGCGACCCCTTCCCGCGCGCGCTCGCCGAACGAGATGGGGTCGTCGCAGGCTTCTTTCTTCTCGGCGGGCGAAACCAGCCTTCTCATCCCTTCGGGGGCTCGCCGAAACCGACAATGTCCTCACCCCCGTCCACGCCGATGACGTTGCCGGTGATCCAGTCCGTCCCCTCCCGGCAGAGGGCGGCGATGGCCTTCCCCACGTCCTCGGGCGTCGTCAGCCGACCGCCGGGGTTTCGCTTCTTCGTGACCTCGATCATGTACTCGTGGCCGGGGATGGCCCGCAGGGCCGGGGTATCGGTCACGCCAGCGCGGATGGAATTGGCCGCGATGCCGCGCGGGGCGAGCTCGGCGGCGAGCTGGCGGATGTGGGACTCCAGGGCGGCCTTGGCAGCGGAGACGGCGCCGTAGTGCGGGATCACCCGGTGTCCGCCCTCGCTGGTCATGGCGAAGATCCGTCCCCCCCGGCCCATGAGTCCCCGGTGCACCAGATCCTGCGTCCAGTACACCAGGCTGTGGGCCATCACGTCCAGGGTCATCTCCATCTGTTTCTGCGTCAGGGCCTCGGAGGGGTCGTCCGCGATGTAGAGCCTGAGGGTCCCGAAGGCGAGGGAGTGGAGCAGCACATGGACCGCGCCCCCGCCCGTCTCCCGAATGGCCGCCGCGACGGTGTCCAGCACCTCGGCCCTCCGCTCCGGGTCCGCGGCGTTGACGTTGAAGAAAAGGGCCTTCTTGCCCATCCCCCCGATCTCGTCCCGGACAGCCTCCGCCAGGGGGAGGGTCTTTCTGCGGTCCAGGTGGACGCCCGCGATGTGCATCCCTTCTTGGGCCAGGGCCCGGGCCGTGGCGGCGCCGAACCCGCTGGACGCCCCCAGGATCAAGGCCCAGCTCTTCCCGTTGGATGCGCCTTGACTCATCTCAATCATCCTCAAGATGTGGCCTCAGATCCGGTTGTAGCGGTGGACCCGGGGCGCGGGCACCTCGGCCTCTCGTTCCCACGCCTGAAAGTGCCGCCGGATTCCTTCCGCGATGGGCGCGAAGAAGGGCTTGTCTTTCCGCAGCCGCTGGTATCTCTTCCGCAACACCTTGCGGAGCCTGCGGGCGACGTCCGCCTCGTCCACCAGGACATTCTTCCGCTTCCGGCGCACCACCTTCCCTCCCGTCAGGACGGTGTGGACGTCCCTGCCCCCCTGGGCCCGGTGCAGAAGGACCATCCACGGGTCCAGGTTCGGGTGCGAGTCCGGATCCTTGTAGACTCCCCTGCCGTCCAGGAGGATGATGTCGGCGGTCTTTCCCTCCTCCAGGCTCCCCAGGTTGTCGTGCATGGCGATCCGGTTGCCTTCCTGGATGCACCGGCTCATCCACTCCCGGGCGGGGATCGACTCCCAGTTAATGGAGGGGGGCCGGGCCAAAAACCACCCCAGGCGGAGCTCCGTCCAGAGGTCGTTGTCATCGTTGAAGCTGGAGCCGTCGGTCCCCATGGCGAAGCGCACGCCCCTTTCGCGCAGGACCGAGACGGGGCAGATGCCGCTCGCCAGCTTGAGGTTCTGGGTCGGGTTGTGGAGGACGGCCGTCCCGCTGTCGGCCATCATCCGGATGTCCTCCTCCGAAGGCCAGATGCAGTGGGCGAAGCTGACCTCCGGCCCCAGGAATCCGATGTTCTTCAGGTGGCCGATGGTGCTCGTCCCCAGAATCCTCGGGCCGTACATCATCTGGTAGCGGGACTCGATGACGTGGATCTGGATGCCCGTCCCCACCTCCGCCGCTTTCCGCTTGACGCCCTTGAGGAGCGCATCGGACGCCCACTGTACCCCCAGGGGCGTGAGGAAGACCCGGACGAGGCCCTGCTTGCCGTTGAACTCGCCGTAGATGTCGTCGAAGACCCGGAAGTACACATCCAAATCCGCGGGGACGAGGGACTTCTCGGCCCACTCCCGCTGAGCCTTGGGCAGGCTTTTCAGCAACTCCCCGTGATCGCCGTAGACGAGGGGGTTTTGATCGCGCGTGGACACGCCGAAGGAAACCCGTATCCCCGCATCCAGATACGCCTGGATGCAGGGAGGCAGCCCCCACCGGGGCAGATAGGTCGAGGGGGCGTGGAAATCCACGACGGTCGTGACGCCGCTTCTCTGGAGCTCCAGGGCGGACCACAGGCTCCTCAGGTAGGTCTCCTCCTCGGTGAGTCCCACCCGGTAGCTCCCGAAGAGCAGCGGAAGCCACATCTCCAGGGGGATGTCCTCCAGTCCGTCCCGGATGTTGTTCCCCGCGTGATGATGGGCGCTGACCAGTCCGGGCATCGCCACGTCGTTCGCCAGGGAGCCGAGCTCCTCATCGAAGGGACCTCGGGCGGCAAGGGACTCGCAGGGGCCAACGGCCTCGATCTTCCCGTCGGCGACGATGATCGCGCCCTTCCGCAGGACGTCGTCTCGGTCCCGGAGCGTCAGAACGCGGTCGGCTCGGATGAGAATTCGGCTCATCAGTCTCTCCAGATTGGAAAAGTGAAGCGAAGGTTGGGGCGCGTTCCTCTCTGCCCGAATTCTCGCCCATGCGGGTTTTCAGTGTCAAATGGCGGACGCCGGAGCGAGATGTCCTCTCACAGGCCGCCCGGCCATCTCCCGCCGATGCACTTGCGGGAAGCCTATCACTATCCTTAGATAGCCATCAGAAAAGGTGGATGATTGGGAACTTCCTCCTGTCTAAACTTAGAGGGAGAGGGTTCCCCTCCCTTTCCGGCCCTAGCGCGGGCGGGCGAAATTTCCGGGGCCAGACACCGCTGGCGGCGAGCGAAGATGAAGCGCCTTCTCCTCTTGATTGCAATTGCCTGCGCGGCGGCCGCCGCGGGCTTTTATCTCTACGCGCGAGGCCCAAGTAAGGCCCCCCAGTACCGCCTGGCCAAGGCCGAGCGCGGGCCGCTCATCGCCACCGTTTCGGCCTCCGGCACGCTGAACGCCGTCGTCACGGTCCAGGTCGGCTCCCAGGTGTCGGGCCAGATCAAGCAGATCCTCGTCGACTTCAACTCCGCGGTGAAGCAGGCCCAGATCATCGCCCGGATTGATCCGGAGATCTTCGAGGCCAAGGTCAATCAAGCCGTGGCCGACCTGGCAGCGGCCCGGGCGGCGGTCTTGAACCAGGAGGCCCAGGTAGAGCGGTCCCGCGCCAACGTGGAGACCGCCCGGGCGGCGCTTGCGGGGGCAAAAGCGGGGATCGCCAAGGCCCGGGTCGGCCTGCTGGACGCCGAGCGCAACCTCAGGCGCAGGCGGGATCTCTTCGCCCAAGCGTTAATCCCGGAAAGCGAGATGGACACCGCCCAGGCGGGCCGCGACGCTGCCCTCGCCCAGCTCGAGGCGGCCCGGGCCGAGGAGCAGGCCCGCGCGGCGGGCGTCCGGTCGGACGAGGCCCAACTCCGGGTCAACCTGGCGCAACTGAACACCTCCAAGGCCCAGGCCCAGCAGAAGGAGGCGGCGCTCCGGCAGGCCGAGGTGGACCTGGAGCACACCATTATCCGGGCCCCGGTGGACGGCGTGGTGATCTCGCGCAACGTGGACGTCGGCCAGACCGTGGCCGCCAGCCTCCAGGCCCCGACCCTCTTCACCATCGCCCAGGACCTAACCCGGATGCAGGTGAACACCAGCGTGGACGAGGCCGACATCGGGCGAATCCGCATCGGCCAAAACGCGGCCTTCTCCGTGGATTCCTTCCCCGGCCGGACCTTCACCGGCCAAGTCGTCCAGGTCCGAAAAGCCCCCCAGGTGGTTCAGAACGTGGTCACCTACGACGTGGTGGTCTCAGCGCGGAATCCGGACCTCATCCTCCTGCCGGGCATGACGGCCAACGTGCGGCTCTTCGTGGACCGCAAGGAAAACGCCCTGAAGATCCCGAACGCCGCCCTGCGATTCCGCCCGCCCGGCGCTCCGACGGTGGTTCCCGCCCGCAGCGGGCCTCCCGCGCCGGGACCGGGTCCGGCCGTGGGCCGGCGGGTGAACCGCGCGGGGACGCCGCCCCCGGCCAGCCGGGAGCGCCTCGCGAAGGAGCTCTCCCTCACGCAGGAGCAGCAGGCAAAGCTGGACGCGGTTCTGCGGGAAAACCGCCAGAAGCTCGGCGCCCTCGGGGATGGAGGCTCCCCGGATGGAGATCGCGCGGCGCAAATCCAGAAAGTCCAGGAAGCGACCCAGACGAGAATCCGGGAAATCCTGACCCCCGAGCAGATCGCGCGCTACAACCAGATCCTTGCGGCCTCTCCGGAGCGGGAGGAGGGCCTCCGGGGCCAGGTATGGGTGATCGGCGAATGGGGGAAACCCAAATCCCTGTCCGTCCGGCTGGGGATCAGCGACGGGACTTTCACCGAGGTGCTGGATGGCCCGCTCGCGGAGGGGCAGGAGGTCATCATGGGCGCTCCCGTGAGCGGGCGGGCCGCTCCCTCCGCCCCTTCTTCCCGCACCCCGCGGTTCAGGATGTGAGATGGCCGAGGCCCTTATTGAAACCCAGGAGCTCGCGAAGGACTACCCTCTGGGGGGCCACGTGGTCCACGCCCTCCGCGGAGTCTCCGTCCGGATCCAGCCGGGCGAGTTCGTGGCGATCATGGGGCCTTCCGGTTCCGGCAAGTCCACGTTCATGAACCTGCTCGGATGCCTGGATACGCCCACGAGAGGGCGCTACCTCCTGGAAGGCCAGGACATCTCGAGCCTCAAGCGCGACGAGCTGGCCCAGGTCCGCAACGGAAAGATCGGCTTCGTCTTCCAGTCCTTCAACCTGCTGCCGAGGATGAGCGCCCTGGAGAACGTGGAGCTGCCGCTCCTGTACGACTCGACGCCCCCCCGCGACCGGCGGGGCAAGGCCATCCGCCGGCTGGAGGCGGTGGGCCTGTCCGACCGGGCGGACCACCACCCCACCCAGCTCTCGGGCGGCCAACAGCAGCGGGTGGCCATCGCGCGCGCCCTGGTGAACGACCCGATCCTGATCCTGGCCGACGAGCCGACCGGGAACCTCGACACCCGGACGAGCGTCGAGATCATGGCGCTTTTCCAGGAGTTGAACCAAAGCGGGATCACCATCGTCCTCGTTACGCACGAGGCGGACGTCGCCCGATTCTCCCGGCGCATCCTCGCCTTCCGGGACGGCAGGCTCACGCAGGACCAGCCCGTGCCCCAGCCGCAGGAGGCGCAGAAAATCCTCGCGGCCCTGCCGGCGGAGGAGCCGCAGCCATGAACGTGTTCGCCAGCCTGCGCATCGCCATCCGGGCGCTCCAGGCGAACCTGCTCAGGACCTCGCTGACGATGCTCGGCATCATCATCGGCGTCGGGGCGGTCATCACAATGGTGTCGGTCGGCGCGGGGGCGCAGGCCCGCGTGTCGGAGCAGATCCAGAGCCTGGGTTCCAACCTGCTCGTGGTCCTCACGGGGAGCGTCTCGGCCGGCGGGGTCCGCATGGGGGCCGGAACGCATCTCACCCTCACGGAGGACGACGCCTGGGCCATCCAGCGGGAGATTCCGGCGGTCCAGGCGGCCGCGGCTTCCATGCGGGGGAACCGCCAAGTGATCTACGGAAACCTCAACTGGTTCACGCTGATCCAAGGCGCGACGCCGGAGTACTTTGAGGCGCGGGAGTGGGACATCGTGGCGGGAAAGGCCTTCACGCAGGAAGACGTGGATGGCTCGGCCAAGGTGGCGCTCCTCGGCCAGACGGTCATCCAGAGAATCTTCGGCGACTCCGATCCGCTGGGGCAGATCATCCGCATCCAAAAGGTCCCCTTCACCGTCATCGGCGTCCTCGATCGAAAAGGCCAGAGCCTCCGGGGGGATGATCAGGATGACATCATCGTCATCCCCCTCTCCACGGCCAAGAAGCGGGTCCTAGGGGTCAGCCTCGCCAACCAAAGAAGCGTGTACTCCATCATGGTCAAAGTCCGGGAAGCGCACCTTTTGCAGGAGGCGGAACAGCAGATCCGAGGTCTCCTCCGCCAGCGGCACCGCTTGCAACCCCAGCAGGCGGACGACTTCACCCTCTTCAACCTCTCCGAAATCCTGAAGGCGCAGGAGGAGTCCTCCCGCGTACTCACCATCCTCCTCGCCGCCATCGCCTCGGTCTCGCTCCTGGTGGGCGGGATCGGGATCATGAACATCATGCTGGTGTCCGTGACGGAGCGGACGCGGGAGATCGGCCTCCGGATGGCCGTGGGGGCGCGGAGCCGGGACATCCTCGCGCAGTTTTTGGTGGAGGCCGTGACCGTCTCGCTGATCGGGGGGGGAATCGGCATCGCCCTCGGCCTCATCGGCTCTTACGCCATCGCCTACCTCGCCGAATGGCGCATCTTGATTCAGCCCGAGGCCGTCCTCCTGGCCTTCACCTTCGCCGCGGCGGTGGGGGTGTTCTTCGGTTTCTACCCCGCCCGCAAGGCCTCCCGCCTCGACCCCATCGAGGCCCTCCGGTACGAGTAGGCGCACCCCGCCCTCCCTCGTGCCGGCTCGTCCACGCGCGCAGGGCGCGCTCCGGAGGGCAACGTCCGTCGCCCTCCGGAGCGCGCGTCTCAGGCGGCTCTCAGAAGGCCAGGTCGTTCATCCAGGGGGCGTTGTACTTCTTCGCCAACTCCAGGAGCTTGCCCGTGGAGATGAGCTCGCCGATGGCGACGTTCATGAAGTTCAAAATGTCGGAATCATCCTTGTTCACGGCCCAGGCGACCAGGTTCTTGTTGTAAATCGTGCCCCCCAGGACCGCCTCCACGTGGGTCTGGGTCAACAGGGCGTGGTTGGCCGCGATGGAGTCGGCGACAGCGACGTCCACCTTGCCCGTCACGATCTGAAGCATGGTCATCTCTTCCGTCTTGACCACCTGGAGCTTCGCCTTGGGCGCGATGCGCTGGACCCAGTCGTGCTCCCCGGTTCCCTGCGTGACGGCGATGGTGAGGTTGGGGCTGTTCAGGTCTTCGGGCTTGTTGAACCGCTTGTCCCCCTTCTTCGCCACGGCCTTGTAGCCGAGGAGATAAACGGGGCGCGTGAAGTTGACGGCCAGGGCCCGGGTCATCTTGGCGTAGGTGGACGCGATCGAGACGTCAATCTGCCGGGACTGGAGTCCCGCGATGAACGTCGCCCAGGCGAACTCCTTGAAGACGCACTTGACCTTGATGGTCTCGCAGACGAACTTCATGGCGTCCACGAAGACCCCCTTGTACTCGCCCGTGCGGGGGTCCTTGATGACGTCCGTGGCGTAGGGCACGACGCCGACGTTGAACACCTTGGCGTCGGTGATGTCCCGCATGGTCTTCGCGGCGACGGGCGCGGCCGATAGGGCGGCGACGGCCAGAGCGACGAAGAATACGGAGACCAGGGTCGAAACGCACCGGGCCTTGCGAATCATGGCTTCCCTCCTTTTTGAGCTGTGGACTTTCACCCGTTCCCAAGCCAACCGAGTCCGCCCGTCTGCTCAGCGTTCGAGACAAGCCGCGCGAACCGGTCAAAACTCCTCGTGAGCGACCAGGGAGAGGAACTCCCGCGTCCGCCGCTCGGTGGGGCTTTTCAAGACCCTCTCCGGCGGTCCTTCTTCCACGATCACCCCGCGGTCCATGAACACGACCCGGTCGGCGACCTTGGACGCGAAGCTCATCTCGTGGGTCACCACCAGCATCGTCATGCCCTCCTCGGCGAGCTGGGTCATCACGTGCAGGACCTCGTTCACCAGCTCCGGGTCCAGGGCCGAGGTGACTTCATCGAACAACATGATCTGTGGCCGCATGGCCAGGGCCCGGGCGATGGCCACCCGCTGCTGCTGCCCGCCCGAAAGGCGGGAGGGATACTCGTTCCGCTTGTCGACCAGCCCGACCTTGCCGAGAATCTCGTCGGCGACGGCCTCGGCCCCGGCCCTGGGGAGCCTCTTCACCCGGATCAGCGCCTCGGTGATGTTGCCGAGGACGGACCGGTGGGGCCAGAGGTTGAAGTGCTGGAACACCATCCCCACCTTGGACTGGACCCTGCGCAGCGCCGCGCCTCTCACCCTGTGCAGGCGGCCGTTGCGCTCCACTCGGCCGAGCAGATCCCCCTCCAGATAGATCCGCCCTTCGAAGTCGTCCTCCAGGTAGGCGACGCAGCGGAGCAGCGTGCTCTTCCCCGAGCCGGAGGGGCCGATGATGCAGAGCACCTCCCCCCGCCCCACGTCCAGGTTGACCCCGCGCAGGACCTCCAGGGAGCCGTATCGCTTGTGCAGGTCCTGCAAGCGGACCCCAGGCTCTCCCACGAGCATCCGTCATAACCTCCGAGCCAGATAGACCTCCGCCCGGCGGGCGCCGAAGGCCACGGGGAAGATCAAGACGAAGTAGACAACCGCCAAAACCGTGTAGAGCTCCAGCGGGCGGAACGAGTTCATGATGACGTTGTCCACCGAGTGCAGCAGCTCGTAGACCCCAATCACCGAGGCCAGCGACGTGAGCTTCAGGATGTCCGCGAAGTTGTTCACCAGGGGCGGGAGCATGCGCCGAAAGGCCTGGGGCAAAATGATCCGCCGCATGACCTGCGCGTAGCTCATCCCCAGGACCTTGGCCGCGTCCACCTGCCCCTTGTCGATGGAGGCGATCCCCGCCCGGAAGATCTCCGCCACGTACGCGGACATGTGGATGGAGATGGCCAGGACGCAGGACCAAAAGGGGGAGAGCTTGAGGCCCGTCAGAATGGGGAAGCAGTAGAAGATCCAGACGATCTGCACCAGGAGGGGGGTGTCCCGCAAGACCTCCACGTACCAGGCGGCGGGCAGCGAAAGGACCCGGTGCTTGCTCTGGCGCGCGATCCCGATGAACAGGCCCAGCACCATCGAGAAGACCACCGCATACAGGCTGAGCCCCACCGTCACGAGCGCCCCTCTCACGTAGACCATCCGGAAGTCCCAGACGATACCGAAATTCCACTGGTACACGGCTCCCTCCGCGCTTGGTCCCGCTCCGCCCCGGACCCGAAGGCCGGCCGGCGGGGCCTCTCACCCGGGTTCCCGGCCGGGACCTCCAAGAAACGGACCCGCCATGCAAGCGCCGCCCCCCCGGCCCCTCTCCTCTCCCGGCGACGGACGCGACGCGGGGACCCCCGCCGTCCCCTTTCCCTCGGCTTCGCCCGGGTCGTGGCGCTCCGGGCCTTCAATCATCGAGACCCGGGCCCGGGTCCCGCAGGAGCTGGCCGGTGATGCAGCTGATGCCGTTCACGCCGCCGAGCTGGATCCCCTCCGTCTCGATGGGGATCACCTCGACGCCCGCCC
>JACPRG010000132.1 GCA_016190025.1 Candidatus Tectimicrobiota bacterium
GCGCAGGGCCGAGCAGATCCCGGCCGGGAGGGCGACTAAAAGACTGAGTAGGAAGGCCGCGGCCATGAGCTGGAAGGTGTTGACGACCCGCACGAAGAGGATCTCACCCGTGGGGCGCTTGTACGTCCGCGAGAACCCCAGGTCGCCGGAGAGCACCTGCCGGACCCACTTCAGGTAGCGGATGTGGATGGGCTGATCCAGCCCGTAGAGCCTGCGCAGGTTGGCGACGTCCTCCGCGGTGATGTTGGGCCGGGAGGTGACGAGCAGGTCCACCGGGTCGCCCGGCATGAGGCCCAGCATGTAGTACAGGACCACGGAGAGGATCGCCAGGACGAACAGCATGTGGACGAACCGCTTGAGAAGCTTGGTCGCCATTGGCCCGCTCGCTGGAGAGAGAAAACACAGAGAACGAAGGCGAGGTTATTGTATCAGGCGGCAAACGTCCTCTGAACAGGCCGGCGCGAGTGGCGTTTGACAACCCTCACGGGCGACCTATATTCCAAATTGGTTCCATGTAAATCTGATCCGCCAGCGACGAGGCGAGCGAAAATGGCGCGGCTCGCTCTCAGCCAAGACGGGGGGCTGAGGTGGGGGCCGGGCCTTTCTTCTTTTTGCGTCCCATCCTTCTCGATACCTCTCCAACCCATTGAGAAACGTCCTGTTCGGCTCGATGAAGGCGCGCGTCCGCCGGCCGGTTGCGGTGACCTCCGCCCGCAGTCGGACGAGGGCCTTCGAGCGCCTCCCGAGGTCACAGACCTCAAGGGGAAAACAAAGGGGCGGCGAATGCGATGACGTTGATGATCGGGTGTCTCAATCGGGGGCGGCTCGTGGAAAGGGACTGTCCATGAAAAGCTGGAAAATGCTGTTGCCGTTGGTTGTCGCCGCGGGGCTTTTCTTCCCGTCGGCGGGCCCTCTTGCGCAAGAGAGACCGGGCGCCGCGTGCATCGCCTGCCACAAGTCCCTGTCGCCCGGCATTCTGAAACAATGGGAGGACAGCAAACACAGCAAGGTAGGGGTGCAATGCGTCACGTGCCACGAGGCGAAGAAGGGCGACCCCTCCGCCTACGCGCACAACGGCTTCCGGATCACCGCCGTCCCGTCTCCCCGGTACTGCGAGGGCTGCCACGGGAAGGAGGTCGCCGAGAACGCCAGAAGCAAGCACGCGTGGGGGGCCTTCATGGGTCCGCTCCAGCCCTACTATACGAAGGCCAGACAGATGGGGCTCGACCCCATGAGCCAGGAGACGGCCAGGAGGCTCAACCCGGAAGAGACGGCCAAGCGCGCCCTCACGCCCCTCTTCCCGGACAGCGGGATCCTGAAGAAGATCGGCCTGCTGGACGACCCCGCCTACCACCACAACAACGTCAACCTGGGCTGCATCGAGTGTCACGGGAGCTTCATCATCGCCGAGCCCGGCGGAACGCTGAAGGGCTGGCCCAACGCGGGGGTCGGGAGAGTCAACCCCGACGGGAGCCTCGGCGCGTGCACCTCCTGCCACACGAGGCACCGCTTCAGCGCCGCCGAGGCGCGGAAGCCCGAGACCTGCGGGCAGTGCCACCTGGGCCCCGACCACCCGCAGCATGAGATCTACACGGAATCCAAGCACGGCAACATCTACGCGGCCGACGGCGAGCGGTGGAACTGGGACGCCCGGGCGGGCGAGTGGGGCCCGAAGGACATCGTGGCCCCCACGTGCGCCGCGTGCCACATCAGCGGCTTCGGCGGCGCTGTCCCCACCACGCACGAGGTGGGCGCGAGGCTCTACTGGGAGCTTCAGCCGCCCAAGTCCGTCCCGCAGTGGAAGGGCCCGGAAGAGGTCGACCTGGTGCTCAAGCGGGTCCCCGACAAGGCCAAGGCGGAGAGAGGCCGGGCCGAGATGAAGAAGGTCTGCTACCAGTGCCACGCGCGGCAGTGGGCGGACAACTACTTCGTCGAGTTCGACAAGGTGGTGGAAGACTACAACCGGCTCTGGGCCTACACGGACGGCCTCCTCCAGACGGCCTACAAGGAGGGGCTGATCAGCAAGGACATCGCCCTCGATGAGACGCCGGAGATCATGCACTACCTCGTCTGGCACCACGACGGGCGGCGGTGGCGGATGGGGGCGAGCATGATGGGCCCCGACTGGACGCACTGGAACGGCGCCGTGGACGCCATCCTGAACAAGCTGGGGACGATGATCAACGACATCGAGATGCGGCGGAGGATCAAGGCGCTGGAGGAGAGGCTGGGGAAGAAGTGAGGCGCCCGGGGGGCTTTCCCCCATTCGAGCGGCCGCCTTCATAGAAGGCCGGGCTATAGGGGCGCACAGCTTGCCCTCGCGAAGGCGGGGGGCCGTGCGCCCCTACGAATCGGAGCGCAGCGGAGAGCGGAGCCAAAATCGGCGGCGGGCGGTAGGGCGGCCATCTCGGCCGCCCCCGAGAGGCGGGCAGGATGCTCGCCTCACTTCATGAAGTGCCATGCCTCGGCGTTCCAGGTGACGGGCGTGTCCGTTCCGGTGGGCCTCCAGCCGCGGAAGTCGGGCCGGGTGGCCGAGACGTCCACCCGGAAGTACAGGGGGAGGGAGGGCAGCTCCTCCGTCCAGATCTCCTGTTCCCGGTGAAAGAGCCGGATCCGCTCCCGCTCATCCAGGGTGACCGGGATGAGGTGGTCGATGCGGGTGATCTCCTCGTGGACGAAGCCGGGGTTGTTCTGGCCCTGCCAGTTGTTCTTCTCGGAGGGGATGTTCTCTTTCGTCCACATCGCCTCGCCGTCGGAGGCCGGATTGAGAAGCCAGGCGTACATGGCCAAGTGGGGGAACTTCCGGTAGCGCACGGTCTCGCCGAAGAAGACCTTCGCCGGCTGGTTGCGCAGCGTCAGCTCCACCCCCACTTTCCGCCAGTCGGACCGGAGGATCTGCTGGATCTTCTCCCTCACCTTGTCCCCAGCCGTCGTCATGAGGACGAGGCGCAACGCGACCCCCGCCCGGTTCCGGCGGACCCCGTCGGGCCCGGGTCTCCAGCCTGCCTCCTCCAGGAGCCCTCGCGCGCGCCCCGGGTCGTAAGGGTACTTCTTCACGCCGGGGTTGTAGCCGTAGTGCTGGGGCGGAAGCCAGGAGTGGGCGACCTGCTGCTTTCCCTCGAAGAGGGCCTTGACGATCCCTTCCCGGTTCGTGGCGTAGAGCAGCGCCTGGCGCACCCGCCTGTCCTTCAGGAGCGGGGAGTCGTGGTTGAAATCGATGTGCTCCCAGATCATGCCGGGGGTGAAGAGCGTGCGGAACTCCTTTCCCCTCCGCCTCTCCAAATCCAGGGCCTGGTCGAAGGAGAACCCCACCGGCGAGATGGCGTGCACGCCGCCCGAGGCCAGGTTCACCTCCAGGGCGCCGGTGTTGGGGATGACCTTGTAGACGATCCGGCGCAGCCGCCCGGCCGGCCCCGGGAAGCGCGGGTTGCGCTCCAGGACCAGATGGCTTCCCGGCTCCCACGCCGTGAGGCGATAGGGGCCGTTGGCGACGGGCCTCGTGTTGAAAAAACTCTCGCGGTAGGCCCTCGGCCCCTTCTGGAGAACGGGCTCGAGGACGCGCCGGGGGAGGGGGAAGTGGACGTCGTCGTTGGCCCGGGCGAAGTGCTCCTTCCAGGTCACGACGAGGGTGTAGGGGTCCGGGGCTTCCATCTTCTCGATGCGGCGGTCCACGTCCCGGGTGATCACGGGCATCCCCTCCGTCATGATGACCCGGTGAGCGAAGAGGAAGTCCTCCGCCGTGACAGGCGCGCCGTCCTCCCATTGGTAGCCCCTGCGGAGCCTCCAGGTGGTCCTCATCCTCCCGCCCGGCAGGAGCTCGATGCCGCCGTTCTGAAGGGTGGGGACCTCCGCCGCCAGGACGGGCCGGAGCTTGAGCGTGTCGTCCCGCAGGACCAGGGACCGGAAGATGGCCCCGCGGATCTCCGTGCCGGCCATCATCTCGCCGAACAAGGGGTCCAGGCTGTCGGGCTCCTGGGCGATGCCGACGACGGCCTCGTCCGCCTTCGCAGAGGTCGATTTGGACCCGCCGGGAGCGGACGCCTCGTCCCCGCCGCAGCCTACGGCGAAGGCAAGAAGCAGAGCGACGAGAGGGACGAATGACCGCCGCATGCAAAGGATCTCCCACGCCGGAGGAAGGCCCCACTCCGGGCAGCCAGGGGGGAATTCCTCTCTGAGGTCCGGACCTCGAAGCCGGATTTTACCGCAACCGGCGGCCGTTCATTGAGCGGGGGCGGATCAATGCCCGGCGCGCCGCGGCGCGTTCGGCGGAGGCGCGAAGTTTCCCTGGAGAGGACGCTGAAGCCGTTGGCGAGATCGCGCCCCCCGATTCTTATCGACCGCTCGTTCGCTTGGCTTCCAGGGCCTGGAGGATCTTCTCGGGCGTGAAAGGCACGTCGTGGACGCGGACGCCGATGGCGTTGTAGATGGCGTTGGCGGTGGATGCGGCCACGGGGACCGTCGTGGGCTCGCCAAGCCCTTTGGCGCCAAAGGGCCCGAGCGGGTCATTGGACTCGACCCAGAGGGATTCGATCCGTTCCGGGACGTCCATCTGTGTCGGGACACGGTAGTCATAGAAACTGGGGTTCTCCACCACGCCACGGGTGTAGTGGATGTTCTCCATCAGGGCGTAGCCGAGTCCCTGGGCGAATCCCCCTTCGACCTGGCCCTCCGCCATGAGGGGGTTGATGACCCGTCCGACGTCGTGGGCGGCCCAGGCCCCCACGACCTGGACGGCGCCGGTCTCTTCGTCCACCTCGACCTCCACGACGTGGGCCGCAAACGGATAGGCCGTCGAGAGGTTTCCCTGCTTTGTGAGGGGATCGGGGAATTCCACTCCCGCCGCGTCGGCGTTGTACTCTCCCTTGTGGACGATGGGGTTGCCGGCGTTCTTCCTGAAGACCGCGTAACGGGCCGCCTCGCGCAACGAGATCGAGTGCGCGGGCGCGGCCTTCACGATGACCTTGCCATCCTCCAATGCCACGTCTTCCGGCGCGATCTCCAGGAGTTCGGCGGCGGCCTCCAGCAGCTCCCGTTTCACCTTCTGGGCCGCGTCGATGACCGCACGGCCCGCCACTGTCGTCGTTCGAGCCGCGAAGGCGCCCAGGCCGAAAGGCGTCACGTCGGTGTCTATGGGGGAGACGGAGATGTCCTCGATCCGCATGCCCAAGACCTCGGCCGCCACCTGGGCCATGACTGTCCGGCTCCCCTGCCCGTAGTCCACCTCCCCGGAGAGGACCAAGAGCTTTCCGTTCTCAGACATCCGGAGGATCGCCGAAGAGCCGTCGAACTCCTTGACGTATTCCCGGTTGCCCGAGACGTGAATGCAGGCCGAGATGCCAATGCCCCGCTTTTTCGGCCCGGTCCGGTTTCGGAACCTCTCCCGCTTCTCTTTCCAGCCGGACGCCTGGGCCGCCTTCTCGATGCACTCGGCGCCGCCGGCGCTGTTCACCTTCCAGCCGAAGGAGGTCACGTCCCCCGTGCGGACGACGTTCTTCAGCCGGACCTCGGCCGGGTCCATCCCGATCTTCTCCGCGAACATGTCGATGGAGGTGTCCAGGGCCAGGTTCCCCTGGGGGCTGCCACCCCCGCGGAAGGCCCCCGTGGGAGTCCGGTTGGTGTAGACCAGGCTCACGTCGGCGCGCAGGTTGGGAATGCGGTAGGTCTGGTCCATCCGGTAGGCCGCGGCCGCGGCGATGGCGGGCGCGTAATCGGTGTAGGCCCCGTTGTCGGCGAGGATGGACATCTCCTTCCCCACGATCGTCCCGTTGCCCATCCCCCCGAGGCGAACCTTGATGCTCATGGGTACGCGCGGCCGGCCGGCCAGGAACTCCTCTCCTCGGGTGTGGACCACACGCACAGGCTTGCCCGTCTTCCGGGCCAGAATGGCGCAGATCAGGTGCAGGCTGTGCTCGAACTTGGGTCCGAAGGAGCCGCCGATGTAGGAGTGGACGACCCGGATGTCTCCGGGGCCGACCCCAAGGAGAGGCGCGTAGGCGAGGCGGATCAGCGCAGGGTTGTGAACCGGGGCGTAGAGGGTAAGCCGCCCGCTCCTCCCCCAGTCGGCCACGCAGGCGATGGGCTCCAGGTAGCATTGGTGCACCGGGGAGGTCCGGACGGCGTTGTCGATGACCTCGTCGGCCGACCGGAGCGCCGCGTCCACGTCCCCCCGCTCCAGGCGGAGGCGATAGGCGATGTTGTCCGGCTTGTCGTCGTGGATGGGGAGGGCCCCCTCGGCCAGCGCCTCCTCCACCGTCCCGTAGGCGGGCAGCAGTTCGTACTCCACCTGAATCAGCTCCAACGCCTCCTCGGCCACCTCCAGGTCGGTCGCGGCCACGGCCGCGACCTCCTCCCCGGCGAAGCGGACCTTATCCACCGCGAAGATCTGCTCGTCCTGGATCATGCCCCCGTAGGGCTTCTTCAGGGTGTCCGCCGCCGTGACGACGGCCCGCACGCCGCGCAGGGTCTCCGCCCGGGAGGCGTCGATGTGGAGGATCCGGGCGTGGGGGTAGGGACTGTGGAGGATCTTCCCCCACAGCATGCCCGGAAGGACGATATCCGAGACGTATCTTCCGCCGCCCCGCGACTTCTCAGCGGCCTCGATGTTGGGCGCCCTGGACCCGATGGATACCGTCCGACCCAATTTGTTTTCGCTCTCCCGCCCGTTCGGATGTGGGGCCCGCGTTGTCTTTCCCCGGAGATGGGATGTCTCCCTTTTCGGCGTGAGCTTAGGCTCACGGCGGAATGAGGACAATGATCTACATCAGGTTCGCCGGCACGGTTTCCGCACGGGTCAGCCGCAAGTCGCTTCCCCTTTGCTCCCCCCACCCGGCGGGCGCGAGAACCCTCTTCCGTCCAAGGTGGAATCTCTCGGCCGTTGGCCCCGGGCAGCTTTCTTTTGGTTTTCGGCGATAATGGTCCGCACGGCCCGTCTCTCCGCAGGGGGGATTCCATCGGTGGGCGATGCAGAAAAGACGGCGAAGCGGCGGCGCGCCCGCGCGATCCTGAAGCGGCTCTCCGAGGCATACCCGGACGCCCGCTGCGGGCTCAACTTCCAAGGGTCGTTCCAGCTTTTGGTCGCCTCCATCCTCTCCGCCCAGTGCACGGACGAGCGGGTCAACCGGACCACGCCGGCCCTCTTTCGGAAATATCCGACGCCCGCGCACTTCGCCCGGGCCGGACGGCGGGAGCTGGAGCGCGACATCCACTCCTGCGGCTTTTACCGGAACAAGGCCAGGCACATCATCGGCGCCTGCCGGATGATCTGCGAGGAATTCGGCGGGGAGGTCCCGGAGGACTTCGACGCCCTCCGCAGGCTGCCGGGGGTCGGTCGGAAGACGGCCAACATCCTCCTGAACGACGGGTTCGGCGTCCCGGCCATCGCCGTGGACACGCACGTCTTCCGCCTCTCCCACCGGTTTGGCCTCGCGGACGCGCGCGACCCGGACCGGACCGAGCTCCAGCTTCGGGAAGTCGTCCCGAAGGAGTTCACGGCCGGGTTCAACCACCTCCTGACGTTTCACGGCCGCAGGGTGTGCCACGCCAGGAAGCCCCGGTGCGAGGCGTGCCCGGTCGA
>JACPRG010000141.1 GCA_016190025.1 Candidatus Tectimicrobiota bacterium
GGTGGGGCCGGGGATCATCGTTCCGGGCCGCTCCGAGGCCCAGCGGAAGACCCTGCGGATCCTCCAGTGGAACCACTTCGTGCCGGGCTACGACAAGTGGTTCAACAACGAGTACATCAAGGAGTGGGGGCAGAAGAACGACACGCAGGTCACCGTGGACAACATCGGCCTGGCCGGCCTCAACGCCCGCGCGGCCGCGGAGGTCCGGGCCCAGCAGGGCCACGACCTGTTCATGTTCCTGTGGCCGCCCCCGGTGCACGAGGACCAGGTGATCGACCACCGGGAGATCTACGAGGAGTGCGAGCGGAAGTACGGCAAGGCCATCCCGCTGGCCGTCAAGAGCACCTATAACCCCAAGAGCAAGAAGTACTACGGGTTCTCGGACAGCTACGTCCCCGACCCCGTCAACTACCGCAAGGACCTCTGGGACGCGGTGGGGATGAAGCCGGACACCTGGGACGACATCCGGGTCGGCGGGGCCAAGATCAAAAAGCAGTTCGGAAACCCCCTGGGCATCGGCCTCGCCTCCGAGATCGACACCAACATGGCCATGCGGGCCATCCTGTACTCCTTCGGGGGCTCGGTGCAGGACGAAAACGGAAACCCCGTCCTCAAGTCCGGGCGCACGGTCGAGGCGGTCAAGTACGTCAAGGCCCTCTACCAGGAGACCATGACCCCCGAGGTCTTCTCCTGGGACGCCTCCTCCAACAACCGCTTCATGCTGGCCGGAAAAGGCTCCCTCGTCCTGAACGCCATCTCCGTCACCCGGGAGGCCGAAAACAAGAAGATGCCCATCGGCGACAAGATCTGGCTGGCGAAGGCCCCCGCGGGCCCGGTGCGGCGGATCGGCCTCGAGCACGTCATGGACGTGTACGTCATCTGGAAGTTCGCCAAGAACATCGAGGGGGCCAAGAAATTCCTGGTGGATTACGTCGGCAACTTCCGGCGGGGGTTCCTGGCGAGCGAGTTCTACAACTTCCCGTGCTTCCCGCAGACGGTGCCCGATTTCAAGCAGCTCCTGGCCAAGGACTCCAAGGCCAACCCGCCCGACAAGTACAAGGTCCTGGAGGATGTCCTGGACTGGGCGACCAACGTGGGCTACCCCGGCTACGCCAACGCCGCCGTCGACGAGATCTTCAGCACGTGGGTCGTCTCCACCATGTTCGCCAAGGCGGCGCAGGGCGTCCTGTCGCCGGAGGCCGCCGTGGACGAGGCCGCCCGGGCGGTGGACCGCATCTTCAAGAAGTGGAGAGAAAAGGGTAAGGTGTAAGAGAGGGCCGCGCCGGGGAGGGCGGCGCGCCCGGCAGCCGCGGAGAGGGGGACCGGGGGATTCGGTCTCCCTCTCTGCGCGCCGGGGCCGGAAAATGGGCTCTGCGCGCCGGGAATCCATCCGTCCAGGGGTTGTCATGGCCACGGTCGAGACGGTCGGCATCAAGAAATACTTCGGGGACGTGAGGGCGGTCGACGGCGTCGACTTGGCGAGCAAGGAAGGGGAGTTCCTGGTCTTCCTCGGCCCCTCCGGTTGCGGAAAGACCACCCTGCTCCGGATCATCGCCGGCCTGGAGAAGCCCACCGAGGGGGACGTGGTCATCGGCAGGGTGGTGGTCAACGAGCTCCCGCCGCGGGCGCGCGGGATCGCCATGGTCTTTCAGAGCTACGCCCTCTATCCCCACAAGACGGTCTCCCAGAACATCGCCTTCCCTCTGAAGGCCCACGGCGTGCCGAAGGCGGAACAGAAAAGAAAGGTGGAGTGGGCGGCCGGGATGTTCGGGATCGGCCGCTTCCTGGACCGCAAGCCCCGGGAGCTGTCGGGGGGCGAGCGGCAGCGGGTGGCCCTGGCCCGGGCCCTGGTCCGGGAGCCGAATGTCTTCCTGCTGGACGAGCCCCTGTCCAACCTGGACGCCAAGCTCCGGGCCTCCGCCCGGGACGAGCTGCTCCAGTTTCAGCGGCGCATCGGCACCACCACCATCTACGTGACGCACGACCAGGTGGAGGCCATGGGGATGGGGGACCGCATCGCCGTGATGAACGCGGGCAGGCTCCGGCAGCTCGGCGGCCCGCAGGAGATCTACAACGACCCGGCCGACACCTTCGTCGCCGGTTTCCTGGGCTCTCCCCCCATGAACCTGCTGGAAGGGGAGAACGCCGTCGTCGGCTTCCGGCCCGAGAACTTTCTGCCCGAGGGGGTCCACCCGGGACGGGGAGACGTCCTCCGTCTGCCGTTCCGCCTGACCCGGGTCGAGTCCCTGGGGGCGGACCGTCTGATCTACGGCGTCCTGGGCGGGCCCTTCCGGGACCAGAAGGCCATCGCCAAGCTCCCCTCCTCGGTGCCGGCGGCCCTGCGGGAGGGGGAGGCCTACGAGTTCGCCGTGCCGAGGCGGGACCTGCGGTTTTTCGACAAGGCCACCGGGCTGCGGACGGAGCCCCGGCCGTTCTGAGCGGAGAGATCGAGAGGAGCCCCACGTGGCGGCGAGAGGCCGGTCGGGCCGATACGCGTACTTCCTGGACCGGGAGGACTGGCTCGGGCGGGCGATGATCTCGCCCGCCATCCTGTACATCGCGGCGCTCATCGGCCTGCCCTTCCTGCTGGCCCTCTATTACAGCGTCAGCGACGTCACCGTCGGCACCGAGAGCCTCCGGTTCGTGGGCCTGCGGAACTTCAAGGCGATCCTCGATACGCCCGCCTTCTGGGTGGCCCTCAAGAACACCTTCCTCTTCACCTTCGTCTCCCAGGCCATCGTCCTGGTGCTGGGCAAGGTGCTGGCCCTCATTCTCCTGAAGGACTTCCGGGGGAAGTGGGTCGTCCGGGGGCTGATTCTCTTGCCGTGGGTGGCGCCCATCTCCCTGGGGGCGATCGGCTGGCTGTGGATCTTCGACTCCATCTACAGCGTCATCAACTGGAGCCTGCGGGGCCTGGGCGTCTTCGGCCCCAACACCTGGCCCATCTGGCTCGGGCTCCCGAACCTGGCCATGTCGGCCGTCATCGCGGTCCATGTCTGGCGGCTCCTGCCGCTCGCGACGGTGATCCTCCTGGCGGGCCTGACCTCCATCCCCAAAGACATCCACGACGCCGCCTCGGTGGACGGGGCGGGGTTCTGGCGGCGGCTCTTCGAGATCACCATCCCGATGCTCCTGCCCATCATGGGCGTGGCCGTTTTGTTCGGCGTGGTCTTCGCCTTCACCGACATGATCGTGATCTACATCCTGACCCGGGGGGGGCCCTACGACTCCACCCAGGTCCTGGCGAGCCTGGCGTTCTTCACAGGGATTGACGGCGGGGACCTGGCCGAGGGGGCGGCCATCGCGCTGTTTCTCTTCCCCCTGCTCGTGGCCGTCGCCTTTTTGATGCTGCGGATCGCCCGGCGGTCGGAGGTGACCTGAGATGCGCGCGCGGCGTTTCCGCCTCAGAAGGTGGGTGGGGGGCGTGGCCCACTGGGGGGTGCTGGCCCTGTTCGTCCTGTTCGCCGCCTTCCCCTTTTTCTGGATGCTCATCACCACGTTCAAGGAGACCCGGGACCTCCTCAATCCCCAGAACAACCCCTTCCTGTTCAACCAGCCGCCGACCCTGGAGCACGTGAAGGTGCTGTTCACCGAGACCCAGTACGTCCAGTGGCTGTGGAACACGACGTTCGTGGGCGTCACGGTGGTGGCGGTCACGCTGGCGTTGGCCGTCCCGGCGGGGTACAGCCTGGCTCGGCTGTCGGGACGCTGGGGGGAGCGGCTCGGCATCGGGATCTTCCTGACCTACCTCGTCCCGCCGACCCTTTTGTTCATCCCCCTCTCCCAGGTCATCGCCAGGCTGGGGCTTCAGGATTCCCTGTGGTCGCTGGTTTTGGTGTATCCCAGCATCACCGTCCCCTTCTCCACCTGGCTGCTCATGGGGTTTTTCAAGGCCATCCCCAAGGACCTGGAGGAGGCCGCGATGATCGACGGCCACAGCCGGTTCGGGGCCTTCGTGCGGGTGGTGATCCCCATCTCCCTGGCGGGGATCCTCACGGTGGTCATCTTCTCTTTCACGCTGGTGATGCAGGAGTTCGTCTACGGCCTGACGTTCATCACGGCCTCCTCCCGGTTTACGGTGAGCGTGGGCGTGCCGACGTTCCTCGTCCGGGGCGACGTCTATTTCTGGGGCTCCCTGATGGCCGCCTGCTTCATCGCCAGCGTGCCCATCGCCGTCCTGTACAACCTCTTCGTCGACCGCTTCATCGCCGGCTTCACCGTCGGGGCGATCAAGTGAGGGCGCCGGTCGTCAAGGCGGGGGATCAAGTGTGGGCGAGGACTCCGGTGATCGGCTCGCGCGGGTGGGAATGAAGGCGGGAAAAAGGGGAGGGTCAGCAGTCGGGTCGGCGCAACGTGTGACGGATTGCTGGGGTCCGGGCATCGCACCCGGCCCGCATGATGAATCCGTTCTCTCCGGAATTACACGTCGATATAGCCCAACTCCTTCAGCTTCCGTGCAATCAGTTGATGATCCTCTGGCGTGAGCTCCTTCTTAACGGGCAGGTCGGATAAGGGATGCTTCACCCTTCCCCATGAAATATGCTCCCACAGGCGCTCATGATAGTAATACATAAGAACGCGAATGCTGTGAAATATGAGGGTGATGAGAGTCATCTCTTTCCAGTCACCGGTGACCGAATAGGCGATGGCTCCAAGAAGGATGATTCCGACAATCCGCCACGAAATGGATTTGATCCAGGAACGTGTCTTTGTGTCCATGATTTCTCGTCCTTCGGTTTTCCGTTCTCCTGGTTTGTCGTCCGCAGGCCCTTCGCGATGGCCTCTTGGGCCATTCCATCATACAGAAAAAAGAGCCGGGGGGAAACAAATGGCCGATTGTCCCGGAGGGCGGCGAGGAGGGGGTCCGGCGGCCGTGCCCCAAAGTCTCCCCCGGAGTCCCGCCGGGTTGACGGGCCGGAGAGATCGGCCGACAATCTCCATCGCCCGCCTGAGGCGGCGCTTCTCTCACCCGGATGCACCGCAAGGAGGATGGCGTGAACATCGACTTCCACACCCACGTTTACCCGACGGCCTATCTGGAGACCCTCAAGCGGGTGGAGAAGCGCTACGGCCTCAAGCTGGAGGAGGACGAGCAAGGGCGCATCCGCTTCTACCACCGGGGGTTCGACTTCGGCCCCATCTCCGCCACCGGGACCGACCCGGCGCCCCGCCTGGCCGACATGGACCGGGCGAAGATCGATGTCCAGGTCCTGACGATGGGCAACCCCAGCATCGACCTGCTGGAGCCCGAGGACGGCGTCCCGCTCATGGGCGAGATCAACGACGCCGTCGCCGACCTGGCCGCCAGGCGCCCCGACCGCTTCGTCGGCTTCGCCGCCATGTACCTGAAGGATCTGGACGCCGCGCTCCGGGAGATGAGGCGGGGCAAGAAAGAGCTGGGGCTGAAGGGGTTCTCGACGTTCACCAACGTGGACGGGGTGTACCTGAGCGACCGGCGCTTCCGCCCCTTCTTCGCCGAGGCCGAGGCGCTGGACCTGCCCGTCTTCATCCACCCCCTGAACGCCGCGCCGAACCCCGTCCTGGAGCGGTTCCACCTGGCGGCCCTGGTCGGGTTCATGTTCGAGACGACCATCGTGGCGGCGACGCTCGTCTTCGACGGCCTGCTGGAGGCGCATCCCCGGTTGAAGCTGGTCTTCAACCACCTGGGCGGGGCCGTCCCCTTCCTGGCGGACAGGCTCGAGCGGGGCTACCGCTTCCCCGAGGTGCAGAAGACCATCCCCAAGAAACCCGGCGAGTACTTCAAGCGGATCTACTGGGACACGGTCTCGTTCTACCCCCCGGCCGTCGAGTGCGCCCACGCCTTCGCCGGGGCGGATCGCCTCTTGCTCGGGAGCGACTATCCCTTCCTTTCCGGAGACCTCCCCCGGGCCGTCACGAGCATCGAGGACACCCGCCTCTCAAAAGAGGACAAGGAGAAGATCCTGGGAGGGACGGCGCGAAGGCTTTTGGGATTGTAAGACTCTGACATCGAGGGTCCGGAGTTCTCAAAAAGGACGCGACGGGATCATGGTCATCCGCCTCGGGCGCTTCATCGGGGTAACCTTTGTGGCCGCTTTGCTTTGGCTGGGCGGGGCGCCCTCCCAGGCGGCCAGGCACGAGGAGTACCGGACCTATCACGGGGGCGAGGTGCTCGTGGCGGCCCCGACGATGCGCGACCCCCGGTTTCAGCAGACGGTGATTCTCCTCGTCCGGCACGACGCCTCCGGGGCCTTCGGCCTCGTCATCAACCGCGTCATGGGCAAGGTGAGGCTTTCGGACGTCCTGAGGCGGCTCGGCCTTGAGGCGGAGAAGGGCGCGGAGGAGATCGCCGTCCACTATGGCGGGCCGGTCCAGCCCGGGGCCGGCTTCGCCCTTCACTCCTCCGAGCCGGACTTGCCTCCTCAGCAGCCGGCCAATGAGAGGGTCGGCGTGAGCCCGGTGGACCGGGTCCTTCGGGCCATGGCCGGAGGGAAAGGGCCGCGCCGGGTGTTGTTCCTGGTGGGCTACGCGGGCTGGGCGCCGGGGCAGCTCGAGGCCGAGATGCGGCGGGGGGACTGGTTCACCGCCCCGGCGGACGAGGACGTGCTTTTCGACGACCGGCTCGACACCAAGTGGAACCGGGCCCTGGAC
>JACPRG010000139.1 GCA_016190025.1 Candidatus Tectimicrobiota bacterium
ATCCGGAACCGCAGGCTCCCCCAGGGCAGAAGGTGCACGAGGACCGACAGGACCCCGAAGGTGCAGGTGGTGACGATGGAAAGGCCGGAGGCCTCCGCGCCCCTCAGGGTGGCGACCTTGAAGAAAAACCCGTTGAATCCGTAGCAGACGAGGGCGGCTGTGGCGAGGAGGATCGCTCTGCGGGAGCCCGGCCGGGCGTACCGGCGGCTGTCCAGGGCCGCGGAGCACACCGCGCCCGCGGCCAGGGCCAGGCCCAGCCACTTCGCCCATCCGGTCGATTCGCCAAGGAGGGCGATGGAGAGCAGGGAGGTGACGACGAAGCTCAGCCGGAAGAGCATGGCATTCACCGACGCCTCCCCTTCCTTGAGGCTGCTGACGAACAGGTTGAACGAGATGAAAGAGAGAGTCCCGATCAGAGCGCCGAACCCGAGGGTGGCGGCGGAGAACCGGAGCGTCCCCAGGACCAGGCCCGAGGCCGCGGAGGTCAGGGCGAACGTCGGGACGGTCATGGCCATGAGGGAAAAGGGGTCCCCCTTGCGCACGACGGCGGCCTTGAGCCGGAAGTCGCTCGTCCCCTGAGCCGCGAAGGCCAACAGGGCGAGCCAGACGGGGGAACCGATGCCGAGCGTCAAGAGAGGGGCCTTCCCGGAGGGCGCGGGGGCGCTTCTCCCGGTCCGCCGCCGGTCATGGAGGGGACGCTCGTTGCCCCGCGGTTTGAAATGTCCCACATACCTTATTGTAGGATGCGCCTTTCACGGAATCAGCCCGGCCGCCGCCCGAGGCGCGGGAACCGGGCCTGAGCGCCAACGGTAATCGGGGGAGGGGGGGCTCGTCAATACCCGCCGCCCGGCGAAAGGATGGCCTTTGTCATGACGGACGCCGCTGAGGAGAGGAACCGGGACGTCGTCGAGGAGAGAGACCCGACCGCCGCCGCGCGCCGCCGCGTCCTGCGGGAGCGGGGATACGACACGGCCGCCCTGCGGGCCCGGGTGATCGAGTGCGCCCGGCCGGTCGCGGGGAGGGTGCTGGACGTGGGCACCGGTCCCGGACGGCTGGCCATCCTCCTGGCGAAGGAGGGGGCGCGCGTGACCACGCTGGAGTTCGAGGGCGAGGGGATCGAGGTCGCCCGGCGCAACGCGGCGCAGGCGGGGGTGGGAGACCGCATCCGGTTTCTGCGGGGGGACGCGGCGCGCCTTCCTTTTCCCGACGGCGTCTTCGACCTGGTGGCGTCCGCGAACCTGATCCACCACATGGGGGAACCCGGCCGGGCGGTGCGGGAGATGGTCCGGGTGTGCCGGCGGGGGGGCCGGGTCGTTGTGGCGGACATGACCGAGGCCGGCCTGGCCCTGTTGGCCGAGGTCCATGCACAGTTCGGGGGCCGTCACGAGACCGGACCCATGACCCTCTCCGAAACCATGGCGACGCTTCCCTCCCGGGGGCTGGCCATCGAGCGTTGGGAAGAGGGGCTTCTCCTCCTTTTCCGCGTGGCGGTCTTGGGATGAGGGGGATTCAGAGGCTCCTTTCGCCCGCCCGCGCGGCCAAAGGCGCTTTCGTCTCGTGATAAAATGAATCACGTTTTTTGTTCAGGGCCTGTTTTGCGCGGGGAGCGGGACGCAAAGGGGGGTTGCGGATGGCCTTTCAGGAGCTGGTTCTGGCGAAGCCGAGGGGTTTTTGCGCGGGGGTCGTCCGCGCCATCGAGGTGGTGGAGCGGGCGCTGGACCTCTATGGGCCGCCCATCTACGTCCGCAAGGAGATCGTCCACAACAAGCACGTCGTGGAGGACCTGAAGCGGAAGGGAGCGATTTTCGTCGAGGAGCTGGAGGAGGTCCCGGAGGGGGCCATCACCATCTTCAGCGCCCACGGCGTCGCCCCGGCGGTGGTGGAGGAGGCCAGGCGGCGCAGGCTCAAGGCCCTGGACGCCACCTGCCCCCTCGTCACCAAGGTCCACGGCGAGGTCCGGCGCTACGTCCGCGAGGGCTACCACATCATCCTGGTCGGCCACATGGACCACGACGAGGTGATCGGGACGTACGGCGAGGCCCCCGAGCACATCACCGTCATCAGCCGGGCGGAAGAGGTCGAGGGGCTCACGGTCCCGGACCCTCAGAAGGTGGTTTGCCTGACCCAGACCACGCTGAGCGTGGACGACGCCTCCGAGGTGGTCGCCGCCCTCAAGAAGAAATTCTCGGCCCTGACCCTTCCGTCGAAAGAGGACATCTGCTACGCCACCCAGAACCGCCAGACGGCCGTCAAGCAGATGACCGGAAAGGTGGACCTCCTGCTGGTGCTGGGCTCCCGGAACAGCTCGAACTCCATGCGCCTCAAAGAGGTGGCCGAGTCCGCGGGCATCCGCGCCTATCTCATCGACGCCGTCTCGGACCTGGACCCGGCCTGGTTCGAGGGCGTCGGGAGCGTGGGCGTCACGGCCGGCGCCTCGACGCCGGAGTTCCTGGTCAGAGAGATCGTGGAGCACCTGAAGGCCCGGGGGATCCGGAACGTCCGGGAGGCGGCGGGCCCGAACGAGAACGTGGTCTTCCACCTGCCGGCGGAGCTGGTGGCGGGGGAGGTCTCCCGGATTTCGCAGAGACGGGACGGCTAGCTCCCGCCGCGCCGCCGGTTCGCACTGTCCGGATGTGCGCGGCCGGGTTCGGATGGGACGGAAAAGAGTCATGAGACGCGCGGCCAGGGCCGGGATTCCTCTCGGGGCGGTCCTCCTCTTGGGCCTGGCGGCGGCGCTGCCGAATTCGTCCAGAGCGGCCGCCCAGGGGAGTTCGCCCGGACCTGCGGCGGGGACGCTCCGCGTCCGGAGTTTCATCGACGGCCGGAGCTGGTTCGTGGTGCAGGGGGGGCGCCTTTGGATCCGCCACCTGGAATGGGTCGCGCCGGGGAGGTGGGCGAACCGGCGGATTCCCACGTACGTCAACGGCGAGCCCTGGCAGCCGGAGTGGCCGTTCGGGGAGGGGGAGGGCCTGCACTGCCGGTGCGATTCCTCCGCGCTCGCGCTGAGGGGGTTCGACGTCCCGCAAAGACCGATGGGGGTCCTGTTGCGGACGCTGGAGGGGAGGGGGCGCGTGACCGTTCTGGAGCATCCCCACCTCGGAAACGGCTTTCGCGTCGTCGTCGAGACGGACGACATCGACCCGAGCCCCGCCTGGTACGAGTTCGAGATCGCGCTGGTCCCCCCCTAGGCCAGACGGGAAACCTGTTGACAGGGTTCCGGGCCCTCGGGTAAGTTTCAGACACACTTCAACGAAGATCGGCCGGGTCGCCCGACCCGGCGCCGCCTTTCGGCCGGGCTGAATCCGAAGGGCGAAGGCGCTCTCTGAGCGGCCCTCTCGGCGCGCGGGCGGTGGTCGTCGGTCAACAAGCCATCTGTTAGAGGAGGGAAGGAGATGGCCAAAAAAGAGAAGGGAAAACGCGTCTCTCGTCGGACGTTCCTGAAGGCCGCGGGGGCGGGGGCCCTCGCGGCGGGGGTGGGGCCGGGGATCATCGTTCCGGGCCGCTCCGAGGCCCAGCGGAAGACCCTGCGGATCCTCCAGTGG
>JACPRG010000135.1 GCA_016190025.1 Candidatus Tectimicrobiota bacterium
CTTTCGGCTCGTTCTCTCCCTCTCCGAGCGCAAGGCCGACCTGGAGGGGAAGCTTCCTGGGGAAGCGCGCCGCCTGGAGGAGGTCCGCGCCCTCCTCGACCGTTGGAGGCGCAAAGCCGGTCTGGAGAAGGAAATGGCTGATGCGAACGCGGAAGCGGATGCCCTGGGCCGTCGCCTCCGCCGGATGAGGGAGATTCGGGACGAGCTTCATCGGGTCCAGGAAGGGCTCGGCGAGGTCGGCGACGCCGATGGATTGATCCAGGCCGTCGCCGAAAAAATCCCCGCCCTGCGGGCCGGACGGGAGGCGGCGCAAAGAAGACTCGACGAGCTACGCCGCGAGGTCGCGCGGTTGACGGCCGAGCGGGACGCCCTGCGGGAGGAGGCCGCCCGCCTGGAGGTCTTCCAGGAGAGCGCCCGGGCCATCGAGGAAGGGCTTCCCCTGTGGGAAGAGGCCCTGCGCAGGCGGGAGGAAGTCCTCGCCCGGGCGAAGGACGATCGGGCGGCCGGGGGGTTCCCTTCGTGGGGGAAGATCGCCTTCGCCTTCCTCATCTTTGCTCTGGTGTTCGGGACGCCTCTCCTGTATTGGGCGGCCACGGGCCATCTGCCTCCCTATCTTTTCGCGTTCTTCGGCCTGAGCTTCCCGGTCCTCCTGTGGGCGGTGCTGCTGCTGAACCGCCGGCTCCTCCGCAATTTCCGGCTGGGGGCCCAGCCGGCTCAGCCGGAGGCCGGGGAGGCGGAGCCCGGGGAGGAGATGGCGGCTCTTTTCCGGACCCTCGGGGTGGAGAGCGCCGCGGAGGCCCGGGCTGGCCTTCGCCGATACCGCGACGCCCTGCCCGGCCTGCGGTCCGCGGAGGAGCTTTGCCGCCGGGCCGGGCGCGATCTGGAAGAGGTCGATGGGCAGGCGCGGGGTCTCGACGCGGATCTTCAGGCCGTCCTCCAGCGCTTCGGCGTGGAAAGTGAAGAGGCCCTCCTCCGCCGGCACGACCGTGCCGGGGAACTCCTGCGGCGGCGGGAGGACCTGATGGCCCGGGAAAAGGAGCTCCTCGCCGAGGGGTCGGAGGGAGAGGTGGCCGATCGCCTGGACGAGGCGGACCGGCGCCGCCGGGACCTCAGGCGGGAGATGGAAGAAAAGGGTCTCGACCTGTTCCATCCCTCCGCCGCGGAGTTGGACGAGTGGAGGAGGGAGGAGGCGTCCCTGGCGCAACGGGTCGAGGCGGACCGCGCGGAGCTCATCCGCGTCCGGGTCAGGCTCGAGGAGAAGACGGGCGGCGAGCTGCTCTCCCCCGAGACGCTGGGCGAACGGCTTCAGGAGATTGGCGAGCGCCTGAGGGAGCTGGACCTGCTTCACCGGGCTTACGGCGCTGCGGCGGAAACCCTGGAGGAGGCGGCCCGGGAGCTGGAGGATTCCTATCTCCCCCGGCTTCAGGGGGCGGTGGAGGGGCATTTCCGCTCTCTGGTCGGGCGGGAATTCGGGCTCGACCTGACCACCGGGTGGCCGGCGGTGACTGTCGCCCTTCCGGACAACCCCCGGGTCGATCTGCGGAACCTGAGCCGCGGGACCGCCGATCAGCTGTACCTGTCCCTGCGCGCCGCCTCTTTGGAGCTCCTGGGGGGAGAGGAGCCGCTCCCTCTGATCCTGGACGACCCCTTCGTCCACTATGACGACCCTTCCCGTCAAAGGGGGCTGGAGTGGCTCCGGCGGGCGGCCGCGCGGACTCAGGTGATCTTTCTCGCCGCACGGGAGGAGTACGCCAGCTGGGCGGAGCAGACGGCCGGGGAAAGCGAGATCCGCGTCCTCCGGCTGGGCACGGCCGGACCCGGCTGACCGGCGGAGGAGGGGCTTTGGTCCTGAGGGTCTTGTTTTCCAGGGCGGAGATCCCCGGCGTCGTCCGGGAGATGGGCCGGGCCGAGGCCCGCGAGGCGGTCTGGGTCGCCATCGACGTGCTCCGGGCGACGACCACCATCGTGTCAGCCTTCGAGGCCGGCTGCGGGGCGATCTATCCGGCCGCGAGCATCGCGGAGGCCCGCCGCCTGCGCCGGGACGCGCGCGGCGGAAGCCGTCTCCTCGCGGGGGAGCGCAACGGGCGACCCATCCGGGGGTTCGACCTGGGCAACTCCCCCAGGGAGTTCGTGGCGGACCGGGTCGCCGGCCGGGGGATCGTCCTGACCACCGTCAACGGGATCCGGACGCTGCAGGCGGCCGTGGAGGAGGGGGCGCGGGAAGTGCGGGTCGCCTCGTTCGCGAACGCCGGGGCGGCCGCCCGGCGGGCGGCGGCCCTGGCCCGGGAGAGAGGACGCGGCGGCGGGGTGAACATCGTCTGCTCGGGCAGGGACGCCCGCTTCTGCCTGGAGGACGCCGTCTGCGCGGGTCTTGTGGCGGAGGGGATTCGGGGCCGGGGGAAGGGGATGGAATTGACCGACTCGGCCTTGGCGTGTTGGAATCTGTACCAGAGACACTGCGGGGATCTTTTGGGAATGCTGCGGGAGTCCTCCTGGGGCCGGTATCTTCAGGGACTGGGCCTCGGCCCGGACGTGGAGTTCTGCGCCCGGACGGACTGGAGCCGAGTCGTCCCGGTGTTCGCCGGAGGCGTGATCCGGCCGGAAAGCGGCGGGCGATGAAGACGATCGGGATCGTTTGCAAGCCGAAAAAGGACCCGGGCGGCCCGGTGATGCGGGAGCTGCTGCGGTGGCTGGAGCCTCGGGATTTTCGCGTTGTTCTGGACCGGGACACGGCCGGCCTCGTCGGCTTGAGCTCCCCTGACCGCCGGGAGGACCTTCCGGCGAAGGTGGACCTCCTTGTTGTCCTGGGGGGGGACGGCACCATGCTGTCCATGGCCCGGATGACCGTGGGGCTTGAGGTCCCGATTCTGGGCGTCAACCTGGGAAGCCTGGGGTTCCTGACCGAGATCACCCTGGACCACCTCTATCCGACGCTGGAGCGCATCTTCAAGGGGGACTACGCCATCCAGGAGCGCCCGCTGCTGAAGGCGTGGATTCGACGGGGCGGCGGGGAGGCGGTTTCCGAGGCCGAGGTCTTGAACGACGTGGTGATCAGCAAAGGGGCCCTGGCCCGGATCATCGAGCTGGAGTCCTACGTGGACGGGCATTTCGTCACCTCCTATCGCGCCGACGGTCTGATCATATCGAGCCCCACCGGCTCCACGGGGCATTCCCTCTCGGCCGGCGGGCCGATTGTGGTCCCCACCCTCCCGGCCCTCATCCTGAACCCCATCTGTCCCTTCACCCTCTCCAACCGCCCCCTGGTGCTCCCGGACGACGTGAAGGTGGAGGTGGTGCTTGCCACCCCGGACCAGGACGTGCATGTGACCCTCGACGGCCAGCGCGGCCTCACCCTTCAGCACCGCGACGTGGTGGAGGTCCAGAAGAGCCCTCGCCGCATCCGCCTGGTCAAGCTCCCGGAAAACGACTATTTCAGTCTGCTGCGCAACAAGCTCGGCTGGGGCGTGCAGGTCGGGGAGATACAAAACCGCGAGCCTTCCTCGAAACGGGGAGTCGCGGCGCCGGAAAAAGGGCCAGAGAAAGGGAAGGACCGGCCGGGAGAAAAGAAGTCGGCCGGCGTGGACGGCAAGGACAGGCCCTCCGGCTAGGACCGGGGGGCAGGCGCGGTCAAGACATCTGATAAGCGGAGACCCTTCGTCCGGCGCTTTCCCCCTGCTGGACGCGGCGAAAGGCCGGGCCGGGAGAATCTTTGTTGCTGGCGGCCCTTCGCATCCAGAACTTCGCCCTCATCGAGCGCCTCTCGGTGGAGTTCGGGCCCGACCTCACGGTGCTGACGGGAGAGACCGGGGCCGGGAAGTCCATTATCTTCGGCGCGCTGGCGCTCATCCTCGGCGGGCGGGCCTCCTCCGACCTCATCCGGGCCGGCGCGAAGGAGGCGACCGTCGAGGCCCTCTTTCAATTCCCCCGCAAGGGGCCGGGGGCGGCGGCGGCCGGGCGGTTGCGGGAGATGGGCGTCGGGGCCGAAGGGGACGAGGTGGCCCTGCGGCGCGTGGTCTCGGCCGAAGGGAGAAACCGCTGCTTCATCAACGGCGGCCCGGTCACCCTGTCCATGCTGGAGGCGGCGGGGGAGTTTCTGGTGGACGTCCACGGCCAGCACCAGCATCAAAGGCTGCTCTACCCGGAAAACCATCTGCAAATCCTGGACGACTTCGGGGACGTGCAAGGGCGGCGGGAGCAGGTCGCCGGCCTCGTCGCCGAGCTTCGCCGCCTGGAGGCGCGGCGGGGGGAGCTCTCCCGCCGGGAGGCGGACTCCCGCGACCGCATCGACCTCCTGCGGTTCCAGGCGCGGGAGATCGAGACGGCCGATCTCGTCCCCGGGGAGGAGGAGGCCCTGGAAGAGGAGGCCGCGCTCCTGGCAACCGCCGAGGAGCGCCACCTCCTGGCGAGGGGCGCGCACCAGGACCTCTACGAGTCGGAGGGCTCCCTGGTCGATAGGCTGTCCTCCGTGGCGGCCCGCGTGGAGCGCCTCGCCGGGCTGGACCCGGCGCTGCGGGACCTGGCCGAGGAGGTCCGCTCCCTCGCGCTCCAGGCGGAGGAGGCCGCGAGGCGGCTTGGCCGGTACGCCGAGGGGGTGGACTTCGACCCCGCGCGCCGGAGCGCCGTCGAGGAGCGGCTGGACCTCATCCGCACGATCAAGAAAAAGTACGGCGGCTCCGTCGAGGCCGCCCTGGCCTATCGGGACCGCGCGGCGAAGGAGCTGGAAGAGCTGTCCAATCGGGACGCGGCTTTGGAGGAAGTCCAGCGGGCCATCGAGGCCCTTCGTCCGCAAGTCGCCCGCGAGGCCCTGAAGCTCTCCGGCGAGCGGAAAGAGACCGCCCAGCGCTTGGGCCGGGCCGTCGAGCAGGAGCTCCGGGGCCTGGGGATGAGGAAGGCGGGGTTCGCGGCGGCGCTCGCGGACGAAGAGGACCCGGAGGGCTTCGTCGTGCGGGAGGGAAGGCGGCTTCGGCTCTTCGACGACGGCGTGGACCGGGCCGAGTTCCAGTTCGAGCCGAACGTGGGGGAAGGGGTGAGGCCCTTAGCCAAGATCGTCTCGGGGGGGGAGCTCTCGCGCGTCATGCTGGCGATCAAAACCGTCCTGGCGGGAAAGGACCGCGTCCCTTCTCTTTTGTTCGACGAGGTGGACGCGGGCATCGGCGGGGCCGTGGCCGAGGTCGTGGGGCGCAAGCTCAAGGCCATCTCCAAATCCCACCAGGTCTTTTGCATCACGCACCTGCCGCAGATCGCGGCCCTGGCCGACGCGCATTTCCTGATTTCCAAGGAAGAGAGGGGGGGACGGACGCGGACGGCCATCCGGCAGTTGGACATCGACGAGCGCATCGAGGAGATCGCCCGCATGGCCGGGGGCAAGACCATCACCGAGGCCACCCGCCGCCACGCGCGCGAGATGCTGGGGTTGAAGCGCGGGGGGTCGTGAGGGACGCTGGCCCGGAGGCTTGGACCGCGCGGGATGTCCGGCCTTCCTCCAGACGGGATGGACGCCAATCTTCAAAAGGCGGGGCGGGCATCTTGAGGTCGGTGACCTCTTGCCCGCCATTGTTTCATCGAAGGTCGTCGGCATAGCGGGAGAGATGTCTTGACACCCTGTGCGCAAGGCCGTATGCTCAAAGTACGCGAGAAAGGAGGTGGTCCATTGAAAAATTCATGTAGTGGACGCGAGGTGGCCGAGGTCTGAGGCTCCACCTGATTCAGACGGGCGTGGGCCCAGGCTAATCCAATCGGTCCCACCGAAAATCCCCGGGCGATGCGGCCCTCGGGACCCTTCGCCGGGGGATTTTTTTGCTCTTGACTTTCGAGACTTTTTCGCTATCTTGTATAGCAGGTCCCCGAAAGTTTCGGTCGGGGACAGGGACAAAGAGAATCAGCCGCCGGAAAGGAACGGCTTGAGGTCTGAGACCTCTTGAGGTCTGAGACCTCGCCGAGAAGACGCACAGCGGCACGGTGGCTCCGCTTGAGGCCTGTGGCCTCTTGAGGTCTGTGACCTCTTGAGGGCTGTGACCTCTTGAGGGCTGTGACCTCTTCCCCCCAGCCGGAGAATTTTGACATGTATCTGACGAAACGCCAGCGCCAAATCCTGGACTTTATCAAGCAGTTCATCGATGAGAAAGGCTACTCGCCGAGCCTCGAGGAGATCGGGGCGGCGTTCGGGCTGACGTCCCCCGCGACAATCCACAAGCACGTCCAGAACCTGATAGAGAAAGGGCTTTTGAAGCGGGGGTGGAACCGGAGCCGGTCCATCGAGGTCCTGGAGGGCAAGCAGGAGCCCGCGCGGGAGCTGCCCCTGATGGGGTACATCGCCGCCGGCAGCCCCCTGGAGGCCGTCCCCGATCCCGCCACCATCGCCCTCCCCTGGACGGAGGCCGGCGCCCGCAATCTCTACGTCCTCCAGGTCAAGGGGCAGTCCATGATCGAGGACCACATCCAGGACGGCGATTACGTCATCATCGAAGAGCGCGAGACGGCCGAGAACGGGAACACCGTGGTCGCCCTCCTAGGAGGGGGGGAGGCGACGCTCAAGCGGTTTTACCGGGAGAACGGCCACGTGCGCCTTCAGCCCGCCAACCCCGAGGTGCAGCCCATCCTCGTCCGGGACGGGGAGTTCCGCATCCAGGGCATCGTGGTGGGGATTTTGAGGAAGTACTGAGACGGCGGGACGGGCGGTTGCTGCGCAGGTTGTCTCCGGTCCCGGTAGGGGCGGCCGGAGCTCTACGGCTCCCTGGTCCAGAGGATCTGAGGGATTCCCGTTTTCAGCGCCCGAGCGCCGGGGCCTCCCGCGCGTGCCGGCCATGCCTTTTGGCCCGGAGAGGTCGACGACGGCATCTGGTCCATCTACTTCCACCGCGTGCTGCTGGCACGCCTCGACGAATGCGACTACGTCATCCGGGACTGACACTCCTCCATGAGCTAACCCGAGTGTCACCCATGTTCCCGGTTGCTCATCATGTCAGTAGGAAGTGCTGTACATCGTCACGCAGTTGCTTCCAGGTCACGAGGCTGCCGCGAGGTGCCGAGGTACGTAGTAAGCTGCGGGCGCCGCAGGCGACCGTCAGCTTCATCGGCTTGTTGGATGGCATGAAACTATCATGGCACCCGTTCATCTTTTTGTTCTCGAGCCACGGCCACGCAGGCGGTGTTCCTGATCTCTCTGGACGACGCAAACACGACCGGACCGTAAGTTCTACAAGTGCCACCTCGCGGTGTACGCCTTGCAGATGCGGTCGAGCATCGCGCGGTACTCGGCGTCGACGTCGATGCCAAGGGCGTTTTCGCGTGCGAGGTGGGGCGGGCATACGTTGTCGATAAAGACGGGCACGAGAAGGACATAGTCGTAGGCAACCAGGTCGGTCCTTCCGGGCGGACGTGTCGGCAGTTCGCGGAACTTCTTCACGGTGCGCTCTGGGTCCAGCGGCCGGTTGCGGCTCACGGCATGCGGGAACTCGTCCCACAGTGTTTCGTCGGCGCTAGATAGGCGTGGCAGGATGCGCCTGACGAAGTCGTCGGGCGGCAGAAAGGGCTTCACACGATCGGGCACGTTGAGGACTCTTTCGGCGAGGCCAACGAGCACGGTCGCGACCAGGATCGCGTCGGGCTTCTTCTGGTGGAGCACGCCGAGGACGTCGCTCAAGTCGTCGTAACGGTTCGTGCGGTTGCGGTGCGCGGTGACGACGGACTTGTTTTCTACGCACAGGCGCAGGCGGCCGAGGTCCGGTCCGCCCGCCTCACCGCCGGGTTCGGCCACGACGAGGTCCAGCTTGCGCGCGCGCCCGCCCGGCGATGGGAGGTCGAACCACTCGCGGATACGGCCAACCGTCAAATCCTGCCGGAACGGCTCACACATCGCGCTCAGGTCGCGCAGGATCCCGCGACTCACTGTGCCGGAGTGGTCCTCGAGCCGGTGGTTGTGGAAGCCTCGGGCCCTGATCTCGTCGATGACCTCGTCAAATGGCGTGCTCATCCGGGGCCCAGGCATACTACCGAAAGGACAGCTCCGCTTGTAGGGGCTGGGCACCCGCCCCCAGGAACGGACGCCCACCGGCAGCCGCGCGGACTACGTCATCGGGCACGGGCAGCCGTTGCAGGACGTGGCTCTGGAGGCGCAGGAACCCCTTGGCGACGCGTTGGCAGTTCTGCCTGAGCCACTTATGAGCGGAGGGCGATCGCAGGTAGTCGGCGATCACGTCGATCGCTGCGGACTCCCGCGGCACGATGTAGTAGACGGAATGCCGTGGCACGATCTCACCGGACCGATCGATCCAGAAGTGCGGCGTCTCGCCGATGTCTTTGCACAGGATCTTTGGGCGCAAGATGTCCCGAAGCACCGGTGTCTCGTGAAACGCATACCACGGCTTGCGCTTGACGCAGGTTCGTGCGACCAGCCGCCCGCGAACGTCGTGACGCAGCAAATAGCTCTGGAGAGCCCCGAGCTGCTCCAGAGGCATCAAGTGGCCGTCCGCTCCGTAGGGGATCAACATAATGAAACGTGGTGTGAGATCGGTCGTGGCGGGCGCGAGTTCCCGCCCGGCGATCGTCGGGTGCGCGAAGGGCCGAAGTGCCGGGTCGAGACCCTCGGCCGGCTGGACGAACACGCTGTCAGCACCTGTCGCGACGCCGCAACTCAGCCGCAAGCATAGATCTGCCAGCCTTACAGCCGCGCACTGCGACGCAACCCCTTCGAGAAGGGGCAACCACGGATCGCCGCGAGGAGGCAACTTCACGGTCACCGTGGTGCCATCACGCCGCACGACTTGCGTCCTGCCGGGCGGTACGTGGCCTACAACCGTGATCGTCGGATACGTCA
>JACPRG010000136.1 GCA_016190025.1 Candidatus Tectimicrobiota bacterium
AATCGCCGATCCGGTCTTCGGAGAGACGGCAGTTCGCGAACAGCAGGTCGAGCGCGGCCCGGTTCGGACGGCCCGCGTCGTACACCCGGATCGGGGGAATCACCAGCCCCTCCTGATAGATCTCCCGCGCCGCCCCGGACAGACTCCCCGGCACCATGCCCCCCACATCCACCCAGTGGGCCCGGACCGCCGGGAAGAGGAAGAGATCCTCCCCCGCGAAGATCGGCATGGCCACCATCACGTCGTTCAGGTGGGTCCCGCCGGACACCGGGTCGTTCACCATGAACACGTCCCCCGGCCGGATCTCTCCCTGAAAACTCTTCCTGATCTCCCGGATCGACCAGGACATCGGCAGGACGTGGCCGGGAAGATCCTCAGACTGTGCGACAAGTTGTCCCGCGGGATCGAAGAGACCGCAGGAGAAGTCGTGTCCCTGGCACACCACGGAGGAGTAGGCCGTCCGGATCACCGTCACCCGCATCTCCCGGACGACGCTGAGGAGAGCCTCGACGACGACCTCCAAGGTGATGGGATCGATACCGACGTTCCCCCGTCCGTTCGCGTCCATACGGTTCTTCAACAGGCATTCCTCATTTCAACTTCCGCCGACTCTGTTCCGGTCCTCTTCGCGGATTGAAACCATTGGGACAGCCTCTATCACCTCGTCAAGAATTTTTATGGTATCTTAAGTCTAAATCCTGAGGGCGGACAATGCGCCGGCGGACGCATCTTGCTGCTTGTCTTTTCTTCTTTCTCCTTTTCAGGGGCCTGCTCTGGTCAGAAACCTTCGAGGTGACGGTCGGACGCGGGGTCATCCGCACGGGGCCGGGGACGAGCTACGACATCCTCTCGCGCGTGACCCGAGGCGAGAAGTTCGAGATCATGGAGCGCCAGGGGGACTGGATCAAAATCCAGTGGCTCGGCCGCGAAGGCTGGGCGCACAAGGACCTGGGGCGGGCGCAAGGGGAGACCCGGCGGTCCATCGGCGTCGTTCCCTCGCCCGCGCGCCCGGCGGCCGGGCTTTACGGGCAGTCGTTCGCCGTCATCGTGGGCATCAACGCCTACCAGAACCCTTCCCTCCGGCTCCATTACGCCGTGAACGACGCCGAGAGCGTCCGCGCAGCCCTCCGCCGTCTCGGCTTTCCCGACTCGAACATCATCCACTTGACCGACGGCCAGGCGACCGGAAGGGCGATCCGGACAGCTTTCAACCATCTCGTCCAAAAGACCTCGGACCAGGATCGGGTGTTCTTTTTCTTCGCGGGCCACGGCGTGACGCTCGACCGGCCCGGCGGGGGGCAGATGGGTTACCTGCTTCCGGTGGAAGCGGACCCGAACAACATCCTGGGGACCGGTCTGCCCATGAGCGAGGCGAGGGACCTGGCCGGCCTCCTTCCGGCCAAGCACGTCTTTTTCGCCGTGGACGCCTGCTTCTCGGGGCTCCTGGCCGCGCGAAGCGTTCCCCGACCCGAGACGCGCGTGGACCCGGCCTATTTCACCCGGGGACGGCTGCGGCAGATCCTCACGGCGGGCGAGCGGGACCAGCCGGTGCTCGAGGAAGCGGGCCACGGGCTTTTCACGAAGCGGCTCTTGGAGGCGTTGGAGGGAGAGGCGGACGCCTCGCCCCGCGACGGCATCCTCACGGGGATGGAGATCGCCGCCTTCGTTCAGGGGCGCGTGATGGCCGCCTCTTCCAACCGCCAGACGCCCTTCTTCGGAACGATGGAAGGGGTGGGGCAGTTCGTGTTCGAGCTCCCGGAGGCGGCGCCCATCCCGTCTCCTCCGATTGCGCGCGCACAGGCGCCTTCGCCGCGACCCGGGCGGCCCGCGCCTCCTCCAACCGGGCAGGCGGCGACGGGGGACGTCTTTGTGGCAAGCGAGCCCGCAGGAGCGGCCATTTTCCTGGATGGACGCGATACCGGGAAAAAAACGCCCGAACTGCTGGCCGGCCTTCCCGCGGGAAGACACCGGCTGCTCCTCAGGCGGGGCGAAGAACTCGGCGCGTCCCGTGACGTGGAGGTCAAGGCCAGGGACCTGGTGAACCTCCATCTTCCGCTGGAGCGACTCCTCGGGGAGCTCTACGCCAAGGTCCGGCCCTTCGGGGCGGAGATCTTCGTAGACGGCAAGAAACTGGGCGAAACGCCCCTCAAACTCAAAGTGCCGGCGGGTGCCCGGGAAGTCGAGATCAAAAAGGAGGGCTTTCAGCCCCTCAAGCGGCAGATGTCGGTGAGGGAGGGCGAGACGGCGGACCTCACGGCGACCCTGAGCGAGATGCCCAGAGGCACCCTCATGGTGGAGAGCTCACCCCCCGGCGCCGCCATCTGGATCGACGGAAAGGAGATGGGCCAGACCCCGCGCGCGCTCCGGCTCGATGCCCGGCCGCACCAGGTGGAGCTCAGGAAGCCGACGCGCAAGAGCGTCACCTCGACCGTCCTGGTGGAGGCCGACCGGACAAACCGGGTGTCCTACGTTCTGCCCGAGGAGGGGCGGACGTGGAAGCCTGAAAAGCTCTTGACCTTCGTCGTCCCGTTCGCGGCTGGAGGACCGACCGATCTCCTCGCCCGCATCACGGTGTCCTCCCTCGGGAAGATCCTGGGACAGCCCGGGGTGGTGATAAACATGCCCGGCGCGGGGGGCACGGTCGGGGGCAAGTTCGCGGCCCAGGCCCGCCCCGACGGGTACACCCTCCTCTTCGTCTCGAGTACGACCGATCTCGTTGCTCCCCAGACGCTGAAGGTGCCCTACGAGCCGTTGCGCGACTTCGCGGTCATCGGCCGGCTCACCTCATCGCCTTTCGCTCTCGTCTCCCGGGCGGACCGCCCGTGGAACACGATCCAGGGGTTCATCGACCACGCCAAGCGGAACCCGGGCAAGGTGACGATGGGAACCTGGGGCACGGGCTCGTCCAGCCACCTCGCCTCCTTGGCATTCGCCCAGGCGGCGAGGGTCCAAGTGAGATATGTCCCCTTTGTGGGCACGATGGGCGTCAGGACTGCCTTGATCGCTGGCCACGTGGACGCGGCCCTCCTCCCAGCGGCCATGACGCAGCGCGCGGAATTCAAAGGCAATCTAAAAATCCTTCTCATCTCCGGGAAGAGACCGACCGACGACCCGATGTTCGCGAACGTCCCCACGATGAGCGAGCTCGGCCTGGGGGACGGCTTCACAGAGGAGCGGGCCATCTACGTCCCGCGGGGAATCCCTCCCGAGCGGCTCCAGGCCCTGCGCTCCTTCCTGGCGGAACTCGCGACGAAGACGTCGCTCCAAGGTGAACTGCGCAAGGCCGGCGAGACCATCGACTTCATGGATGGGGCGAGCTACGAGGAAAGGCGCAGAAGGCTCTGGAAGGAGTACGGCGACCTCCTCCGGGAGGCGGAAAAAAGGCGGTAACGCTCTCCTCCACCCCGACTCCGCTGCATGGATGGAAGCCCGCGAGGCGTCCAACTCCATGCGTGACATCGAGGCGGCCCCTGGCGCTCAATCAGGACGAACGGGCCGGAATCCGGCGCCGAAGGAGGTCCGTGGCGTGCGAAAGGGCGTCTTTTCCGGCCCCGCGAGGACACTACTTGGCCACCACCGCTCTTCGCGTCAGGCGCTTCAGGACGTGAATGCGGCGGCGCAGGAGCGCAGCGATCTTGTGCTCTCCTGCCTCGTGGGCCTTTTGACGCTCTTCTTTGAGGACACGGATCTTCTTCTTTAACTCGGCTCTGGAGCGGGCGACCTTGCGGACGCGACCCGTCCGGGCGGGCCTCTCCCCTTCCTCCTTCGGTTCGGGGATGCCCAGGACTTCCATGAGGGCCGAAACGAGCTGCTCCTTCGTCATCCCGTGGACCCCCTTGATCTGGTCCGGGTGCTCGAGGGCCTCCTCCCGAAGCTTCGGGACCGTCAGCTTCTCCAGGTCCTTCTTTTCCATGACTTGCTCCTCCTCCCATCAGATTTCGCCGCCACCATTGTATTCATAGACCCGTGGCCGGGCCAAGAGGTCCCAGACCTCAAGAGGTCACAGACCTCAAGCCGAAGAAGAGCCCCGGCGGGCTACCAGACATCGGGACCCGGTGCGCAGCGCGTCCATCGCGGCAAAGAATCGCTGCGGCCGGTCCCAAAACCATCGAGCGGATTAAATTTATGTTACACTTTAATTATAATATATCAACTCATTGTTTTAAAAATGAATATAAGAATTATAAATTGCAAGTTCACTCGAACGCCGGAAAGATCAAAAAATGAAGCGACGAACCCAAATCCCGCCGGTCCGTCGGAAAGGCCGATGAACGCGTCCGATTGACTTGTCCCCCGCCCCGCTGCATCATGTCAGGCGCAAAACGAACCCAGCAAACGCGCCCGATCCCGCCGCACGCCCTCGTGGAGCGACACGCCATGAAGATCCCCTCTTACGAACGTCTGCGAAAAGCCATCGAGAGGAGAGACCGCGGACTGCGCGAGAAGGTCTGCTCGCTGGAGGAGGCCGTGGGGCTCATCCCCGAAGGGGCCCATGTCGCCGTCGGAGGCTGTCACTACTCCCGGACCCCCATGGCCCTTCTGTGGGAGATCATCCGCCAGCGCAAGACCGGCCTCACGTTCTCCCGGAGCATCACCAGCACGGAAGGAGACCTCCTTTTGGCCGGGGGCGTCACCCGGCACATCATCACCAGCTGGTTCAGCGCGGGCGTCACCTGGGGGGTCTCCCGCGTGATGCGCGAGTTCGTCCAGAGCGGCCAGGCCCGCTACGAGGAGTGGAGCCACCTGAGCATCGGCCTGCGCTACCGGGCGGGCGGCATGGGCGTCCCCTTCCTCCCGGCGCGCTCGATGATGGGAAGCGGCGTGGCCGAGCGGCTGCCGGGCCTCAAGACCCTCACCTGCCCCTACACCGGCGAGCCCCTGGCCCTCATCCCGGCCCTCAACCCGGACGTCGCCCTCATTCACGTCCACCGCGCGGACCCCTTCGGCAACGCCCAGATCGACGGCCTTCCCTTCATGGACGCCGACATCGCCCTGGCGGCCAACCAGGTGATCCTCTCGGCGGAGCGGATCGTCCACCCCGAGCAGATCCGCCGCGCGCCGGACCGGACGTTTCTCTCGTTCCTGTGCGTCGAGGCCGTCGTGGAGGCCCCCTTCGGGAGCATGCCCCACGAGTGCTACGGCCTCTACGAGCCAGCCTTCGGCCACATCGAGGAATACGTCAAGCGGATTGCCTCCGCCGGGACAGAAGGGGCGCGCGCCTACCTGGAAGAGTGGTGCCACGGCCTGCAAAGCTGGGAGGATTTCCTCGCCAGGCTGGGGGCGAAGACCCTGCTGGAGGCCGCCCGGGCGGGTTCGGAGGTGAACAATGCGTGAGACCCCGCCGGAGAGCGGGCCGGCTCCGGCCCACAACCCCTCCGAGCGGATCTGCGTCATGAGCGCCCGCGTTTTGAAAAACGGCAACGTCGTCTTCGGGGGGGCGGGCCTGCCTCTCATCTCGGCCATCCTGGCGCAGAACACGCACGCCCCCCAGCTCACCATCCTCTTCGAGGGCGGCGTCATCGGCCCCCGGGTGCTCCCCGGCAAGCTGCCCCCCTCCACCAACGAGGCCCGCTGCGCCTGGCAGGCCAGCAAGCTCCTCTCCATCACCGACGTCCTCCTCCTGATGCAGCGGGGGTACGTGGACTACGGGTTTTTGGGCGGCGCGCAGATCGACCGGCACGGGAACCTCAACAGCTCCTACATCGGCGACCCCGACCGCCCCAAGGTCCGCCTGCCGGGGACCGGCGGCGCCAACGACATCGCCAGCATGACCCGGGTGCTCGTGGCCATGCGCCACGAAAGGCGCCGCTTCGTCGAGAGGGTGGACTTCGTGACGAGCCCCGGCTATCTTCGGGGGGACGGAACCCGCCGGGCGGCGGGCCTCCTGGCCGGGGGGATCCACCTGGTCATCACGGACCTGGGACTGCTGGACTTCGACCCGAGGACCGGGAGGATGCGCGTGAAGGCGCTCCACCCGGGCGTCTCGGCGGAAGAGGTCCAGGAGAAGACGGGATTCGAGCTGAGGATCCCCGAGAAGGTCCCGCGGACGAAGCCGCCCACAGCCCGGGAGCTGGCGATCCTGCGCGCCCTGGACCCCGAGCGGCGCTACATCGCAGGCCGCGATTAGCCGCAGTCACTGGGCGCCCCGGCCCAGAGAACCCTGCCCCCCTGCCCCGCGCGATCCGTCCGCCCCCTTACGTGTCATCGGAAGTCAGGGAGATCACCCCGAAGGCTCCCGGAGAGTTGCCACCATGCGGAAAGTCATCCTCTACTCGGTCCTTCTCATCTTCGGGCTCATCGGCTCACAGTTCCTGCCTGGCGCGCTCGGGAAGGGCTACGAGGCGGCGGCCCACGGGGTCAAGGTGCTGACCATGATCGGCCTCGCCTTCATCATGATCCACGTGGGATACGAATTCGAAATCGACAAGTCGAGGCTCAAGGAATACGGCTGGGACTATGTGGTGGCGGCAACGGCCGCCGCGTTTCCGTGGCTTTTCTGCGCCCTCTATTTCATTTTCGTCCTGAACCCGCCGGAATCCTGGGCGTCCTGGGACGCATGGAAGGAGATGCTCCTGGCGTCCCGCTTCGCCGCCCCGACCTCGGCGGGGATTCTCTTTTCCATGCTGGCCGCCGCAGGACTCGTCGCGACCTGGATCTTCCGGAAGGCGCGCACCCTGGCCATTTTCGACGACCTGGACACGGTCCTTTTGATGATCCCGCTGAAGATGATGATCGTGGGGCTTCGGTGGGAACTGGCGGTTGTCGTCGTTGTCATGCTGGTTCAACTCTGGCTGGCGTGGAGGTTCCTACGCATCTGGAGGATTCCGATCACCTGGCCCTGGGTGATGGGCTACGCGGTCCTCGTCGCGCTGGCCTCCGAGGTCGTCTACTTCATCACCCAACTCATGGACGAGGTGATAACCGTCCACATCGAGGTTCTTCTTCCGGCGTTCGTCCTGGGATGCATGATCGCGAGGCCCGAAGACCACTCCGAGGCGCACGGCCATCCGCCGCACAGCTCCCACCCCCTCCCCGCCGAGATGCTCTCCGAGGCGAGGGCCGCGACCCTCGTTTCCGCCTGCTTCATGGTTTTGGTCGGCCTGTCGATGCCGCCGATCCTCGGGGCGGTCGGCGCGGCCGGGCAAGGGTCGGCGTCCAACGCGGCCGCCGCCTGGCCCGGCTGGGGGTGGATCGTCTTCCACGTCCTGGTGATCACGGCCATCTCCAACCTCGGGAAGATGTTCCCCGTGTTCTGCTACCGCCGGGAGGCTCATTGGAAGGAGCGGGTGGCGCTTTCGGTCGGGATGTTTCCGCGCGGGGAGGTCGGCGCGGGCGTTTTGATCATCTCCCTGTCCTACCAAATCGGCGGGCCCGTCATCACGGTGGCGATGTTCTCGCTGGCCCTCAACCTGCTTTGCACGGGTCTGTTCATCACCGCCGTGAAGGGACTGATCGGCGCAATCCCGCGCAGAGAGGCGCTCAACGCCCCCTGAACGGTCGAAAAGACTCAGGGATGCACGACGGCCCTGGCAGGAAAGCGGCCTTTCTCCTCCCAGGCCCTCTGGGAAGGGTGGCCGCCCGCGGGATCAGGAAAGGGCCTTTTGCCTGGAGGGAACGCGCAGGAGGTCTTTCTCGATCAGGAGCTCGGCGATCTGGATGCTGTTGAGGGCCGCGCCCTTTCTCAGGTTGTCGCCGACGATCCACAGGTCGAGGCCGTTCTTCACGCTCTTGTCCTCCCGAATCCGCCCGACGTACACCTCGTCCTTGCCGGCGATTTCCCGGGCCAGCGGATAGAGGTTGTGGCGGGGGGAGTCGTACACGATCACCCCCTGCGCCACGGACAAGGCGGCGCGGGCCTCGTTGGCGGTGATGTGCCTTTCGGTCTCGACGTTCACCGACTCCGAATGACAGTGAAAGACCGGCACCCGGACGGTGGTCGCCGTGACCGCGAGATTCGGCAGCCCCATGATCTTCCGGGTCTCGTTCACCATTTTGACCTCTTCCTCGCAGTAGCCGTCCTCGTTGAAGCCGCCGATGTGAGGGAGGCAATTGAAGGCGATCTCATGGGGATACACGGCGACCTCGGGCTCTCTGAAGTTCAGCAGGTCCCGGACCTGCTGCTCCAGTTCCGCCATCGCCCTCTTTCCGGTCCCGGAAACCGACTGATACGTGGAGACCACCACCCGGCGGATCCCGACGGCGTCGTGAATGGGCTTGAGGACGACCACCATCTGGATGGTGGAGCAGTTGGGGTTGGCGATGATCCCCTTGTGGGAATCCAGCGCCTCGGGGTTCACCTCGGGGACGACCAGGGGGATCTCCGGGACCATGCGGAAGGCGCTGGTGTTGTCCACCACGACCGCCCCGGCTTCCACCGCGGGGGGGACGAACTCGCGGCTGCGCGCGCCCCCCGCCGAGAAGAGCGCCAGGTCGATCCCTTCAAAGCCGTCGGCGCTCAGGACTTTGACCTTGTATTCTTTGCCCCGGAACGTCAAAGCCGCCCCGGCGCTTCGCTCCGAGGCGAACAGCCGCAAGCTCTTCACCGGGAAATCGCGCTCCTCCAAGATGGAGAGCATTTCGTTCCCCACGGCCCCCGTGGCCCCGACCACAGCGACGTTCCAGCTTGCGGGCATTTCACATCCTCTCCACCGCCTCGGCGATCCGGGCGCTCATGGCCTTAGTTCCGAGGACTTCATCGCCCTCCGAGGCGATATCCGCCGTCCGCGCCCCGGAATCGAGAACCTGGGACACCGCGTCCCCAATGGCCCGGGCCGCCCCCGGTTCTCCCAGGCCGTAGTCCAGCATCATGGCCACCGAGAGGATTGTCGCAATCGGGTTGGCCACGTCTTTCCCGGCGATTTCCGGCGCCGTCCCGTGAACGGGCTCGAACAGTCCCAGCGGGCCTTTCCCGGCCGGTCCCCCCTTGGCGGGGTCCCCCAAGCTGGCCGAGGGGAGCATCCCGATGGAGCCCGTCAGCATCGCGGCCTCATCACTCAGGATATCACCGAAGAGATTGCTCGTCACAATCACATCAAACTGCCTCGGCCAGCGGACGAGCTGCATGGCGCAGTTGTCCACCAGCATGTGTTCCAACTGGACATCCGGATAGTCGCGGGCCACGTCATTCACCACCTCCCGCCAAAGGCGGCTCACGGCCAGCACGTTGAACTTGTCCACCGAGGTCAGCTTCTTCCGCCGCTTCCGGGCCAGCTCGAACCCCAACCGGGCGATCCGCTCGATCTCGGCCGTGGTATAAACCATGGTGTTGACGCCGATCTTTCCCTTTCCGTCCTTCCTCACCCCCTGAGGCTCGCCGAAGTAAATGCCGCCGGTCAGCTCCCGGAGAACAAGCAGATCGAGCCCTTGGACGACCGCCGCCCGCAAGGACGAGGAGGCCACCAGGGCGTCATACAGGCGGGCCGGCCTCAGGTTGGCGAACAGCCCCAGCTCCTTTCGGAGAGGTAAAAGCGCGCCCCTCTCCGGGCGCTTCTCCGGGGGCAGGGAGTCCCATTTGGGCCCGCCGACCGCCCCGAGGAGAATGGCGTCGGAGGATTTGCAAAGCGCCAGGGTCTCCGGCGGAAGGGGATGTCCCGTCGCATCGATGGCGGCCCCGCCGATGAGGGCTTCCCGCGTCTCCAGGGCGAGCCGGAACTTTTTGGCGACGGTCCCGAGAACCGTCCGGGCTCCCTCCATCACCTCCCGGCCGATCCCGTCACCCGGCAGGAGCGTAATTTTCAGCACCTCTGCCATTCGCCTTCATCCACTACAAGAAGCCGCGAGGGGCCGGCGACTCGGGACCGTCGGCAGCGCAAAACGGGCGCCCTCCCGCAAGGCGAATGTTTTCGGGAGCCCCGTTGAAACGGCTTTGGATGCCCGGTTTCACCGCCCACGATCCTACAGCCGGCCCGAAATATAGTCGAGAAACCGCAGGGATTCAAGGAAAACCCGGCGAAAACACGGCCCGGAGGGAGGATATGAATGTTGACAGAAGCACTGTGAGGAAGAACATTTAAAAAGGAACAAGCAACCGAAAGCCCCGAGAGAACCGAGGGGGTTCTCCCGGGAAGGTCTTCGGGCCCATTTTCCCCCATCTCCGAGTCCGCTTATGGCTGAGAGATTCGACGCGCTCCGCTACGACTCGAGACCCCTGATTCTGGTCGTCGAGAGGCTGTCGGGTCCAACGCCCTCCCTTCCCGACCCCGCGTTCTTCTCCCGGGGGATTGACGTCTTGCGCGCCGACAATCCGGACCGGGGATTGGAAAGCGCCGAACAACGCTCGCCCGACCTCGTCCTCCTCGACCTGAAGACCTCCGAGAGGGCCGAGGTCGCCCTGCTTCGGAAGATCCGGTCGCGTCCCCACACGGAATCTTTGCCCGTTCTGGTGATTTTGAACGACTCGAATCCCCAGGGCCGGATAGCCGCCCTGGAATCCGGCGCGGACGACTGCCTATCCCGGCCCTTCGAAACCAACGAGCTCTTCGGCCGCATCGAGGCCGTCCTGCGGCGCACGCGGAACCTAACGAATCACCGAAAAGCCCAGGCGCACCTGGTCACCTACCTGGTCGGCCACTACGGGCGCAGGGGCTATGAGGTCTACTCCCCCTTCTTGCCCGGTGTCCGGCCGGCGCCGGACGGATGGATCGGGCCCGCTCCCGATCTGACCATCGTCCGCGGGGAGCGGACCACCGCCGTGGCCACGGAGACCGTCCAGTCCCTTCTTCGGGAGGCGACGCCCGCTCGCTGGATCGCCTTCCTAGAGAACGACATTCAGGGCCTGCGGGTCGTCGTCCGGGACCGGGAGAGCCGGAAAATCGCCAGACGGATCCGAAAGGCCCTGGATCTCCCCTTCCGCATCAGGCTCGTCGGGCATCGCCCGCACCAGATCCAGCCTCCAAGGCTCCGGAGCTTTCGGCTGAGGAGAAAGCAGCGGCGCGCCATCGCCATCGGAGCGGCCATCGTCGGTTTGTCGTTTGTCGTAGGCTCCACCCAGCCCGGCGGCCGCTTGCAGGCCCTGGGAACCCAGATCCTCACCTGGTTCATCATGCAGGCCAGGCACTACCAGCCCAAGAACCTGGAACGAGAACTGATGCGACAGGCCAAAGAACAGGGCGGCAAGGCCACAGGGGACAAAAAAAATCTTGAGGCCCTGCGGCGCCAGTTCCGCCGCTAGGCGGCCCGACGAACCCTCCTCCCCAGGATTCTCCCCTCTATCAGCGGCTCGCAGGGGACCTTCCCGAATGAGACTCGACCCCGTACAGGAGAACCCTCTCCGTCGAGCCCGGAAGGCGCCTCAGGTTCCGGTCCAGAAAGGCCTCCACGGCCCGTAGCCTCTCGGCTCCCCGCTCGCCGTCCGGGCGGGACCAGGCCGGCGCGTCTTTGTGGAGGACAACGTATCGTATCGCCGCCTTCGCCAGCCCGCCGGTCGATACAGTCGGCGCAGGCGCGGGAATCCGCTCGGGCTTGTCCAGGAGACGCAGGAAGGGGTCGTTCTCCACGAAGCGCCAGGCCGAAGGGGGGATGTGGGAGAGGGTTCCACCGGTGATGGGCCGGCCGTGAACGGTCTGGGCGAACATGTAAATCGCCCCTTCCAGATACCCCCGAACCGGGACTTCCAAAACGGCGAACTCTCCCTTGTCCCGGACAATCTCACGATAGACCGGAGAGAGCGTCAGGTCCCGCAGGGGAAGGGGGGCGGCCCAGAACTCGACCAACAAGACGCCCCCGGCCAGTCCGGCTCCCGTCCACCGCCAGGCGTTCCCCCTCCCCTTCGTCAGCTCCCGAAGTCCGTATCCGACCAAGACCGACAGGCACAGCACCGCCACAGAGACGAAGCGGGCCGGACTGCGGGCGGCGTTCAAAAAGGGGACTTTCATGACGAACCAGTTGTACGGAAGCCGGGTGAACCCCAGACGTTCCTCCCCCCGCACCTGAAGGTCCGGGCCCAGCGCCAGGAGACAAAAAGCGACCATCGCCGCAGCCCAGAACTGCGCGCCCCTTCGCCAAACCCGCGCGGCTCCCAGCGCGCCCAGGAACAGGGCGCTGTATCCGAGGAAGACCGTGCCCTCTTCCCAGCTCGCCGAGAAGGTGCCGTACAGGGACTGAAGAGCGGCCCACCCGCGCGTCCAGGGGTGAAAAGGCGAAGGCACGAAAAAGGCTAGCAGGTCGGCCGAGGCGGACCGGGTGCCTCCGCTCAACTTTCCAAAATCCCCCCGGGCGGCCGCCCGAATCATGGGGACCACGAGGGGAGAGAGCAGGACGGCGGCCGTCACAGCGGCGACGAACAGAGAGCGCAGCTGCGGACCCCTCCCATCTGCTTCCCCGGACCCAAGGCGAACCAAATCCCGAAAAGCAGCGTGAAATAGAGGGCGAACACGGCGTAATGCCATGAGCTGAGCGCCAGTAAAACGAAGACGCCGCCCGCCAGGACCCCCCGGGCCGGACTCGGCCGGTCCCGGAGGTTCAGGAGCGCCAGGACGTAGAAGGGAAGGAACTGAACGCTTGTAACGTTCAGATGCTGCACGTGGGCGAAGTGGTAGGGCGAAAAGGCCAGGACCAAGCCCGCCGCAAGGCCTGCGGGGCGGTCCCCGGTCACCCGCAACACCAGGCGATAGGTTCCGTACGCGGTGAGCGCGAAGGCCGAGAGGTAGGCGAAATTGAACGTCCCCGCCGCCCCCAAAAGGTCCCGAAAGGGCACCCCCAAAAGGAGCGTGTTATACAAGGAGAGGGTGTGGAAAGCGAGGCTGGCCCCCTGGGGATGAAACAACATCGGCGTGAAGAGGGGATTCACGCCCATTTCCAGGAAGGCCTTTCTCACCCACCAAAAATTCCAGAGAAACTGGAAATCGTCCTGTCCGAATCCCGGAACCCCGGAAAAGAAGCGCCAGGCCACCGGGCGCGTGGCGAAAACCGTCAAAAGGCCGTAGGCGCAGAGAACCGCACCCTCGCGGAGCCACCGGTTTATCGGCCGCGCCGTCCCGGCGCCTTTGGAAGAGGAGAGCCACATGGCCTCACGCAAAAAAGGGCCCGGGCGCTGGAGCCCTCTTCTCCAGCCTGACCCGGGCCCTTTCCTATGGAAGCGGCCCCGGAACGGCGGCCGAAGCCCACGCGCTCAGGAGGCGTCCCCTCTGTAGTTCGGGTTGTACTTGTTGGTGTAGTAGACGCCCTCCCGCACATCCAGAACGCTCTTCGGGAACTTTTTGGGCTCGGAGCGCTGGAGAAGGTCGAAGAACTGCTGGACCGCGATCTTCTTCACGACCCCGTCCGGCGACAAGGAGTCTTTCAAAGACTCGATGGAGAGCTGGACGATGTCCCGAGGGACCCGGGTGAAGTACTTCTGGGAGGCGTCCACGGCCATGCGCATGTTGCCTCTCCAGGCGTTGTTGGCCGCGTTCATCGCCCGGATGAGGGCCCGGGCGGTATCTTCGTTCCCCTGCAGCCACTCCTTGCGAACGGTGATGCCGTGATATTCCCACTCCCGGAACTCCGGCACGTCCCCCGCCGAGCTCTTGATGACAATCGTCCCATGGCCGTCCCTTTCCAGCCAGATCGGACTGGGCGGGGAGAGCATGTAGGCGTCGATCCGCCCGGCCCGCAGCGCCGGCGCCAGGCTCGCCCCGCCCATGGGCATGAGCTGGGCGTCCCGATCCGGGTTCAGACCCGCCTTCTCCAGGTAATAGCGGGAGATGACATCCGTCGCCGCCCCCGGGACGGTGATGCCGATCCGCATGCCCTTGAGGGCCTTGAAGCGCTCCATCAGGGGCATGTCCCGGCTCAGCTTTTTCTGGGCCACGACCTCTTTTCGGACGATCAAGTCCATGGTCATCCGCTTGGCCACGCTGTAGATGCGGATGAGGTTCTTCCCCTTCTGCCCGGCCAGGACGTACTCCCGCAGGTCGGAGCTCGGGCTCACCTCCGCCTCCTCGGCCATCAGCGCGGTGGTCGCCAGCTGGCCCGCTTTCATCGAGTTCATCTCCACGTCCAGGCCCTCTTTGGCGAAGAATCCGTTCTCCTTGGCGACGTAGAGGGGGGCGAGATAGAGGACGTTGAAGACCACCGCGCGGATCTTCTTGGCGCCCGACGCCCCGCCTGGCAAGGCCCCGAGGAGCAGGCACGCCGCCAGGCCCAACGCCAGAGACCTTCGTTGCCAGTTCATCGATCCATTTCCTCCCTGTGAGGGAAAACCGCGGCGATCAGCCTCCATCGCCGGCTACTGGACGATGATATCCTGTCCGCCCTTGGGCTTCCATCGGGTCAGCTTGGATTCCAGGAGGCTGATGCAGAAGTTCATGGCCATGACGACGACCAGAAGGATAAAGATCCCCGCGAAGAGCATGCCCGTCTGGAAGGCCCCGGAAGCCTCGGTCAGCAGATAGCCGATGCCCCGGTTCGTGGAGATGAACTCCCCGACGATGGCGCCGATCATCGCCAAGGGCACGCACACCCTCATGGAAGTGATGATGAAGGGCGCGGCCGCCGGCAGGATGACCTTCCACATCTTCTGCCGCTCGGACGCCCCCATGACCGAGACCACCTCGAGCAACTGTGGGTCCACGTTCCGAATGCCGGTCACGGTGTTCAGAAAAATAATGAAGAAGACCAGGACCGCGGAGATCACGATCTTCGCCAGGATCCCGAGGCCAAACCAGAGGATGAACAAGGGGGCCAAGGCGACCCGGGGGACCCCGTACAGGGCGATGACGAAGGGCTCCACCATCCGGTAGAGAACCTCGTAGCGGCCGAAGAGAAAGCCCAACAGAATGCCCGAACCCACCCCGATGAGGTATCCGTACACGGCCTCCTGGACCGTGAACGACAAGTGATACCAGAGCTTCCCTTCCACGGCCAGGAGATAGAGCTGATAGAGGATCTCGGAGGGCTTGCTGAAGAAAAACAGGTCAAGAACGCGGCCGGAGAGGAATTCCCACACCAGCACCACGGCCAGCAGGAGTCCCACGCGGTTCACAACCGTCGCGAGCCGGCGTCTTCGCTCGGCCTTGACGAACTCCTCGGCGACGCGGCGGCGGAGCCGGGTTTCTTTTTCCACCCGGGCCGCCTCTTCGGCCGCGAGGGCGGCGGCCGCCTCCCGGCTCTTCACCCCTCCCTCCACGGCGATTCCTCTCTCCCAGGCCGTCATCCCCATCTCTTTTTCCAGCCCCTACACTCTCATCGCGGCCCGCGAACCGGACCCGTTCTCCGAAAAGATCTCCCGCTTCAAATCGTCCCAGAGCAACTTGTACAGATCCGAAAAGCCCGGACAGTCGTGAATGCGGAAAACGTCCCGGGGCCGCGGGATCTCCACCTTGTACACGTTCACGATGGAGCCGGGCTGGCGGCTCATGACGATGATCCGGTCCGACAGGGCGATGCTCTCCACCAGGTCGTGGGTGACGAAGAGGGTGGTCTTCCGGCTCCGGGCCCAAAGCTTCAGGAGCTCGTCCTGCATGATGGTCCGGGTCTGGGCGTCCAGCGGTCCGAAAGGCTCGTCCATCAGCAAGGCCGGGGGGTCCCACGCCAGCGTCCGGATGATCCCGGCGCGCTTGCGCATCCCCCCGGAGAGCTCGTGGGGGTAAAACCCCTCGAATCCCTGAAGGCCGGCGATCTGAATGAACTCAAAGGCCCTTCGCCTGCGTTCCGCGGGGGGAAAACCCTTGAACTCCAGGGCCAATTCCACGTTTCCCAGGAGCGGCCGCCACGGCAGGAGGTTGTCGGCCTGCGTGATATATCCGACGCGGGTGTTGACCCCGCGGACCTCCTCCCCTTCGTACCGGACGACCCCTTCGGTCGGGGGCAGGAGCCCCGCCGCCATGTGAAGAAGGGTCGACTTTCCGCAGCCGCTGGGGCCGACGAGCGTCACGAACTCCCCCGGCTCGATGGCGAGGTTGATGTCCCTCAAAGCGAGGAGGGTCCCTTCGCCCACCTCCGCCCGGGTGGTGTAGACCTTGTAGACCCCTTGAAATTCGACGACGGCCCGGTTGTTTGACACTTAATCCTCTACTTTAAGGAAGTCCTCTTCTTTATTTCAAAATAAATAGCTTCTTGATCTAAAAATTGCCCCACCAGAAAGGGCGTGAACCGTTACCGTCCAGCGCCGACCCGCGAGGGCGTCACGTAGTCTTCAATCCGGATCTCTTCCACGCCGGGGATGGTCAGGCGCTGCGGGAACTCGTAAGGCAGTCCCATGGGGATGGTCGCGTCGATCCCCATCTTCGTCACCATCCCGTCCCGCGCCAGTCGGGTGATGGTGTACGTCGTCGGGTCCAGGCGGTTGCCCCGCGCGCCGGGGATCATCACGATGTCCCGGTCCGCCACAACGCGGGTGGCGATGGCCCAGTTGACCTCGCTCTCATTGTGGATGTCGATGTCCGGATCGACCACCACGACGAGCTTCACATACGGGCTCGAGGAAAGGGTGGCGAGGATGACGTTTTTCGCGTCCCCCTCGTTGACCTTTTCCAAAGAAACGTAGGCCACATACCGGACCCCGGAGTTCGGCAACGCCACCGCCTTGACCGTCGGGACGACCTTCCGCAGCTCCGAGAGCAGGAAACCCTCGTTGAGGGGCGTCTGGATGAACAGGTGCTCCACGACGATGCCCACGTTCTGGTACATGGCGTCCCGCCGGTGTGTGACGGCCTTCACCCGGACGACCGGGGCGTCGACGATCTGGCCGTAATACTGATGAAACTCGCCGAAGGGACCCTCCCTCTGCCGTTCGCCCGGAAGAATCTCCCCCTCGATCACGATCTCCGCCTGGGCCGGGACCTGGAGGGGGATGGTCTTGCAGGGAACCAGCTCCAGGGGCTCGCCGAGCAGACCGCCCACGATTGCGTACTCGTCCTCTCCCTTTCCCTCCGCGCTGGGGAAGACGGCCGCAACGTGGAAAGCCGGGTGCATCCCCAGAACAATGGCCACCGGCAGGCTCTCCCCCCGCTCCTCACAATGCCTGTGGGCGTACTGGAGGTGCTTCCCCCAGCTGTAGTAAATTCCCACGCGGTCCTTCCCGAGCAGCCTGTGGCGGAAAATCCCGATGTCCCTGTGGCCCGTCTCCGGATGGACGGAGACCGTGACGCCCATGGTGATATAGGGGGCGTCATCCCGCGCGCTGTGGGTGACGATGGGGAGCCGGGTCAGGTCCGCGTCGTCGCCCGTCCAGACCACCTCGTGGACCGGAGCCTCCCGGGCCCTTTTCGGATCCAGGACAACCGGCGGGATCTTCTCCCCCATCCGGTCGGCGATGGCCTCCGAGAGGCTTGCCTCTGGAAGGTTCAAAGCCAGGGCGTACTTTCGCTTGTCGGCCAGCAGGTTGGCGATGACGGGAAAGTCGTACCCCCGGACGTTCTCGAACAGGACGGCGTTGTGCCTTCCGGCGAGGTCCAGCTTTCGAATGAACGCCGAGATCTCGTGTTTCGCGGACACCTCGCGCTCGATGCGGAGCAGGTCGTCGGGGTAACGCGCCTCAAGCTGGGCCAGAAAATCCCTCAGGTCTTGCGCCATAACGCTCGCCTTTTGCCTCCCAGGAAGTCGCGGGGCGGCACCCGCGGATGAAGCCTAGCCGATGCCGTCCGTCCATTCCTCCAGGTACTCTTCCAGTTTGATCTCCTCGGTCCCGGGAATCCGGGTCGGAGCCGGAATCTCATAGGGGAGGCCGATGGGCGTCGTGGCGTCGATCCCGAGCCGGGTCACCATCCCTCCCCCGCCCCGCCGGGTGATCTCGTAAGAGGAGGGATCCTCCGGATCGCCCGCGACGCCGGGAATCATGAAGATGTCCCGGTCGGCGACCACGCGCGTCGCGAACACCCAGAGAACCTCCCGGTCGACCTCCATGTCCACGTCCGGGTCCACGGCGAAGACCGTCTTGACGCCCGGGATGGTGCCCAGGGCCGCCACGACGGCCTTCTTGGCTTCTCCCATCCGCTTCTGGTCCACTTTGACGTAGGCGTGGTAGCCGTTCGACACGGCCGGGATCCGCACGTCCATCACCGCGGGAACGGCCTTCCTGAGTGTCCGGAGGGCCTCGGCCTCCCGGACGGGCGTGGGAAGAAAGCGCCTCTCGCCGAAGATGCCAGCATCCTGAAAGATAGCGTCCTCCCGCCGGGTGAGGGCCCGCACGCGGAGAACGGGCGCCTGCCTCTGCCGGCCCTCGTACCCGATGGGGGAGGCCGGGGCCCGGAGGGTCTGCGCGTCGCCGGGCGAGACCGTCCCTTCGATGACGATCTCGGCGTGGGCCGGAACGGGCAGATCGCCCGTCACCGTCCGGGTGACGGAGAGGGGTTCGCCCATCAGGGACCCGATCCGTCCCAGGGATTCCGCGCCCCCCAGTCCGGCCGCGGCGGTCAGGTAGAACGCCGGGTGCATCCCGATGACCAGGGCGACTTCCAGGGCTCGGCTTTCCCGGGCCGCGGCCGCGAGACAATCGGCCAGGGGCGAGCCATCGCCCGGGAGAAGGGCCAGGGCGGCTTTGCCCAGCAGAACGGCCTGGGGGAGGCTGACCATAACGGCGCCGGACTCAGGATCCCGAGCGACGGCCGCCGCCATGAGCAGGCTGGGCGCTTCGTCCCCCTCGGCGTGCGTGAGCAGGGGAAGCTCCGACACGTCGGCCCGCTCCCCTTCCCGCTTGACGGACTGAACGGGACCGGTCCGCACTTGAACCGGAGGCAGGATCGCCCCCAGCCTCTTTTGAAGGACTTCGCAATACTCCTCCCGTCTCGCGTCCGCCTCAAGGCCCAAGGCCAGACAGACCCGGGCCCGGTCGGTGATCAGGTTTCCAACCACGGGGAGGCGGCTCCCCTCGACGGACGAGAAATGGACAGCCGCGCCGCGCCTCTCGCGTCTCGCCTTCTCAAAAACGGCCGAGACCTGATGCCGCGGCGAGACGGGGGTCTCCACCCGCAAAAACGCCCCGGGCAGTTTGGACTGCACAGATGCCAGGTAGTCTCTCACCGACTGCGCCATGACGTTCGAGCCGCCCTCGTCAAAAGCAAACTCTTGAGGAACTCTTTCGGGTGGTTTGAGAGTCAATTCGCCGCCGGGCCGATGAAGACTCCCACACCCAACCGGTTCACTCCAGGGATTTCCGCCCTCTTCGGGAATTTCTGATCATAACCGATGGGAGCGGTCGCATCAACCCCCATTTTGGTCACCATGCCATCCCGCTGGAGCCGGGTCAGGATGTAGGTGGTGGGGTCGAGCCTGTTGCCGCGAGCCCCGGGGACCATGAAGATGTCCCGGTCGGGGATCACGCGCGTGGAAAGGGCCCACAGGACTTCCCCCTCGTCGAAGATGTCCACGTCCAGGTCGAAGGCGAAGGCCGTCTTGATGTAAGGGGTCCGGGTGAGGGCAGCCATGAGGATGTTTTTGGCGTCCCCTTCGTTGACCTTCTCCATCTGGATGTAGGCGTGATACATCACCCCCGAAAAAGGGACGCAAACGGCCTGCACGGTGGGGAGGACCCCGCGCAGCTCCCGCAGGAGCTGGGCCTCCCGAGGAAAGCTGTTGAGGCTGATCTGATCCATGTGCTCGCCCAGATTGTGGTAGATGGCGTCTTTGCGGTGGGTGATGGCCGTGACTTCCATCTCCGGGGCGTCGACGATCTGGCCGTAGTACCGGTGATACTCGGCGAAAGGCCCCTCCCGCTGGCGCACGCGGGGGAGAATCCTCCCCTCGATGACGATCTCGGCGCGCGCCGGGACCTCCACATCGACCGTCTCACACCTGACCACCTCCACGGGCTCGTCCAGGAGCCCTCCCGCCACCTCGTACTCGTCGGCGCCCTCTTTCCGGGAAACCAGCGCCTGGGAAGCCATGTGGAAGGCCGGGTGCATCCCCACAACGATGGCGCACTCCAGCGGCTCATCCCGCACTTCGGCCTTCCGGTGGATGTACTGAAGCCGCTTCCCCCAGCTGTAATAGACGCCGAGCCTGTTCCGGCCAATGAGCTTGTGCCGGTAGATGCCCAGGTTGGACGCCCCCGTCTCGGGGTCTTTCGCCACGAGAACACCCATCGTGATGTAGGGCGCGTCGTTGCGCTCGTGGTGAAGGATGATGGGAAGACGGCCCAGGTCGGCCTCGTCCCCGATGTATCTGACATCCTTGACCGGACCCGTCTCCACCGGCCGGGGGGGGATCGGTCTCACCTCCCGCTGGGCCAGGACCTCCGCCACCCGGTCCTCGGTGGTGTCCAGGGCGACAGCGAACTTCTTCCGGGAGGAAAGAAGGTTGGCGAGGACGGGAAACTCGAAACCCTTCACCCGCTCGAAAAGGACGGCTGGATAGAGGCCCTCGCGGTCCATCTTCGCGATGAGGGCGATGGGCTCCCACTTGTGGGAGACCTCCCGGGAAACCCGCCGGAGCTCCTCGGGCGCCTTCTCCTGAAGCTGCTTCAGATAGGAGCGAAGGTCCTTGGCCAACGGAACCCTCCTCGACCCGCCCGGTCAGAGCGGCCTCCGGGCTGGACGGGCTTCGGATTGCCCCCCACTTCAGGGCGCGGCCTCAACGCTTGCGCGAAAGGACCGGGGACGGGGGCCGCACCTCTCAAAGGATGTGGACCGAATTCGATTCGCCCGGTGAAGGCAGAGGACCTGAAAGGGTCCCCCAGGGCGGGCGGACACCTCACTTCACCCCAGGCTTGAGGAGGCCCTCCACTTCCACGTTTTCCACCCCCGGAATCCTCGCCCGTTTCGGGAACGGGTCGTCGTATCCGAGGGGGACGGTGGCGTCGACGCCTATCTTCGTCACCATGCCGTCCCTCTGCAAGCGGGTGATGGTGTAGGTCATGGGGTCGAGCCGGTTGCCCCGGGCCCCGGGGATGACGAAGACATCCCGGTCGGGGACCACGCGGGTGGAGAGGGCCCACAGGACCTCGTTCTCATCGAAGATGTCCACGTCCGCATCGAAAACGAAAGCGCCCTTCACGTAGGGCGTCCGGGTCAGGGCGGCCATGAGGACGTTCTTGGCGTCCCCCTCGTTGACCTTCTCCATCTGGATGTAGACGTGGTACAGGACCCCGGAGAGGGGGATGTGGACGGCCTTGACGGTGGGGAGGACCCTGCGCAGCTCCCGGAGCATGTGGCCCTCGTTGGGAACGATGGTGACGGTGATGTGCTCGATGTACTGGCCGACATCGTGATAGATGGCGTTCTTGCGGTGGGTGATGGCCGTCACTTCGATCTCCGGGGCGTCCACGATCTGGCCGTAGTAGCGGTGATATTCGCCGAACGGCCCCTCCCGCTGGCGGGCATGGGGGAGGATCCTTCCCTCGATGACGATCTCGGCGTGCGCCGGGACCTCGACGTCCACCGTCTCGCACTTCACGAGCTCCAGGG
>JACPRG010000137.1 GCA_016190025.1 Candidatus Tectimicrobiota bacterium
CGTCCACAGGGTCGTGCAGACGTGCATGTTGAAGGTGAGCGCCGTGGCGGCGCAGTGGCGGCCCAGCTCCGCCGCCACCAGGGCATAGGTGGTGTAGTCGGCGCCCAGCCCGCCGTACCGCTCGGGGATACAGACCCCGAGCAAGCCTGGCTCGCGCAGGTCGTCATAGTTTTCGAAGGGGAAGCTCGCCTCACGATCGTAGCGCAGGGTGCGCGGCGCGAACCGCTCGCGGCCGAGCCGGGCCACAAGGGAGAGCAATTCGCGCTGCTGGTCGGTGAGGGGATAGCCTTCCCCGACGATCGGCGGCGGCACGTACCGCGACGATTCGCTGGCTCCGGGGGAGGACGAGGTTCGCGGCGACATGGGGGGCCCTTCACGATGCCATGGACGAGGGGGCGTTCTGCCCGAAATGTGCCGCCAGAAAACGCAAGACCGCCTCGTTGAACTGCTCCGGTCGTTCCATGCAGGCCAGGTGGCCCGCCTCGGACAGACACTCGTAACACGCAGACGGAATGCGCTCGGCCATCTTTTGCATCATCGCGGGCGGCGCCTCCCGATCCAGCCCTCCCGCCAGCAGGAGGGTGGGGACCCTGATCCTGGGCAAAAGGTCGCGCCGGTCGAATTGCGTAACGGCCGCGAGGGCGGCGCGATACGTGTCGGCGGGCACCGCGGCCATGACCTCGGTGGCCAGCGCGACCCCGACCGGGTCGGCCCCCTCGCCCACGATCCCGCGCACCAGTTCCGGCGCCAGCTCCCGCATGGGTCGCCCCTCATCGAGGGGCCGCAGACGCCGCTCCAGGAACTCTCGCTGCCAGGCGCCGTCCCGTTTGCCGAAGGCCGGGCTGGTGGCCGAAAGGATCAGCCCATGGATCTTCTCCGGGTAGAGGCCATATGCCTCCTGGGCGACCATGCCGCCCAGGCTGTGGCCGAGGAGGATACGGGTCCGGGCACCGACATGATCCATCAACCCTTCCAGCGCCCGCGCCAGCCGCTCCAGGGTGTAGGGCGCCACCGCTTCGCTCTCGCCGTAGCCCGGCATGTCCCAGGCGATGGCGCGGTACCCCCCGCGCTCCAGCGCCTCGAGCTGCCAAGGCCACGCAGCCTTTCCCCCGCCCAGACCATGCAGCAGGAACACGGCCATTTGGCCCTCGCCACGCTGGACGTATGCGGGTAGCTTCATCCCTCGAGGTGTACTCCGGCGGTGCCCCGCATGACCGACCCCCGACCTGGGTGTCCGGCGATCAGGCCAGCTCACCGACCAAGCGGCCAGCCTCTACGATGACGCTGCCGTCCAGGGCGATGGTGCACCCGCGGCACGGAAAATCGAAATGACCCAGGGTATACCGGCCGGCGACTTCGTTGGCCCCGGTGGAATACAGGAAGTTGCCGGCGAAGACGCGCAGCTCCGTCCCGTTGAAATCGCGCCGGTCGTAGAAGGTCATCGCCTCCCAGCGCCCGGCCGCGTTCAGGCCCCAGCCCACATGCGACACGGCGTAGGCCTCCCGATCCCCCCAGGCGCCGAAGTAGCTCCGCATCAGCTCCGCGTCGAGGCTCTGGCCCTCGACGCGGACGACGTAATCGTTCTCGATGGTGAGGGTCACCAGCTCGCGGACGTAGCGCTTGAAGGTGAGGTTCGCATCGCCCGACGCTAGCACCAGCCTCCCATTGACGCTGCTGGCGGCGGGGAAGGCGGCGCAGAGGCCGCCAGGCCAGTGCGCGACGGTGCCGGGCCTCGAGGTATATCCCCAGTTTCCGACGACACGGGCGCCGTTCAGGTTAACGGTGAGGGCAGTGCCCGCCGATGAGGTCACCCGCATCTCGCGGGCCGTCTTCAGCATGCGGACCCCGGCACGGACCCTGGGTTCGAGCTTTTCGTCGGGCACGAGGCGCTCGAGGATCTCGGGGTGCTCGTTGGAGATCATCAGCAACCGCGCCCCTCCCCCCAAGACGCTCGGCAGCTCCGGCGAGTGCAGGAGCCCCTCCACCGTGACGTCCACCACCAGCACCGAGGCCGCCAGGGCGCTGATCACGGGCCCGAGCTGCCCCACGGCAGCACTGGCGCCGGTGGAGCGCACGGGCGCCGGGGCCGACAGCCGGGGGCTCGGCAGGACCACGTGAAAAGGACGGCAGCCAAGCCTGAGGAGGGCAAGCTCTGAAAGCTCGACGTGGACGCGCCGGGAC
>JACPRG010000014.1 GCA_016190025.1 Candidatus Tectimicrobiota bacterium
ACCCGCTCCACCGGGGGGCGCTCCTTTTTTGCCGCCGATTGCCAATGATCCCTGCCGGGGTGTCTCGTTCGACGTGGAAGGGCGGTAAATGTGTCGGGCCTCGGAACGGCTCGCGTCAATGCGCCTCGTCCCAGTTGTCCCCGGTGTGGGTGTCGGCCAGGAGAGGGACGGAGAGCTCCGCCGCGCCCTCCATTTCCTCCTTCACCAAGGCGGCCAGGCCATCCATCTCCCCGGGAGGCCCCTCGAAGACCAGCTCGTCGTGGACCTGCAGGAGCATCCGGCTCTGAAGGTCCCGCTCCGCGAGCCTTCTGTGGATCTGGATCATCGCCGCCTTGATGATGTCCGCCGCCGAGCCCTGAACGGTGGTGTTGACGGCCGTCCGCTCGGCGAAGCCGCGCAGGTTGGCGTTGGGGTGGTTGATGTCCGGGATGGGCCGGCGGCGGCCTCGTAAGGTCTCGACGTATCCCCGCTCCCGGGCCTCCGCCAGCGTCTTGTCGATGTAGGCTCTTACGCCCGCGTGCCTCTCGAAGTAGCCGTCGATGAAGCGCCGGGCCTCCTCCACCGGGACGCCGATGCCCTGGGAGAGGCCGAAGGGGCTCAGGCCGTACACCACGCCGTAGTTCACCGCCTTCGCCATCCGGCGCATCTCGTCGGTCACCGTCCCCGGCAAGACCCGGAAAACCTCCAGCGCCGTCCGCGTGTGCACGTCCTCTCCGGCCCGAAACGCCTCCGTCAGCTTTTCGTCGCCCGAGAGGTGGGCCAGGATGCGAAGCTCCACCTGGGAGTAGTCCGCCGAGAGCATCTTCCAGCCGGGGGAGGAGATGAAGGCCCGGCGGATCTGCCGGCCCAGCTCCGTGCGGATGGGGATGTTCTGTAAATTGGGGTCGGAGGAGCTGAGGCGCCCCGTGGCGGCCACCGACTGGTTGAAGGAGGTGTGGATGCGCCCCGTCCCGGGGTGGACCAGCTTGGGCAGGGCCTCCACGTACGTGGACTGGAGCTTCGCCAGCTCCCGGTAGGACAGGATCTCCTGGGGAAGGGGATGGAGCGGGGCCAGCTTCTCCAGGACGTCGGCGCCGGTGGACATCCCCGTCTTGGTCCGCTTGATGGTCCCGGGCGGGGCCAGCCTGTGGAGCTGGAGCTTGTCGAACAGGACCTCCCGGAGCTGGACGGGCGAGTTGGGGTTCACCTCGCGGCCCGCCGCCTCGTGAATCCGCCGCAGGGCCGCCTCCATCTGCGCCTCCAGGGATTTCCCCATCTCCCGCAGAAGGTCCGGGTCGATGAGGACCCCCGCCTCCTCCATGGCCGCCAGGACCGGGACCAGCGGCATCTCCAGCTCGTCGAAGACCGGCCGCAGGCCGCTCTCCTCGAGCTTCGGGCCGAGGACCTCCACCAGGGTGTAGGCGACCTCCGCGTCCTCCGCCGAGTAGCGGGCGGCCGTCTCGACGTCCACCTGGTTGAAGGGTTTTTCCTTCGCGCCGCTTCCGGCGACCTCCGGATAGGTCACGACCTGGTAATTCAAGAACTCCCGCGCGATCTCCTCCAGGTTGTGCCCGCGTCGGATCGGGTTCAGGACGTAGCTGGCCAGCATGGTGTCGAAGGCGACGCCCCGCAGGGCGATCCCCGCGCGGGAGAAGACGATCATGTCGTACTTGATGTTCTGGCCGTACTTGGGGATCGCAGGGTCTTCCAGCAGGGGCTTGAGGCGGCCGAGGACCTTCCCGGCGGGAAGCTGCGCGGGCGCCCCCATGTAATCGTGGGCCAGCGGAATGTAGTGCCCTTCGCCGGACTCGCGGGACAGGGCCACGCCGACGATCTCCGCCCACATGGGCTCCTTGTGAGTGGTCTCCAGGTCCACGGCGAACCCGCGGGAGCCCTCCAGGCGCTTGACCAGCTCTTCGAATTCCGCCTCGTCCAGAACGGCGGCGTATCTCTTCTCCGCGGCCGCCTCTTCCCGCGTCCCGGCGAGGATCTCGTTGGCCAGGCGGTTGAACTCCAGCTCCTTGAGCAGGGTCAGGGCCGCCTCCCGGTCCATCTCTTGGATCCGGAGATCCTCCACGCCTACCTCCAGGTCCAGGCCGGTCTCGATGGTCACCAGGGTCCGGCTGAGGCGCGCCTGGTCGGCGTTCTCCTTCAGGCGCTCCCGCTGCTTGTCCGAGTCGATCTCGTCGAGCCGGCCCAGGAGGGACTCGACGTCTCCGTACCGCTGGATGAGGGCCTTGGCCGTTTTCTCGCCGACGCCGGGGACGCCGGGGACGTTGTCCACGCTGTCCCCCATGAGGGCGAGGACGTCCGCCACCCGCTCGGGCGGGACGCTGAACCGCTCCTCGACCTCGGCCAGGCCGATCCTCCGGTCGCGCAGGGTGTCCCAGAGAGTGACGCGCGGGCTGACCAGTTGGTAGAAGTCCTTGTCGGCGGTGATGATGGTGACGTCGAACCCGGCGGCCTCGGCCCGGCGGGTGAGGGTGCCGATGAGGTCGTCGGCCTCCACGCCCTCCTCCTCCACGATGGGGACGCCCAGAACCCGGGTCATCTCCCGGCAGTAGGGCCATTGGGTCAGGAGCCCCTCCGGGGTCTCGGCCCGATTGGCCTTGTAGGCGGAGAAGAGCGCGAGCCGCTTTTTGGGCGGGCCCAGGTCGAAGGCGACGGCGCAGTGGGTGGGGGACTGCTCCCGCAGGACCTTAAGGAGCATCTGGGTATAGCCGAAGACGGCGTTGGTGGGCAGGCCCTTGGAGTTGGTCAGGCCCGACTTGATGGCGTGATAGGCCCGGTAGACGTAAGAGGAGCCGTCGATCAGGAAAAGCAGGGGGCGGGAGGGGGTCTTCTGCGTCTTCGGGCTCATCGCGGTCGGAGGTCCTTCGCCGGGGACGGCCTCTCAGGCATGGCCGGGCCTCGGGACGTCCCGGTAATCCCGGGTCCCCAGCACGGCCATCTGCCTCTCCAGATCCAGCTCGGTCCGCAGGCCCATGGCGTGCAGGGCATCGTTGGCCTCCTCCAGGGAGTTCGCGCTCTCGACGATGTGGGCCAGGGATCGGCCTCGCGCCGCCACGACCTTGGGGTCCAGGTAGAACGTCACGGCGCAGACGGGGGAAAGGCGCACGAAGCGCGTCCCGTGCCGGATGGCGCGAAGCCCCTGCTCCCCCCGGAAGCAGTGCACGGGCAGGGCGCTGGCCTCGGTGCCGACCGCCCGGGCCAGGTCCTCCATCCGGTCGGCGACCTCGGGCGTGATCCCCCACGCGCCCAGGAACCCCCCGGCGGCGGCCAGCTCGCTCAGGTTCCGGTCGATCTCCTCGGGGCTCAGCTCGGCGTCGCTGCCGTACCCGAGGATCCCCAGCAGGGCCGGGATCTCCCGCGCCGCCCGGGCGAGGGCGGCCACGACGACGGCGTCGCAGAGAGGGCTCCGCAGGCCCTTTTCTTCGCCGGTGGCGATGGCGTCCCCGCCCACGTCCACGCCGACCACCCGGTCAAGGCCCAGGGCGCGCGCGGCCTCCACGATCCCCTCCGCCAGGACCTTCGGCCCGTGGTGAACGCTGACGAGGATCGCGTCTTTTCCCAAGATCTCCGCCACCCGCGCCTCGGTGAACCGGACGCCGGTCTTCGTCCGCGCCTCTTTTCCCGCCCACCAGACGGCCTTGTGAAGGGGGCGGACGCCCTCCACCTCCTCCAGGTGCCGGCAGCCGGGGGTCGGATCGAAGACGACCCGCTCCCAGGCGACGCCCCCGAGGATGGTTTCCGCGCCGAAGTTCTTCAGGAGCTGGGCGGTGGGCAGGGTGCCCACGATGTCCCCGCCGCCGCCGATGCCGATCACCAGCGCGCGGGTCGCGCCGCGCAGGAACTTCGCGAAGCCGTCGGAGGTCTCGAAGTTCATGGATGCTCGCTTAGGGTTCGGGAGATGGCCGGACTGCCACCGGGATCTCAAGGTATCACCCGCGGATTCGGATTGGCAAGGACGGTCTCACGTCCGGGTTGACGCGGCTCTCCGGGGGGCGCGGACCTTCCGGGGGGCGGCGAGCCAGACGAAGAGCGCGCTGGCCGAAGTCGCCAGGGCGGCGACGAGGAAGGCCCCCCGGTAGCTCCCGGAAAGGTCATAGATCCACCCGCCCAGCCAAGGGCCGAAGGCTCCTCCGAGGCCGAAACCCGCGGCCATGGCGCCCATGATGGCGCCGAAGCGCCTCCCCTGGAAGATGTCCGCGGCCGTCGCCAGGAAGAGCGGCGGTCTCGACCCGAAGCCGAAGCCGTAGAAGACGACGAAGCCGTAGAGGGGCCAGGGGGAGGTCCGCCCCAGCGACATCAACAGGCCCAGGCCGGCCAGGACGGACAGGGTGCCGAACAGGTACAGCCGCTCCCTCCCCCAGCGGTCGGACATCGCCCCCCAGAAGAACATCCCGCCGATCCCGAAGAAGTAGGCGAGGCCGAACGTCGAAGCGGCCAGGGCCTTCGAGTACCCCAGGCCCGCGACGTGGGCGACCTGGTGGACGACCATCATCTCGCCGGAGGCGGACTGGAGGAAGAAGGCGGCGACGAGAAACCAGAAAGGGCGGGTCTTCATCGCCTCCCGCGGGGTCCAGGGGCGCTCCGCCCAGGCGGAATCCACCACCGCAAGCGCGACCTTTCCACCACCGGAGAGCTTCTTGGGGCCGTCGTATCCCATGTCTTGGGGCCGCTGGCGCTGAAAGAAGACGATGACGGGCGTCAGCAGGAGGAACGATCCGACGCCCAGGAGGACGAACGCCCAGCGCCACCCGTACATCGAGATGAGGAACTGGGAGAGGGGGACCAGCCCCAGCGCGGCCGTCCCCATCCCCGAGGAGGAGATGCCCGCGGCCAGTCCCCGGCCGCCCTCGAACCACTCGGTCACGATGGCGGCGTTGGGGACGTACTCGAACATCACGAGCCCCGCCGCCAGGAGGACGCCGAGCAGAAGATAGACCTGCCACAGGCTCCCGGCGGCGGAGGCCCCGACGAAGGCCAGGGCCACGGCCGCCAGGCCGGCGGGCATCAGGCGCCTCGGCCCCCACCGGTCGAGGAGCGCGCCGGAAACGGGGGCCAGGGCGGCGTAGACCAGCCGGTGAACCGAGTAGATCCCCGCTGTCTCGGCCCGCCCCCACTCGAAGTCCTGGAAGAGCGCCACGTAGAAGACGCTGAAGGCGTACCGCAGGCCGAAGGCGAAGGTGAGGGTGAGAAGGCAGACGCCCACCACCACCCATCCGTAGTAGAAGCGCTCAGTTCTCAGGATGGGGGTCTCCGCTGGGTCTTATGGGCCGGATCTTGTGGGATGGCGGGGAAGTCCAGTCCCAGTTGTCGTCCCTGGAGAAAGCCGTCCCCGAAGAAAAAGGAATTCCCCGGCTACGCCTCAGAGGAGCTCCGCCAGTTCGATGGTCCTTCCTTCCGTTGCGGAACGGACGACGGCCTCCACGGCGGCGATGGCCCGGACGCCCTCCTCCCCGGCCACCTCCGGCCGCGCCCCCGTCCGGACGCACCGGCCGAACTCCTCCATCTCCTCCAGAATGATGTCCACGTGCCGGCCCAGTTCCACGGGCGCCCGCTCCTCGCCCCCTTTCTTCTGCAGGGAGAGCCGCGTCCCTTCGGCCTCGCAGTAGGCGTTGGCCTCTGTGCCGTAGAGGTTCACGTACCCGATCCTGGGCGTCGCGAAGTTGGATCCCAGGTACCCCAGGGCGCCCGAATCGAACTCCAGGATCGCCGTGACCGCGTCGTCAATGTCCACCGGGGCCGCGAGACGCTTGGAGAACGCCGAGATGCGCTGGATCGGCCCCAGCAGGTACGCCAGGGTGTCCAGGTGATGGATGCCCAGGCTTGTCAGGGGTCCCCCCGGGCTCTCGGTGCGGCTTGCGCGCCACTTGCTTTCGTCCAGCGTCAGGCCCATGCCGTAGGAGAGGTTGGCCTCGGCCGTGATGACCCGCCCGAGAGCCCCTTCCCCGATCAGCGCCTTGAGCTTGCGCGCCCCCTCCTGGCGGCGCCGGCTGTGCCCGACCGAGAGGACGACCCCCGCTTTCTTGCAGGCCGCGGCCGCCGCTTTCGCGTCTGCGACCGTGTGGGCCAGGGGCTTTTCCACGAAGACGTGCTTTTTGGCCTTGGCGGCGGCCTCGATCTGCGCCCGGTGGGCCGAGTGGGGGGTGGTCAGAAGGACTCCCTCCACCTCGGGGTCGGAGAGGGCGGCCTCATAGCTCTCCGCCTCGCGGCAGCCGTATTTCTTCGCGAAGTCGGATCGCTTCTTGGGGTTGCGGGTGAAGCACGTCGCGATCCGCAGGGCGTCGGTCTTCTGGACAGCGTCGGCCAGCACGCCCGACCACCAGCCGATGCCCACGCTCGCCACTCTCACGGGACTCGCCATGGCTCTGCCTCCACGGTCTAGCGGGTCGTCCCCTTCCGGGTTGAGGAACGTCGCGGCCCGGATCTGAGCGAAGGGTCACTCACCGCGAGCGGAACCCGCGGCTACGCGACTCTGACTCCGTTCAGTGAAGCCACGCAAATTTCGCTCACTCGGACAGCTTCTTCTTCAGGATCTCCTGGACGGCCTGGGGGTTCCCCTTGCCTTGCGTCGCCTTCATCACCTGGCCCACGAAAAAACCCAAAAGCTTCGTCTTTCCGCCTTTGTAATCCGCGACCTCTTTGGGGTGCGCCGACAGGACCTCATCCGCCGCCGCCGCCAGGGGCCCCGCGTCGGTGATCTGCGTCAGGCCCTGCTCCTTCACGATGGCCGCGGCCTCCTTGCCGGTGCGGAACATCTCCTCGAACACCGTCTTGGCGATCTTCCCGGTGATGGTCCCGTCCTCGATGAGCCGGACCAGTCCAGCCAGGCTTTCCGGCAGGACGGGGGAGTCGGCCGCCTCTCGTTTCGCCGCGTTCAGGGCCCCCAGGAGGTCGCCCATCACCCAGTTGCTGACGACCTTGGGGGAGCCCCCCGCCCGGACGGCCCGCTCGTAGTAATCGGCGAGATCGCGGCTGGTGGTGAGCACCTTGGCGTTGTAGGCCGGAATGCCGTACTGGGCGACGAAGCGCCTCCCCTTGGCGTCGGGGAGCTCCGGGAGGCTCGCCCGGACCTCCTCCAGCCACTCCTTCTCGATGACCAGCGGGACGAGGTCGGGGTCGGGAAAATACCGGTAGTCGTGGGCGTACTCCTTGGTCCGCATGGACTGGGTGACGCCCTGGGCCTGGTCCCAGAGGCGGGTCTCCTGGACGACTTTGCCCCCCTTTTCCAGCACGCGGATCTGCCGGTCCCGCTCATACTCGATGGCCTTCTGGAGGAAGCGGAAGGAGTTCAGGTTCTTCAGCTCGGTCTTGGTTCCCAGCTCTTGGCTGCCGGCGGGGCGGACGGAGATGTTGGCGTCACACCGCAGGCTTCCCTCCTCCATGTTGCCGTCGCAGATGTCCAGGTACTGGACCAGGGTCCGGAGCTTCTGCATGTACTCCCGGGCCTCGGCGGGGCTCCGGAGGTCGGGTTCGCTGACGATCTCCAGAAGTGGCGTGCCCGCCCGGTTCAGGTCCACGTAGCTGGAGTCGGGGTCGCCCAGGTTCTCCCCGTGGATGAGCTTGCCCGCGTCCTCCTCGATGTGGATGCGGACGAGGCGGATGGACCTGGCCTCCCCGTCCGCCTCGATGTCCACGCGCCCGCCCGTCGCCAGGGGGAGCTCGTACTGGGAGATCTGATACGCCTTGGGGAGATCCGGGTAGAAGTAGTTCTTCCGGGCGAACCGGCTGTGAGAGGCCACCTCGGACCCGCAGGCGATGGCCAGGCGCAGCAGGAACTCCACGGCCCGCTTGTTGACGACCGGCAGAACCCCCGGCATCCCCAGGCAGATGGGACAGGTCTGGGAGTTGGGGGGCGCCCCGAACGCCGTGCTGCAGCCGCAGAAGATCTTGGAGCGGGTCTTGAGCTGGGCGTGGACCTCCAAGCCGATGACGGTTTCGTACTCCATCCCCATTCCTTCCGCGCGGCCCTTACAAGGCCGGGTGTCTGCGGTGAAAATCGGTCTCGCGCTGGTAGGCGTCCGCCGCCCGGAGCAGGGTCTCCTCGTCGAAGGGCCGGCCCAGGAGCTGGAGCCCCACGGGGAGGCCCGCCGACGTGAACCCGCACGGGATGCTGATCCCCGGAATGCCCGCCATGTTGCAGGGGATCGTGAAGACGTCCGAGAGATACATCGTCAGCGGGTCGCTCATCCGCTCGCCGATCCGGAAGGCCGGAGTGGGGGCGGTCGCCGTCAGCACGACGTCCACCTCCCGAAAGGCGCGGTTGAACTCCTCCCGGATCAGGGCGCGGACCTTGAGGGCCTTCAGGTAGTAGGCGTCGTAGTAGCCGGAGCTCAGGGCGTAGGTCCCCAGCATGATCCGCCGCCTCACCTCGTTGCCGAAGCCCTCGGCGCGCGTCTCCTTGTACATCTCCAGAAGGTCGGCCGGCCGCGCCGCCCGGTGGCCGTACCGGACCCCGTCGTAGCGCGCCAGGTTGCTGGAGGCCTCCGCCGGGGCGATGATGTAGTAGGTGGCCACGGCGTACGCGGTGGAGGGAAGGGAGATCTCCCGGGTCTCGGCGCCCATCTCCCGGAGAAGGCCGACGGCCTCCCGGATCCGGGCCTCCACGTCGGCCTCCATGCCCTCGGCGTGGTATTCCCGGGGGAGCCCGATGCGCAGGCCCCGGACGTCGCCGGTCAAGGCCGCCGTGAAGTCGGAGACGGGCACGTCGGCGGAGGTCGAGTCCAGCAGGTCCCTTCCCCCGATGACGTTCATCAGGAGGGCGGCGTCGCGGGCGTCCCGCGTCATGGGGCCGATCTGGTCCAGGGAGGAGGCGAAGGCCACCAGCCCGAACCGGGAGACCCGGCCGTAGGTCGGCTTCAGGC
>JACPRG010000140.1 GCA_016190025.1 Candidatus Tectimicrobiota bacterium
ACATGGGTGTCCGCTCCTCTTGAGGGGTTGAACGGATAGCTTAGCCCAGCGGGCGCGCCCCAGGATGAAAAAGATGAATTGGGGTTCCACGATCTCCGCTTGTTCCCATCCGTAGGGGCGCAGCATGCTGCGCCCCTACCCAAGATCGGGGCTACCCCCTTTCAGGAAAATCCGCTCAAGGCGAGATTCCAAAATAGATCACCAACCCCCCGCTTTTTCCCGGAAAGCGATGCGCGGCCATTGGACAATCAGGTCCGCCGCCGGTACACTTCGCTGGACTGGGGTTCCACCACGGGTGCGGGACCCCGGACTCCGAAGCGGATCTGAAAATCCCGGTCGCGCGCCGATGGGCAGTTCCTGTGGGCTTTGCCCGCCTTGGGTTGTGGACGGGGCCGCGCCCGGGGGAAGTTGGGCTCAGCCAGGGGGGGAACCGCCGATGTATGAAATTCCGCCGGATTTGGAAGGATTTCTGAGGGGCCTTTTTCGCGGGATGATCGGCAACGCCAAGCGGCTGGTCGGGGATGCGGTGTTTCTTTTCGAGCGGGGCTCTTACCCCTCCGCCCAGTTCCTGGCCATGTCGGCGATGGAAGAGATGGCCAGGCTCCAGGAAATGCGCCGGCCCTTCATCATCTTGCGGAAGAAGGAAGACCTGGACGACGCTCTGGCCCACCTCGAATCCTGCCTGGCCGAGCACCGGGAGAGACAGACGACCGCCTTCCAGGCGGCCCCTTACGCCCAGATCGAGAACCCCAAGGAGTGGGCGCACGTCGTGGACATGGTCACCCGCCTCGTCCGGACGCGCGGCCGGCAGGAGATCCTGAAGACCCGCCTGAGGAGCCTGATGATGGACGCGGACGTGTCCGCCAAGACCGTTTCCAAGCCGGCGGCGGTGACGCGGCAGGACGCCTACTACTTCATCTGCGCGGCCCACGAGATGATCGCCGACTATGGAGACAAGGGCCTCAACCCCTTCCCCCTGGCCGCGGGTGATCCTTCGGAGGGCTTCGATCTCTGGCAGTGGGCGGACCGGGCGGAAAAGGAGTTCCAGCGGAAATACGCCCATTGTTGAGACCCGGGTCGGACCCCTTCGCCGTTCGGGCTTACCGCCCGCGGAAGAGCGGGGGGAAAGCCCGCCCGCCGCTCGTCCGGGCCTTTGACTTTTGAGGGATCGCTATCATGAGCCCGATGCGACCCGTCGTGGTTTGCCGCCGCGGCGCGGTGGCGGCCGGGGACCCGCTGGCCGCCGCGGCCGGAGCGCGGATTCTCGCCGAGGAGGGCAACGCCGTCGATGCGGCTGTGGCCGCCGCCGCGGTCCTGACCGTTGTCCACCCCCAGGCCTGCAGCGTGGGAGGCGACGGCTTCACACTGATTGCGCGGGGGGGCCGGGTCGTCGGGATCAACGCCTCCGGGCCGGCCCCGGCGGCGGCCCGCAAAGAGGTGTTTCCCGGCGGCATCCCGCAGGCCGGGCCCGGGTGCTCGACCGTCCCCGGCGTCGTGGACGGCTGGGCCGTGGCCCTCTCGGACCACGGGACGAAGGGCCTGGCCGAGGCGCTCGCGCCCGCCATCGCCTACGCCGAGGAGGGCTTCCCGGTCCACCCGAGGCTCGTGGAGTGGCTCGGCCGGAACCGGGCGACGCTCGATCAGGGCGGCGGGGACAGCCGGGCGTTCCTGCCGGGGGGGAAGGTCCCTCCCGTCGGGAGCGTGATACGCCAGCCGGAGCTTGCGGAGGCGCTCCGGGCCGTCGCTGAGGGGGGCCGGGACGCCTACTACCTGGGCCCGGTGGCGAAGAGGCTGGCCGAGGGGGTCCGCGCGGCCGGGGGGCATTTCTCCGAGGAGGATTTCGCCGCCTATTCCTGCCGGGTGGTGGAGCCCTTGAGCGTCCCTTACCGGGACCTCACGTTCTATCAAATGCCGCCCAACTCCTGGGGCGTGCTGATGCTCATGCAGCTCCGGGTGCTGGACGGCCTGGACCTGGCCGGGATGGGGCACAACAGCGCCCGGGCGCTCCACACCCTGATGGAGACCCAGCGCGTCTGCTTCGCGGCGGGCCGTCCCCACATCGCGGACCCCGAGTTCGTGGACGTCCCGCTGGGGGAGCTCTTGTCCCGGGAGAAGGCGGAGGCGCTGCGGGCGCGCATCGACCCGACCCGTGCGGGCGGACCCGCTTCGGGCGAGCCCCGCGGGGGCACCTCCTGCGTGGCCGCCATGGACGCGGAAGGAAACGCCGTCTCCCACATCCTGAGCGTTTTCCATCCGTTCGGCTCCGGCTTCATCCCCAAGGGGACGGGAATCCTCATGAACAACCGGCTCTCGGGCTTCACCCTGGAGCCGGGGCACCCCAACGAGCTCGCGCCGGGAAAGCGGCCGGCCCATACGCTGAGCCCCGCCCTGGCGGCGAAAGGGGGAGAGCCGGCGATCGCCCTGGGCACGCCGGGGGCGGCGGCGCAGACGGTGACGCTCGTGCAGGTGGCCGCCAATCTGGTGGATTTCGGCATGGACGCCCAGGCGGCCGTCGAGGCCCCCCGCTGGACCGCCGACGCGAAGGGCAACCGGATGCTGGAGGCGGGCATCGGAGGGGATGTCCGCGACCGCCTCGCCGCCATGGGGCACCGGTTCGAGGTGGCGGGGGAGGGCGTCCTCGTGTTCGGGTCGGCCAAGGTGGTCGTGCGGGATTCGGCCACCGGGACGATCTTCGCGGGGGCGGATTTCCGAAGGAACGGCTACGCCGTCGGAGTCTGAGGGAGGGATCGCGAGCCTTGGGCGCATCGATTGACGAGGGGCGGGCGGTCGAGACCCTCAAGGGACTCATCGCCTATCCCAGTCCCCAGCCGGAGATGGAGCGGGTCCGGGGATTCATCCAGGACGCCGTGCGCCCGGAGCTCCCGGAGGCCGCCTTCGACCGGGTCTTTTCCGACTCGGTCGGAAGCCTCGGCTGGTGGCTTTCGGGCGGCCGAGCCGGAGAGAAGACGCTGGTCTTCTGCGCCTACGCGGGAAACTTCCCGGCGGAATCCATGCCGGACCCCTATGTCCCCAAGGAGGTGGACGGCGCGCCCTACGGCCAGCGGGGGACCTGTCTGTGGGGCAGAGGGACGTGCGAGCAGGTCGGGGCCCTGGCCGCGGCGGTGGAGGCCGTGCGCGCCTTCGTCGCGGGCCGCCCCAAGAGCCTGAAAAGGCCCTTTCTCCTCCTGGTGAGCACGGCCGGCGAGACGGGGAGCCACGAGGCCGTCACGGCTTTTTTCGAGGAGGCGGCCGGGGCAAAGCGGGAGATCGTCCCGGGCGACGCCGTCGTCGTCATGGGGACCGGGAACGAGGTCTGCCTGGGGAACAAGGGGCGCGTGGACGTGGGGGTCCGGATCACCGGCCGGTCCTGCCACAGCAGCGCGCCTCACCTGGGCGTCAACGCCCTGGAGGCCGCGTCCGTCTGCCTCTCGCGCCTGAAGGACGTGCGGCTCCCGCCGCCGGACCCCCACCTCGGCCCCGTCACGCTGGTGGCCACGAAGGCCGAGACCTTCCCCAAGGCCAGCCACACGATCCCCGACCGGGTTGAGATGATGCTGGACCGAAGGCTCCTCCCCGGGGAGGAGCCCGGACCGGCCGTGGAGGCCATCCGGGAGGCCCTGGGGGACGTGTCGCCCGCGGGGATCGAGGTCAGGGGCGGGAAGTTTCAGTACGCCAACAAGGTCGGGCCCGGCGCTCCCCTGCCGGCCGCCGCGGATGCCGCCGTGGCGCGCCGCCGGAGGGTCTCGAAGCCCTACTACATGAACGCCGCCCTGGACGCCGGGTACTTCTTCGTCCGCGGGTGCGACGCCATCTGTCTCGGGCCGGGCGACATGGCCCTCGCTCACACCGACGCTGAGGTGGTGAGCGTGGAGGACGTGATCCGGGGCGCGGAGATCTACCTGGACGTCCTGGAGACCCTGCTGGGCTCGAGTTGAACTTTCAAATTCAACCCGCTTGAGGGCTCGGGCGAAGCCCGATACGCCGCCGGGGTTGCGGACTCCCCGAGGCGCCTGGGCGCCCTCCGCGGCGAAGGCCCGCGCGCAAGTCGCCCCTGTCGTCACAAACGGCTGTTTTTCCGGAGGGCGGCCAGGACGCGGTCCGGCGAGAAAGGCATCTCGCAGATCCGGACCCCGATGGCGTCGCGAATGGCGTTGGCCACCGCCGCCGCCGTCGGCACCAGGGGGGGCTCGCCGATCCCCTTGGCCCCGAAGGGTCCCGTGGGGTCCGGCTCTTCCACGAGGAGCGGATGGACCTTGGGCACGTCCAGGGTGGTGGGGACCTTGTAGTCGAGAAAGGTCGGGTTGGCGACGGCGCCGCCCTCGAACACCATCTCCTCCGAAAGGATCCAGCCGACGCTCATGGAGACCGCTCCCTCGATCTGTCCCTCGCACCCCGCGGGGCTGATGGCCTTTCCCACGTCGCAGGCGGAGTGCAGGCGGGTCACCTCCACGCGGCCGGTCTCGGTGTCCACCTCCACCTCGGCGATCTGCGTGCCGTAACTGAACGCGGGAATCGGGACGAAGCGCCATCCCTCGACCTGCGTGTCCTTCGGGCGCTCGTACGCGGGAGGATCGAAGAATGAGCCCTTTCCCAGGATGACCCCGCCGCCCACGTACAGGCCGTACATGACCACGTCGTGGTACGTGGCCCGGCGGTCTGGCGCGCTGCGGACGTAAACCTCCCCGCTCTCCATCTCGAGGTCTTTCGGGTCGGCCTCCAGCATTGCGGCCGCGATCTCCAGAAGTTTTTCCTTGACCTCGGCGGCAGCCCGCAGGATGGCGTTGCCGATGTTGTACGTGGTCCGGCTCGCGTCAGTTGACCAGTCGTACGGCGTGGTGAGGGTGTCCGACATCACGATGGAGACCTTCTCGTAGGGGACGCTCAGGGCCTCGGCGGCGATCTGGGACAGGACGGTCCTCTGTCCGGCGCCCACCTCCGTGCCTCCCGTCAGGACCGTGACGGCCCCGTCCGCTTCCATCTTGAGGATGGCCCCCGACGCGAAAATGGCGCTGACGTGCTGGTTCGAGGCCACGCCGAAGCCCGTCTTCTTCCGGCGGTCTTGAGGTTTCCGCACGGGCCTCTTGCGGTTCTCCCAGTCCCAGCCGGCGCTCTCCGCCGCCCGGCGCAGCGTCTCTTTGTAGGCGGTGTGGCGAAGGGGCTGGCCCGTCGCGAGGCGCTGCCCCTCGGTGATGGCGTTCTTCATCCGCAGCCCGATGGGGTCCATCCCCAGCTCTTTTGCCAGGTCGTCCATCTGGGATTCGCCGGCGAAGTGGGTCTGGGGGCTGCCGTACCCGCGGTATCCTCCGAACGGCAGCTTGTTGGTGTAGACGAGGCTCGCCTCGATGCGGACGTTCGGGATCGCGTAGGGGCCCCGGCCGTGGGTGATCGCCGCGCCCATCACGCCCGGCCCGTGGGTGGCGTACGCCCCAGAGTCCACGATGAACCTGGCCTCTCGGGCGATGATCCGGCCGTCCTTCTTGGCGCCGGTCTTGTACTCCAGCAGGAAAGGGTGCCTCGGGTGGCCCGAGATGAACTCCTCCTCTCGGGTCAGGACGATCTTCACGGGGCGGTCCGTCTTCCGGGCCAGGAGGACCGCGTGGGGCTCGACGCAAATGTCCAGCTTTCCGCCGAACCCCCCTCCGATGAACGGCGCGATGGCCCGGATCTGGCTGGCGGGAAGCCCCAGGGTCTCCATCAGTCCCCGGCGGACCTCGGAGACCGTCTGTGTGCTCGTCCAGACGGTGGCCCTTCCCTTCGCGTCCACCTGAGCCAGCGCGGCGTGGGGTTCCAGGTAGCACTGGTGGTGGGTCACTGTCCGGAACTTTTGTTCCAGGACGCAGTCGGCTTCCTGGAACGCCTTGTCCGGGTCGCCCTTGAGCAGCTTGATCTGACAGGCTACGTTCCCGAAGCGAATGGGCTTGAAGCCGGGGACGCCCCCATACTGCTCCAGGTTCTCATGGAGGATGGGCGCGCCGGAGCTCATCGCCTCGACCGGGTCGAAGACGGCGGGCAGCTCCTCGTAATCGACGCGGATCAGGTCGGCGGCCTCTTCCGCCGCGTCCTCGTCGGTCGCCGCGACCGCCGCGACCGCTTCGCCGATGTACCGGACTTTCTTGTGCGCCAGAATGATGTGGTCCTGGATGTAAGGTCCGAAGGCGCGAAGATTTCCGGCCCCGTCCTTCGGGCAATCCTCGGAAGTGATGACGGCCTTCACCCCGGGGACCTTGAGGGCCTTCGACGCGTCGATGTGCAGGATTCTGGCGTGGGCCGTCTTGCTGCGGGAGTATCTGCCGTGCAGCATGTGGGGCAGGGACATGTCCGTGGCGAAGATCCCCTTGCCCGTCGCCTTTTCCGCCCCGTCCTCGCGGGTCACGTTTTTCCCGACCCACTTGAGCTCTTTCACGCTCTTCGCCTGGGTATCCATGCTTCCCCCCCTCGGGAATTGGGACCGTTCCACGGAGCGTCAGTTGTCGATGAAGTCCTTGAGGAACACCTTCCCGTGGCCCGTGGGCCGGACGATCTCGAAGCGCCTGCGGGCCTCGGGCTTGGAGAGGGGCGGCTTGGTGGCGTCGATCCCGAGGGCTCCGTTCACCAGGGGGTCTTCCGGGAAATGGCGGACCTCGGGGCAGATCAGATCCAGGTGGTGCCCTCGGGTCCCCTGGATGATGAGGACGTCGGTGGCGGGGTTGACCCGCATGGACAGGGCCCAGATGACCTCCCGCATGTCGTGAATGTTCACGTCCTCGTCGACGACGATGACCTCCTTCTGGTGCATGTTCATGGAAAGAGCGGCCATCAGGACGGCCTTGGCGTGCCCTTCGTAGAGGGGGGTCATCTGGACAAGGGCCGTGAAGCGCGCCCAGGGCGGGATGAACACGTCCAGGATCTCAGTGTTCCCGTAGACCCGGCTCAGGTTCATGTAGAGCTCGGCCTCGTTGGAGACCGCCCCCAGAACCTGGTGATCGGTGAACTGGCTCGCGTTCAGGTGCCGATAGATGGCGTTCTTGCGCAGGGTGATAGCCTTCACGTCCCAGACGGGGCGCTTTCCGGCCTTCCCCATGTATCCCGTGAACTCCCCGAAGGGCCCCTCCTCCTCGAACACCCCGGGTGGCACCTCCCCCTCGATGACGATCTCGGCGCCGGCGGGGACCCAGATGTCCGACGTTTCGCACCGGACCAGCTCGACCGGCTCCCCGAGCAGCGAGCCCGCCAGGGCGAATTCGTCGCAGCCCGTGTGGCGTCCGCTGTAAACCGCCGCAATCTCGTAGGCCGGGTGCAGGCCGATGACGACGGCCATCGGCATGGGCTCTCTCCGGGCCTGGTATTTCTTGTAGTGCTCGAAGCTGTGCCGCCGGGCCATCATGAAGCCGGTGTGGTGACTTTCCCGGATCTGATTGCGCAGGATGCACTCGTTCTGGACGCCCGTGTCCGGGTCCCGGGTGACGTGGACCCCGCTCCCGATGTACCGCCCTCCGTCCCCCTTGCTGTGAACGGCGATGGGGAGCCGGAACAGGTCCGCCTCCTTCCCCAACCAGATCACCTCTTTGCACGGGGCGGTCTCGACGCGGTGGGTCTCCCCGGGGCCCTGCGCGAGGCGCCTGGCCACCTCGGGCACGACGCGTTTGGGCTCCACCCCCAGGGCCGCCGCCAGCAGCTTCCGGTTGCTGATGAGCCGGTCGCACACCCGCCAGCCGGGATATCCCTTGACGTTCTCGAACAGGATGGGCCGCTCGCTTTCCGAACACAGGGCCCCCATCTGGGTGATGGGGTCTACTTCTTTGCGGATGTGCAGGACCTCGTCCCGCACCGCGTCCAGATAGGTCCTCAGGTCTTTCATTTTTGTCCCCGGCAAGGGTGAAATCGAGTCAAGGGTGATATCGAGTTGCGCAACTTCGCCTTCCCGGAGGAAGCGCTCTCTTCGACCAACCACGACTGCTGGATACAGCCTCTCGCTGCGGGCCTCGCGTGAACCCTGACATACCTCCTAGAATTGTAGCACTTTTTAGGGAGGGAAGGGTTTGGGCGAGTGCTTGGTTGAAGAATTCGCTGCCATATCGTAGCCCCGCTCTGAGCGAGTCCCTTTGGGGGTCACAGACCTCAAGCCGAGTGGAGATCGGGGCGTGGACAAATCGGGATGAGGAGGTTCCTGTGCGGCCGGGCCGGGCTGGGACCTCCTGCCTTCGCAGAGGACAGGCTGGGGACCCGCCCCTACAAAACCAGGCCGCGCGAGACGCCGGGAGGTCACAGACCTCAAAGCACGGTGCCCCCTCCCCGCGATTTCCGCTGGTGGGGCGGGCATTCGCTCGGGCGGGCTTCCAGCCCCCCGATTAAGTCGGGGGCAAGCCTGCCCCCGCGAAAGCGGGGGCCTCTCGCGGGCGGCCAAGATGGCCGCCCTACCACCCGCCGCCGGGGTGCCGCCGGGCAGGATGCCCGGCCTGGGCCTACCAAATCGCGACTGCACGCGCTGGGGTGCCCTGTCGTCCTTGAACCGTTCGGGGAATCCCTATAAGGACATTGATCAATGAACGAAATCGAACAGGACGCGAGGGCCGCTGATTGCTAACCCCGCCCCGGCTCTTATCGCCCCGTTGATAGGGATCTCAGGAAACGGAGGGTTGACTCGAAGCGGGTATTTGGACCCCGCGACCGCTGGAAGCCGCGACCTGCTAGTGTTCGACCAGTAGCGGCGGAGGCAGACCTACACATCGGGTGTTCTCTCGAGAGATGGGCGCCGAGATGTCCTTCGCGCACCACCTGCCCCTGCCGTCCGCCGAACTGAACACATTGGAGGACGGCAAAATGATCTCAACCTTGTCGACGACCACTCTACTCTCCTTTGCATTACTTTGGATCAACCGCACCCTTCTCAGCAAGCAATCATTTATTCCACAACATCTAGGCGGGAGCCCAGTTCGTTTGCTCCACTTCACAGGTGTTTCATTGACCCCACCGCGATTGAAATGAGCGGAGTGCGCTCCGGAGATCGGGGCCATTGTCCAAAACGCCGTCAAGATGATGATCAACCTCTTCATTGACCTCACTTCCTTTCGGATGCTCGTGTTCTAAGGTAAACTTACCGCCAATGGATAGATGAAACCATGCGGGAAATCCCTGAGTGAAAACTGTTAAATTCCTGAAACCAGGCGGTCGTAGCCCGGAGGGTCACCATCGCGCGCCCGGCGCAAAGCCGAAAGAGTCCTCTTTTGGGCCCGCGCATTGGCCCTCCATGTCATCTCTGAAAGCGCAGCGAAGAATCTCCTCCTTTCGAGAGACCCTTCGCTCCGCTCAGGGTGACAGCGGTGTCAAGGAAGAACCGTTCCCCTTCGTAGCTTCCTCCCTTTGTTCGGAATGACAGGCGAAGCAGCCCAATCGGCCTCTGCACGGCTTCCTTGGCAGAGTTTTTCAGCAGCTTTCTAGATCGTCCTTGACAGGCCGGGCGCGGGGGCGTGTAATGGGTTTCATCTCCACAGTGCCGGGTACGGTCCCATCAAGGGGAGAGATGGGAAATTCCCCTCGGATGATTTTCATCGATGAGGGGAGTGGCGACCGCCTCCGCTCCCGTTGCGAGTGGAAACGGAGAGTTCCGCCATGGAGAGCCCTTTTCCCTCTGGGGGAGGGCCGTCCTCTCGGCTGAATTGGGGTGATGCCTCGCACGAATCTTGGAGACGAGAGGATGCGGGAAAGCGTCCTGTGGCCCGCGCTGGCTGAGTACTGGCATCCCGTGGCCCTTTCCGAAGACGTGGATGGGCGGCCGCTGGCCGTCCGACTCCTGGATGAGCGCGTGGTGGTCTGCCGGATGGGAAGCGGCGAGGTGCGGGCGTTTCATGACCTTTGCATTCACCGCGGGACCCCTATCTCCCTGGGATGGGTGGAGGGGGAGACGGTTGTCTGTGCCTATCATGGGTGGGCTTACGATGCGGACGGCAAGTGCATCCGCATCCCCTCACTCCCTTCGGAGCATCCCATCCCCAAGAAGGCCTGCCTGACCCTTTATCATGCCGCGGAGCGGTACGGTCTCATCTGGGTCTGCCTGGCCGAAAAGCCTCGGGCGCCCGTCCCCGACGTTCCCGAGTTGGAGGACCCCAGTTACCGCATCTTCTTCCGCCAGCGGAAGCCGTGGCAATGCAGCGCCGCCCGAGCCGTCGAAAACTTCGTGGATTTCGCTCATTTTCCGTGGATCCACGAAGGGATTCTGGGAGATCGGGACAAGCCCCTGGCGCCGAGGGTCGTCGTGAGGCGGGACGAGGAGGACCTCTGGTTCGAAGCGCACTTCTCCACCGATTCCGCGCATCCGGACCCGTATCGCCGCAGTTACCGCCTGACGCGCCCTTTCTCCATCCTCCAGTGGATGAAAATGCCGGAGGACAAGGCCCAGGTCTTCTTCTTCGCGTGCGCGCCTCATTCGGCGGGAGAAACCACGCGCTTCATGATCGTGGCCCGCAACTTTGACCTGGACGCGCCCGAGATCGTTCACGGTCCGATCACGGTGATGGATGGAGAGATCAGGTCGCGCGGTGG
>JACPRG010000138.1 GCA_016190025.1 Candidatus Tectimicrobiota bacterium
CCCTCACGCCACTGCGCATCCGCTACAAGGCCCAATCGGACATCGGCAACGCCCAGGATCCCCCGTTGCTCGCTCAGATCCGTGAGAGCGGGTGCATCATGATCCTGGTGGGCCTGGAGAGCCTCTCCGAGGATACCCTGAAGACGGTGGACGCCTTCAAGGCAAAAATGTGCGGCGGCTACGAGGCCGGGGTGCGCCGCATCCAGGAGCATGGCATCGCCGTGCTGGGGGCCTTCATCGTTGGCTTCGACGACGACACGCCGGAGACGTTCGATCGGATCGCCGCGTTCTGCCGGCGAACGAATGTCTTCCCCCAGGTCACCATCGCCACGCCGCTGCCCCGGACAGGGATGACCGAGCGCCTGCGCGCGGAGGGACGGCTGCCGGAGGAGGCGTACTGGGATCGCTGCACCTATTACGACGCCATCCACGAGCCCCGGGGGATGACCGCCGAGACGGTGGAGGCCGGGGTGGCCGCGCTCCACGAACGCCTCTACACCCGCGAGGCGAGCCGGGCCCGCCGCGCGTATCTCCGTGAGATCCTCCGGGGCCTGCGGGCCGAGGCCCGGATGCCGGCAGAGGCAGTGGTGTGAGCACGGCCCTGGCCTCCACCCTGGCCGCGCTGGGGTTCGTGGGCGCCTTCATCGCGGGACTGCTGGGTGTCGGTGGCGCCATCATCATGATCCCCCTCTTGCTGTACGTGCCGGGCTGGTCGGGACTCGGCGCTCTGGACATGAAGGTGGTGGCCGCCATCAGCATGGTCCAGGTCTTTTTCGCTGCTATCTCTGGCGCTGTCGCCCACGGCGTGCGCGGGACAGTCCACCGAGCGCTGGCCGTCACTGCCGGCGCCTCGGCAGCCGTGGGATCCCTGCTGGGGGGGGTCAGTTCGCGCTGGGTTCCCTCATGGGCGTTGCTCCTGACCTTCGCCCTGATGGCCACCCTGGGCGCGGTGCTGATGTGGGTGGCGCCGCCGGAGGGTGAGCCCGACGGGTCCACGAAGGCAAACGGATTGATCCTCTCCAGACCCTTCGCCGTCCTCGTCGGTTTCAGCGTGGGAACGATGGCCGGCCTAGTGGGGGCGGGAGGCGCCTTTCTGCTGGTCCCGCTGCTCATCACGGTGCTGAAGGTCCCCACCCGGATCACCATCGGGAGCTCGCTGGCCATCACCATCTGGACCGCGGCGGCAGGCTTCCTCGGGAAGCTGGTCACAGGCCAGATCCCCTTGGGTCCGGCCGTGGCGCTCGTCCTGGGAGCGGTCCCCGGGGCCCAGCTCGGGGAGTGGGCCAGCCGCCGCGTTCGCATCCAGACCCTGCGGGGGCTGCTGACCACCCTCACCGCCCTGGTGGCGGTCCGGATATGGATTGACGTCGTGGCGCGTCTTCGCTAAAGAAAGCGGCGTGCGGCACGACTTCGTCATTGATCATCGGACGTGCATCGGCTGCCACGCCTGCACTCTCGTCCACAGGGAAGAAGAACACATCCCTTGGAGGGATACCGGTCCATGAACCTCCATCATCTTCGGATCTTCTACGCGGTGGCCCAGCGTCGAAGTATCACTGCGGCGGCGGCGGATCTTCTCCTGAGCCAGCCGGCGGTCAGCCTGCAGCTCAAGGCGCTGGAAAAGGAACTCGGCCTTCCCCTTTTTCAGCGGGGTGGGTCGAAACTCAGGTTAACCCAGGCTGGCGAGGTCCTTTCTCGCTGTGCCGTCTCGATCCTGCACGCCAAGGATGAGGCCGAGCGGGCCATCAGTGAGCTCCGCGACGGGACGAGGGGGAAGCTTATCCTTGGAGCCGGCACCACAGGGGGGATGTACGTCCTGCCGCGTGTCATCCGGGCGTACAAGGATCTGTCCCCGGACACGGAGGTCATGCTCCACATCGGGACCACCGATCAGATCCTCGAGAAGCTCCTCCAGAACGTCCTCGATATGGGGTTCCTGGGCGGTCCCGTGGAGGACCGACGCTTCACCGCGGAGCCGATCTGCACCGACGAACTCGTGCTCATCGCCTCGCCGTCCCATCCTATTGCCTGCACCGGCAACGTGACCCCGAAGGACCTGGGGGCCTTGCCCTTTATCCTCCCGGAGCAGGGCTCGAGGACCCGTCAACTCGTGGAGCGGAGGCTGCGGGAGGTGGAGGTGCCCCTTCGGATCGCCATGCAGCTGCCCGGGACGGAGGGCGTGAAGAAGGCGGTGGAGGCGAACCTGGGAGTTGCAGTGGTCTCCCGGTACGCCGTAGAGCGGGAGTGTGCCCTCGGAATCCTGCTGCCTGTGGTTGTGGAGGGGTGGCGCCTCATCAGGCCCATGGAGGTCGTCTTCCGCAAGCAGAAGTATTTCTCCCCCGTGGGGCAGCGGTTCCTGGAGTTTGCTAAAGCCTACGGGAGGCAGCACCTGATCCCACTACAGTGCCCTATGGAACGGTGCGTTGCGACCCGTCGGACCCTCCCCGGCGCCCCCGGATTCCCCTGCCTTCTTGAGCGGAGGGGGGCGGAGACCGAATGCTCGGGCCTCCCGAGGTTGTTGTGTCCGAAATCTCCGGCCGGTGCAACGGGATCCAAGGGGCCGTCCGGAGAGAGCTCCAGGAGGTCCTCCAGGACGCGGATGACCGCGGTACGCGGCGGGGGGACTTCCTCACCATTAACGGGAAGGCCCCCTACAAGAAACTGAAGCACCTCCGTATCCCTTTTGACATGATCGCCGTGGCAGGCAGCGGAATAAAGGTTCCTTTATCTATGGTCTACGAACTATTTATTTGCAATTCTGGCTGGGCTTGAGGACTATACCGATCGTCATACTCGACCATCGGCCGGCGTAAACCTCGGGTCCCTTAGCCGCCGGGGCGGTCGGGGAGCCTTCGGGCAGCAGCTTCCAAGGTAACCACCGGTCATCCCTCATGTGCTTCCCGCGGGGGGGACCGCTCAGGCCTATAGCCGAAGGGATCGGTCCAGGCCCCCAGAGGGAGACGTTTTCAGGAGTCGCATTTGCAAGAGGGGGGAATAGCCATGGGGAATCAGGGAGGTTTTTCGGACCTGTTAAAGACAGAGGATTGGTTGGCTGTGTGGCTCGGGTTCCTCATCATCGCCCTCGTCCTCGCCGGCCTCAGGCCCGAGATGCCGAGGTTCCGATGGGCGACGGATAGTGGCTTCGCCGCCACGGTGGCCGAGAATAGGCCGGCTGTGGAGAAGCTCATCAAGGACGCCGAGGCAAAGGGCGAGAAGGACCTTCTTGCGGCGGCGACGGCCTTCAAGGCGGCCATGGATGCTGGGAACCGGGCGGCCATCGGGGGCGCCGCCAAGAAGCTGGCGGACGCGGCGAAGGGGGCTCAGGACCCCGGGCTCAAGAAGCGAGGAGGCGACGTCGGCAAGATCGGCGGCGACGCAGGCGCGCTCGTGGGCAAGGTCTTCTCGGGTGAGAACATCTGGAAGGCCGTCGTGATTGGGATAGCCTACCTGATCCTCTCCGTCATCGGGATGGCGCTGATGGGCGGGAGCCTCGGCAAGTTCATCCTGGGCTTCCCAGTGGTGTATGCCCTGGCCTGGCTCTCCCAGGTCATCGCCGGAAATACCACCGTCAACTACTGGGGGCTGGAGTACGTGATCTTCGCCCTGGTCATCGGCCTGTTCATCAGCAACGCGCTTGGCGTTCCCGACTGGCTCAAGGAGGCGGTCAGGACCGAGTACTATATCAAGACGGGGCTGGTGATCCTGGGAGCCGGGATCCTGTTCTTCGAGATCGTCCAGGCGGGGGCCTTGGGGATTGTCCAGGCGGTGCTGGTCGTGTCGGTGGTCTGGTACGCCTGCTTCTGGCTCTCCAGGAAGCTCAGGGTGGACGATGAGTTCGCCGTCATGCTCTCCACCGCGGTCTCCATCTGCGGCGTCTCTGCGGCCATCGCGGCCTGCGGGGCAATCCAGGGCGACAAGAAGAAGCTGTCCTACGTCACCTCCCTCGTCCTGATCGTCGCGGTCCCCATGATGGTGATCATGCCGTGGATGGTCAAAGCATTCGGGATTCCCGACATCGTGGGCGGGGCCTGGCTGGGCGGGACACTGGACACGAGCGGCTCTGTGGTGGCAGCGGGGGCCCTCATCAGCGAACCCGCCATGAAAGCCGGCGTCATCGTCAAGTTCTCCCAGAACGTCCTGATCGGCGTGGCGGCCTTTATCCTGTCGGTCTGGTGGACTTTCAAGAAGGGAGCCGAAACCGGTGAAAGGCCGAGCGCCGGGGTGATCTGGGAACGCTTCCCGAAGTTCGTCCTCGGATTCCTAATCGCCTCGTTCGTCTTCTCGTTCCTGCTGGACGCGGGGACCGTCAACGCGACCAAGGGCATGCTGGCCGGGCTCCGGACAGTGTGGTTCGCCCTCGCCTTCACCTGCATCGGCCTGGAGACGCGCTTCACCGAGCTGGTCTCGATGGAGGGTGGCCGTCCGGCCGGGGCCTTCCTGGGGGCCCAGGCCTTCAACGTCGTGTGGACCCTGATCCTGGCGTACCTCCTGTTTGGCGGCATCCTCTTCGCGGTGCCGGTCCTCAAGTAGGAGGGGAGATAGCGACCCTGCGTTGGGGTGATCGAGACCCAGTCGTCCGCCGAGCTAACACGACCGTCTCTCTACACGGCCTGGTCGGCGGGAGAGGGGCGGCAGATGCTTGACCGCCTGGAATTCTCCGCCTCGGTCGAGATCCGCGCGGCGGCCGCGGAGGTCTTCGCCCTCGTCAGCGACCTCCGGCGCAAGGCTCGCTTGAATCCCAACATCCAGGTGATCCGGGTGGAGCTGGAGGGGGAGGGTCCCGTTCGGGAGGGCTCAGTCTTCTACCACCGGTTCCAGAGAGGGACGCGCATCCTGGAGTACCGGAGCCGGTGTGTGCGGTTCGTTCCCCCGCGGCTGTTCGAGAGTCGCGGCGAGACCGATCCGCCCTTCGAGGTCCGGATGACGGTGGAGTCCACTCCGCTGGGGTGCCGGGTCACCCAGCACGAGGCGCTGGAGGTTCCGCCGGACCTCCTTGAGGCCCTGGAGCCGGCGCCGCCGGGCGCGCGGACGTTTCGAGACCTTCTGGGTTTCCTGGCGCTGTTCCCGGGCCTGCGCCCCCTGGGGGCTGAGGTTCGGGCCCTGCAGCGCGAACGTCTGGCAAAAAGGCTCACGGCCGAGCTGGAGGCCTGGTTGAATGCCATTCGGGCCCACGTGGAAGCTGGAGGAGCGCGGGCAGAGCGCACCAGCGTGTGAAGACCGGGTAGTGGATCTCGTGGTGCCGACAAGAAACCGAAAGAAGGCCGATGAGGTCAGGAGGATTCTTCAGGGCCCTCCCATGTCGATCCTGATCCTGGATGATTTTTCAGGGTGCCCAGAGGTCATTGAAGACGGCCAGACATTCGAGGCGAACGCCGTCAAGAAGGCAGTCGCGGTTGCCCGATATACCGGGCAGATGGCACTCGCCGATGATTCTGGCCTCGAGGTGGAGGCGCTCGGCGGGGGGCCGGGCGTATACTCCGCGCGGTATGCGGGTGAGGACGCGGACGACGGCAGAAACGTCGGAAAGCTCTTGGAGGACATGCGGTTCGTGCGGGATGGGGAGCGGCGGGCGAAGTTCGTCTGCTGCATCGTGCTTGCCTCTCCCGATGGCGCGGCGAGAACCTTTGTCGGCACCGTCGCGGGAACATTGGTGAGGGACCCGAGAGGGGCACGCGGGTTCGGCTACGACCCCATTTTTTGTCCGATGGGAGAGACCAGGACCTTTGGCGAAATGGGAGAGGAAGAAAAGGATGCGATCAGCCACCGGGGGAAGGCGCTCAGAGCGG
>JACPRG010000142.1 GCA_016190025.1 Candidatus Tectimicrobiota bacterium
CAGGAGCTCGCGCGCCAGGCGGCAGGTCAAAACGGCCTCCTCCACCGTGTAGCAGCCGGCGGAGTTCGGCAGGATGGTGTACTTCTTCGGGTCGATGTGGTCCAGGAGGGATTCGCCCTTGGAGGAGTCCAGGTTCACCCGGCGGATGGCCACGGTGATGATCTCGGCCCCGCTGGCCTCGGTGGCGAGCCGGGTCTGCTCGAAGGACTCGTACTTGCCGCTTCCGACGATCAGCCGGGAGGTGAAGGTCTTCCCGCCCAATTCATACGTGGATGCCATTTCAGTCTTCCTCCCCCGCTCCGTCCCGCCGGGCCGCGCAGGTTCAGCCCCGGGGCCGCTCAGACGGCCCCGCCCCCGATGGCGTGGACGACCTCGATCCGGTCGCCCTCCGCCACGCGCGCGACGTCGTACTCCGACCGGGGAACGAGCTCGGCGTTCCGCGCCACCGCCACGTGCGGCCCCCGGACGCCCAAATGGTCCAGCAGCCCGCGGATGGTGAGGCCCGCGGGGACCTCTCGGCTCTCGCCGTTCAGGACGATGGAGATGGACGCGCCCGCCTGGACCATGAAAAAACCGCCTGTCCGCCCGGGACACGCGGCTGAATCGGGAAGCGCTTCGGGGTGTATGGAAGTGAAAAGTCCCGTTTCAACCGCTTCCCTTCGCGGGGATTACCCCGATCAGGTTCAAAGGGTTGCCGGCCGGCACCGGCTCTCAGCAAACCACCCCTAGCGGTTCGTAAACTTCAATATAGCCTGGGAGGACGGGCCTGGCAACCCGGCTGGGGATTCAGGGACGGCGAGGGTCCGCGGGGCGCCCGCGGAATGAAGCCCCCGGGCCTTTCCCGAGATCCCCCGGTTAAATTCCCCAGTCCCGGGCGTAGCGGAAGTCCCGGTCGATGGTGCGGCTGGAGACCTTGGCGATGACGGGGAGGCGGCGCTTGTACTGGTTCATCTGGACGAGGCGCGCCACGCGGTCCACGAACCCCGCCGGGAAGCCCTTGCGGATCAGCTCCTCGCGCGAGTAGCGCAGGTCCACCAGGTGATAGAGCACCACGTCCACGTCGGCGTACTTGAACCCCAGGTCCGCCTCGTCCGTCTGGCCCACCACCAGGTCCGCGCTGGCCGCCTTGCCCACGATCTCCTCCGGCACGCCCACGTGGGCCGCCATCTGCCACACCTGCGTCTTGTAAAGGTCCCCCAGGGGGTTCAGGGCGTGGGCCATGTCGCCGTAGAGGGTGCCGTAGCCCAAAAGAAGCTCCGACTTGTTGCTCGTGCCCAGGACCAGCGCCCCCAGCGCCGCCGACTGGTCGTACAGGACGGTCATCCGCTCGCGGGCCATCTTGTTCCCCTTGCGGGTGAAGTCCATGTCGGGGAACTTGGCGAAGTAGGCGTCCACCATGTCGGAGATGTCCACCGTCATGGAGCGAACGCCGGTCTTCTTGGCCACCACCCTCGCGTGCTCGACGCTCTCGGGGCTGCTGAGACGGTAGGGCATGATGACGCCCGTGACGCTCTCCCGCCCCAGGGCCTTGGCGGCCAGATAGGCGCACAGCGAGGAATCCACCCCGCCCGAGAGGCCGATCACCACGCGGGAGAACCCGGCCTTGGTCACCTCGTTCTCGATGAAGCCGACCAGGAGCCGCTCCACCAGGGGCGCGTTGACCTCGAGCTCAGGGATAGGCGGAATGTGGTTGGCCTGCGCGGGGGGCCGGACGCGGCCCCTCCGTTTTGCTGCAACCAACGCCGCGGGGGGCGGGGGTCCGCGACGGGACTTGCGGGAGCGGTCAATCGCGGACATCGCCGGACGCCTCCCCCTCCTCGCGCAGACGCCGAAGGCGCAGCAGCTCCTGGATGGTGAGGTCCAGGTCCTCGTCGCCCAGGAGGGGAGAGGCGATGCGCGCCCGGCGGACCTCCGACAGGTCCAGGACCGCCTCCACGAAAGCCTCCTCGAAGTAAGGGGCCTTCGCGACCTGCTTTCCGGCCGGGCTGACCACCTCTGACCCGCCCCAGAAGTTGATGCCGTCCTCGTAGCCCACCCGGTTCACGAACACGCAGAACTGGAGGAAGAGGCTCGCGTACACGCGGTTCATGCTCTCCCACGTCTCGCTGATGGCCAGCCGCTCGCCTTTGGGGTGGACGCCGCGGCCGGGGCTGGAGGCCGGAAGCAGCAGGACCTGCGCCCCCGCCTGGGAGGCGATGTAGGCGGTGGAGGGGTGCCAGGCGTCCTCGCACACGAGCATGGCCATCCGCCCGAAGCGGGTGTCGAAGGCCTGGACCTTCCTTCCCCGGGACAGGTAGCGCTCCTCGTCGAAGATCCCGTACGTGGGGAGATAGACCTTCCGGTGAACGTGGCGGATCTCCCCCTCCTCCAGGTAAAGGACGGAGTTGTAGAACAGGTAATCGGGCGATTCCTCCACCAGGCCGACGACGAGGGACACCTTGCGGCTCGCCCGGCGGATTTCCTGAACGATCTTGGAGTCCAGGCGCTGGGCCACCGCCGGGACCATGTCCTTCAAAAAGTACCCCGTCAGGCCGAGCTCGGGGAACACCAGCAACTCCGTCCCCCGCGCGACGGCCTCCTTCACGGCCTTGCGGAAGATCTCCACGTTGCGGTCCAGGTTGCCGAGCGTCGGGCCAATCTGGGCGATTCCCACCTGGATCTCCATCATCCGCCCCTGACCTCATCCGCCCGCGCGACCCGGCCGCCGCGGGCCTCGACGCCGAACCTCTCGTACATCCGCCGGACCTCTTCAGTGTACAACCCGGCCTCCCGGTACACAATCAGGGGCGGGAGGTGCTCGGCGGGATCCTCCGGGCGGGACCCGGAACCCCCGCGCGCCGCCTCCACGAGGACGGACGCGGCAGGCTTCCCCTCCGAGGGATGGACCCGCCGGACCCTGCGCAAATAGAAGCCTCTCTCCCCCATCTGGCGCAGGGATTCCTCTTCCCGCTCGGCCAACTGCGTGAAAAACAGCCGTCCCCCCGGCGCGACCAGGTGCCGGGCGGCCGCCAGCCAGGCGCACAGGTCCAGCGTCACCTCGTGCCGCGCCATGGCCCGGCGGGGGTCAGGGCTCAGCCGCCCCGTGCCTACCTTGCGGTAGGGAGGGTTGATGACGGCGGCGGCGAAGCATCCCGCCCTCGCCCACGCCGCCGCCTCCCGCAGGTCGGCCCGGACGAAGCCCACGCGCCCCGCCAGGCCGCTTTGCCTCGCGTTGGCGGCGGCGACCC
>JACPRG010000143.1 GCA_016190025.1 Candidatus Tectimicrobiota bacterium
GCCGTCCCAGGCTTCTCTCTCCCCTTCCGGCCGTCGTCGTCTTCGTTCTGGTCGCGGGATTCGGATACCTGATCACGAAGGACGCGCGGCCGCCCGCCGGCCCCACGCTCAGGGAGAGGGGACGTCCGGCTCCTCCCGGCAAGCCCAACTTGATCCTCATCGCCGTGGACACCCTGCGGGCGGACCACGTCTCGGCGGACGCCCGGCTGCGCGGGCTGAGCCCGGTCCCCGTCGAAACCCCGGCCATGGACCGCCTCGCCGGGGACGGCACGCTGTTCCTCAACGCGATCTCCCAGTCGTCGTGGACCAAGCCGTCTTTCGCCACGTTCCTGACGGGCCTGTATCCCTCGACCCACGGCGCCGTCCACAAGCTGCACCGGCTGCCGGAGGAGGTGGAGACGCTGGCGGAGATCCTCTCCTCGGCGGGATACGTGACGGGCGCGTTGGCCAACAACGTCAACATCTCCCCGACGTTCAATTTTCAGCAGGGGTTCACGGACTATCGCTATCTCCGGCCCGATCTCCCCTTCCGGGCGCCGGAGACCGGCGACCATCTGGTCTTCTACCGGGCGCTGCGCGTGGTGAACGAGAGGTTTCTGGGCGGCGGACGGAACCCGCGGGAATACTACTGGCCGGCCGAGGACGTCAACCGCGAGGCCTTCCGGTGGATCGAGGCGAACGCCCAGCGGCCCTTCTTCCTGATGATCCACTACATGGACCCCCACGACCCGTACTTCGAGCGGCCCCTGAACGGCCGTTTTTACGCCCGCATCCGCAACCCCAACCCGGACCCCTCCCTGGCGGGCCTCTACGCCAAGGCGTACGCCCAGGAGGTGCGGTATCTGGACACCCACATCGCGAACCTCCTGGACTTCCTCAAGGCCCGCGGCCTTTACGACAACAGCCTCATCGTTCTCCTGGCCGACCACGGGGAGGAGTTCCACGAGCATGAGGGGTGGTGGCACGGAACGAGCCTGTTCGAGGAGCAGGTCCGCGTGCCCCTCATCCTCAAGTTCCCCAAGGGGGCGAACGCGGGGAAGGCGCACCGGGGGGTGGTGGAGCTCCTGGACGTCCCGCCCACCCTCCTGGAGGCGGCCGGGCTGCCCCGGGGCAAGCGGATGCAGGGGAAAAGCCTGGCCAAGCTGGCGGCCGACGGTGAGACGGCGGCGGGGAGCCCCGCGCTCTCGGAGCTGAACCTGGAAGGCCAGGTGATGTCGTCTTCCCGGGCGGATCGCTGGAAGTGGATCCGGGCCAATCCCGGCAACCCCCGAAGGCTTCCCCCGGAATCCCTCTACGACATCACGAAGGACCCGGGCGAGCGGGAGAACCTGGCGGGCCGGGAGCCGGCCCTCGGCCGGGAGATGGACCAGAAGCTGAAGGGCGCGCTGGACGCGGCTCGCAAAGGCGCCGTCCCCCAGGAAAAGGTGACCCTCGACCCGGCGACGGAAGAGCGGCTGCGCTCGCTGGGATACATCGAGTAGAACACACTGCTCAAAAAGACGTGCGGGGGCGGATGCCCCCGCAAACGCCGCTCGACCCCTCGAAGAATCACTCAAATCACGAAAGACGAAACGCTCACCCGGAACGGCCGAGGATCTTCCTCAAGAGCGCCCGGCATTCGGTCCCGCGCCGGCAGATGTCCAACCAGGCTTTTTTGTTCAGGGAACGCTTCCTCGGCTTCCCTTGAGGGACCGAGATTTCAATGCTGAATCCATCCTTGTTCCCCGAGGATTCAACCCTGACACTGGCCGAGGGGCTTACCTCTCCTATCATCCGCGAAAGGACAAATTCGACAAACTCCGGTGAATCCGCTTTCATGCCCATCACCCTTCAACCTCCCTCCATCCATGCGACGTTTATCATCCGGCCGCAGCCGGGGCCGTCGCGGCGGTAAGAGAAAAACTCCCGCGGGTCGCTCAGGGTGCAAAGACCCGCCGTGAAGACCTGATCCGATGGGACGCCCGCCTCCTCCAAGAGGCTCCGGTTCAGGCCCCAGAGGTCCAAAAGGAACCTGCCTTCCCCGGCGTGGGCGGCGAACTCCCGCCACCGCGGGAGGCTCGCCCGGACCTCGGCCATCGCGTCCTCACCCACCTCATAGCGGGAAGGGCCGATGCCGGGACCGATGAACGCGCGGACGTCCCCGGGCCTCGACCCGTACCGCCCGGCCATCTTTTCCAGCGCCGAGACCGCCACCCCGCGCGCCGTCCCCAGCCGGCCGGCGTGGGCGACGGCGCAACACCTCGCAACCGGGTCCCAGAGGGCCACGGGGACGCAGTCCGCCGTCAGGACGCCCAGCGCCCGCCCGGCCGCCGCCGTCACGAGGGCGTCCCCCTCCTGGACCTCCGGGGTCTCTTCCGCCGGCACGTCGATGGCGCGGGCGCTGTGGACCTGCCGCAGGAGCTTCGGATTCTCGAACCCCGCCGCCTCGGAAAACAGCCGGCGGTTGCGGGCGACGTTCTCCCGGGCGTCCCGCTTCGTCCATCCCAGGTTGAGGGACTCGCAGACCCCCCGGCTGACGCCGCCGATCCGCGTGCTGAAGACGCACCGGAAGCCGTCCATCGCGGCCTGGTAGAAGACAACGCCGTCCCGCTCGATGCGGTCGAAGATCAAATCGAACGAACTCCCGGCCAGAGCCCCGGAAGAAAAGCCCCGCCGCCGACCCGGCTCATGCCGGGATCAGCGAGAGCCACTTCCTTCGCGTGCGGATGGGGGCCGCCTTCTCCAGGGCCTCCCAGTAGCGCCGGCTCTCCCGGACCATAAAGTCCTTGGGCAGGCCCTGATCGATGAGGTCCCAGGGCAGAGGCTCGTCGTAACCCCACCTGCGCGTCACGTAAAAGTCGGCGTTCAGGGCGGATTCCCGCAAGGCCGCCCGCCAGTCCCCCCGGAGGCGGTGGACGGCCTCGAGGAGCGTCCCCACGCGCCGGTCCCCGCGGGAGAGAAGGGCCTGGACGTAGGACCACTTGGGTACCTCGTGGCTCAGGCGGACGTTGGGGACGGACCGCAGCAGGCCGGAGAGAAGCTTCAGCCTCCGCTTGACCTCCGGGAGGGGGGCCATGGGCTCCCACTGCATGGGGGTATGAGGCTTGGGGATGAAAGGGTTCACGCTGAGGGTGAGCGTCCCCAGCCGCCCCTTTTCGCGGCCGACCTTGAGCATGAGGTGCTTCACCTGCTTGGCCATGTCGGCGATGGCGGCCACGTCCGCGTCGGTCTCGCCGGGCAGACCCACCAGGAAGTAGAGCTTGAGACTCACGATGCCGCGCCGGAAAACCCGCTCGATCTGGGAGTAGATGAGGCCGTCGGAGATCTCCTTGCGGACGGCGGCGCGCATCCGCTCCGTCCCCGCCTCGGGGGCCAGGGTGAGGGACCGCTCCCCGCTCTCCACCAGCACGTCCAGGAGCTCGTCGGTGAGGGCGTCGACCCGGAGCGAGGCCGGGGAGACCCGTCCGCCCATCTCCACGACGTCCCGGCAGATGCCGGCGATCTCCGGGTGGTTGGAGACCATCGTCCCCACCAGCCCGACCTGTTTGCGGTGCCGCAGGCCCACCCGGATGTCCTCCCGCAGGGCCCCGCGGGAGCGGTTGCGAAGGGGCCGGAAGGTGAAATCCGCCGCGCAGAACCGGCACCCCCACCCGCAGCTCCGGCCGACTTCGATGAGGAACAGGTTCCCGAACTCCGTGTCCTCCGTCAGGACGTAGGAGAGCGCCGGGCTCCTCTCCAGGTCGTGGACCTTTCTCCTCCGGACGCGCTCCGGGAAACCCGGAAGCGGCCGGTGGGCGCCGAGACCCCCGTCCGGCGGGACGGTCCATTCATACCCCGCGGGGACGTAAACTCCTTCAATCTTTGCCAGGTCCGCCAGAACGCCCTCCCGGCGTTTCTCCTTGCCTTCCATCAGAACCGCCATGAGCTCGGCGAGGACCTCTTCGGCCTCCCCCGCCACGGCCGCGTCCACGAAGGGCGCCAGGGGCTCCGGGTTGTAGGAGGGGCAGATCCCCCCCGCCAGGACCAGCGGGTGCCTCTCTTCCCGGTCCGTCCGCCGCAGGGGGATTCCGGCCTCGCCCAAAACCTCCAGAACGCCGGGATAGTCGGTCTCGTAGGGAAGAGAGAACGCCACCAGGTCGAAGCCGCCGAGGGGGGACTCGGTCTCCAGCGTCCGGACGCCTCCGCCGCGTCCGCCGGGCGCGAAGGCCCGCTCGCAGACCACGCCCTCCATGGCGTTCAGCAGGCGGTAGACCTGCTGAAAGCCCAGGTTCGACATCGCCACGTGATAGGAGTTGGGATAGACCAGGGCGACGCGGTAGCCCGCCCGCGAGGGGTCGAACAGCGGACCGAAGGGATAGACCTCGCGGGCAAGGGTCTCCCTTGCGGAGAGGGACTTGGTGGAAACCCTGGGCATGAAGAAACCTTCCGGGCGGCGCCGACCGCCCTCGGAAACCCGGCGAAGAACGAAAACACCTTGAATTTCTACGAGTTATTATAAGCCGGGCGGAAGGCTCCGGCAACGCGGAGCGCTTTCCGAAGCGCGACCCCCGGGAAATTCGGGCCCCGGCCCCCAGTTCTACCAGTCCACCCCTTCACCGGCTCAGAGGGGGACCCGGACCTCATCGTGAAGGGGCGGGTCCTCCGGCAAGGCCACCTCGACGTCCAGCAGCCGGCCGCAACTGGGGCAGGCGTACTGGCGCATCTCAAAGATGCCGTTCGCCGACCTTCGGGGGCCGGACTCGGTCAGCGGCGAGCGGAGGACGCGGCAGCGGTCTTTCCAATGCTCGCCGATCCCTGAAAGAACGTGGTCGCATCCGCGGCATTGGACGCGGACGCCGCCGGAGGCCTTGACGGCCCTCAGGTCATCGCTGAGGTTGTAGGAGGCGCCTCCCGCGGGATTCGCCGCCGCGCTCATCCGCGGGTCCGCACCCCCATCCCGGGAAGAGACCCCCGTGCGGGCCTTGAGCCTCCGTTCCCTCGTCTCCCGCTTGAGACGCGAGGTTTCCTCCGGGTCCACCTCCAGGTCGTCGTTCAACGCGACGCGGTAGATCTCCCGGGCGCACTCCCGGGAAATCGTTCCTTGCACAACGTCGTTTCGGACGCGCTCCGGGTCCCGCTCCACGGGGTCGCCGTATCCCCCCCCGCCCATGAACCAGCCGTGGAGCATTTCCCCCTTTTTGAGCGGGTAGATCCCCCAGACCGCGGGCTCCCGCGACCCGCCGATCTCCTCGACCTCCTCCGGGAAGCCCTCGCCCCGCACGAGCTCGTACACGTCCTTTCCCCGATAGAGGACGAAGCCCGTGTTGCTCCCGGGGTATCCGCCGAAGAAGCCCTGGCACTGGGTGTACTCCGTCCCCGTCCCGTACAGCACCAGATTGACCTGGTCGTTCGCGGCGCCGTGGGCGGTGACGGCGAACTCCGTGGTCAGCCCGCCCCGGAACCGGCCCGGCCCGGAGGAGTCCTTCAGGAGCCGGTGGAAAAGGTACAGGACGGGGAGTTGCAGCTCCTCGCCCTCGATGTTGGGGGTCCGGTTGATGGGGTTCGGGATCGTCCCGGCGAAGTCCACCCCGTCTTTGAACGTGCGTGCGCCTCCGCATCCCCCGAAGTCCTGGGTGAGCATCCCCACCACGTACCGGGAGCCCTTGTGGCCGGCGACGGTGGTGGGGCAGTGGGCGCCCTGCCAGACGCAGGTGGCCTCCTTTCGGTATTCATCGCTGGCGACCAGCATCTTGGAGATCGCTTCCTGGGAGACGTTGTTCACCACCCCGATCCCGGTGATGGTGGCCAGGCAGTTGGGCGCCGGGCGCGTGCAGTTGACGAGAGTCCCCTGCGGGGCGTGCATGGTGATGGGCTTCAGCATGCCGTCGTTCCACATCATGTCGTAGCCCAGCATGGGGAAGAGGGGGGCGAGGATGGCGCCGAAGGCCCCCCAATAGGCGACGTTGAAGCCGACGGGCGCCTGCCCGCTGGTGCCGGTGAAGTCGTAGTGCAGAGAGTCCCCCTGCTTGGTCATGGCGAGGTTGACGGTGTAGATCTTCCCCAGGGCTTCCAGGTACTGCCTCGTCCGCCACGTCCCGTCGGGGAGCTCCCGAAGCCTCCTGCGCAAAAGCGTCTCGGACTCGTCGATGATCCCCTGGGCGACCTCGTCCACCGTCTCCGGGCCGTACTTGTCGAAGAGATCCCTCAGCCGCTCCTTGACCGTGATGTTGGCGGAGATCTGGGAATGGAGGTCCAGGGCGACGATTTCGGGGATCCTCACCATGTTCAGGACGGTCTTCCAGACATCCTTCCGGAGGACCCCCCGCTCCACGATCTTGAGGCCGGGGCACATGATCCCCTCGTGGTAGATCTCCCGGGACTGGGGGGCGAAGCCGCCGGGGTTGATGGCGCCGATGTCGCGCAGGTGGACAAAGTTGGCGCTCCAGGCGACCAGCTTTTCGCGGTAGAAAATCGGAGAGACCACATAGGCGTCCGAGCTGTGCAAGGCGGCAATGTAGGGGTCGTTCAGCAGAAAAACGTCCCCGTCGAAGATGCCCGGATTTTCCAAATACTCCCGGAGGATGTGCCGGCAGGCCTCCCCGGCCCCGGGGAGGGCGTGCAGATATCCCACGACGGCCATGAGCAGGCTTCCATCCGCGCGGTAGAGGCCCACCAGGAGGTCGTGGCCCTCCGTCGTCGTCGAGGACCCGGAGATGTGCTTCAGGGTGCTCACCGCCTCGTCCACGACGCGCATGAACTTGTGGCGGACGATCTCAAACGTGAAGGGATCCACGCTCACGAGGCCGACTCCTTCAAGGGGAGGATCACGTTCTTGTAGGCGTCCACCGCGGCCTTCTGGCCGGGCTGGATGACGATGGTGGTCACGGGAGTCAGGATGATGGCCGGCCCGCGGATCTCGTTTCCGCACTCCAGCAGGTCGTACCGGTACACGCCGGTCGGGTGCTTTTGCCCGTCGAAGGAGACCTGCCGGCGGTGGATCAGGGCCCCTTCGGCGCTCGGCCCCGCCTGGGGGTAGGACCGAAGGGCGGGCTTGGGCAATCGTCCGACGGCCCTCAGCTGGAAGCTGATAATCTCCATCCCCGCCTCCTTGTAGGCGGAGCCCTTCCCGTGCTTTTGCTCGTAGAGGTCCGCAAACCGCCGGTAGGTCTCCTCCAGGTCTTCGGGGGTGATGCGCCCTTCCACGAGGATGGGCGTGATGACCTCGTGCATCTGGAGCCGAAAGCGCATCCCTACCGATCGGTGCAAGCGGATGTCTTTCTCCGCGAACCCCTCCCGCCTCAGCTCTTCCCTGGCCTTCTCCTCCAGGTCCGCGAAGACCGCGTTGACCTCGCCCGCGTCCGCCGGAACAGGGAGGTGCTTCGTCACCGGATACTCGTGGGTCACGTCGGAGGTCACAATGCCGAACGCCCCGTTGACGGACGCCGTCGCCGGGACCACGACCTTCTGCACCCCGAGCTCGGGCGCGAAGGCGCTGGCGTGGATGGCGGCCGCCCCGCCGTACGCGAACAGGACGTAATCCCTCGGGTCCAGCCCCCGCTCCACCGTGACCTTCCGCACCAGGTCCGCCATCTGGGCGTTGACCAGCCGGTAGACAGAAGAGGCCGCCGCCTCCACCTCCATCCCCAGGGGCTCGGCGACCTGCTTGCGGAACTGCTCGTGGGCCTTCTCGACGTTGAGCCTCATCCTTCCCCCCAGGAAGTAGTCGGGCTCCAGGTAACCGAGGATCAGGTTCACGTCCGTCAGCGTGGGCTCCGTCCCGCCCAGGTCGTAGCAGACGGGGCCGGGCGAGGAGCCCGCGCTCCGGGGGCCGATGCGGGGCAGGTTCGTCCGGGGCTCCACCCACACGATGCTCCCCCCGCCCGCCCCGATGGAGACGATGTCGATCTTGGGGATGAGGGAGTGGTAACGGAGGATGGTGGATTCCCAGGCGTAGTCGAAGGCGCCCTCCGTGATGACGCCGACCTTGAAGCTCGTCCCCCCCAGGTCGCAGCCGATGACGTTCTTGAGGCCGAGCAGCCGGCCGAGGAACTGGCTGCCGATGATCCCCCCCGCCGGCCCCGACTCGATCAGCCCGACGGCGCGCGCGGAGGCCTGCGGCACGGACAGCAGCCCGCCGTAGCCCTGCATGACCAGAAGGCTCTTCTTGAAACCCAACCGGGAGATCCGCTCCTCGAGGTTCCGCAGGGAGGAGGCGATCTCCGGGGACAGGGCGGCGTTGAGAGCCACGGTCGAGATCCGCTCATACTCCCCGATCCGCGGCGCCAGCTCGCTGGAGAGCGTGACCGGAACGCCGGGATGGTGCTCCCGGATAATCTCCGCCATCCGGTTCTCGTTCGCGGCGTTCCGGAAGGACCAGAGAAAGCAGACCCCGAGAGATTCCACCCCCATGCCCACGAGTGCTCTCACGGCACGCTCGGCGTCCTCCTCATCCAGCGGGACGACGATCTCCCCTTGACTGTCCGCCCTTTCACACACGCCCCGGGTCAGCGTGCGGGGCACGATGGGAGGGGGCTTGTCGGTCATGACCGGGTGCATCGCCTCCTCGCCGGAAAGGCCGGCCCACCGCCCGTAGCCCCCCCGCGTGAGCACCAGGGTGTCTTCAAAGCCCCGCGTGGCCAGCAGGCCCACCCGGGCCAGCCGCCCCGTGATGACGGCGTTCTCGGCGGCGGTGGTGCCCAGCAGCAGCGCGCCGGCCTGCGCCATCAGATCCTCAAGGCCCAGGCCCACGGCCTCGGCGGCCGTCCGGACGCTGTTGAGAACGCCCACGGAGAAATCGTACGGAGTGGAGAGGGCCTTCCCCAGGGCGATCGAGCCGCCCTCGTCCAGCAGGACGGCATCCGTGAACGTCCCCCCCACATCGACTCCGATGATGTAAGGCATGGTTTCCTCTTGTCGTGCGGGAGCGCTCGAAGCCCCTGCATCGGGTCGAGCCTCCAGGTGCGAGGGTTGGCGAATCTCCGGGACATCCGCACCGGACCCTATGGCGCGCCGGTTTCTTTGAGGTACCGGGTCAAGCCGGGGTGGCGAGGGATCCCAAAATCGAGGGCCGCGTCCTTCGGATTCACCGTCTTCAGGTTTGCGTTCACGCTGCTCAGCTCCGAGACGTTCCCGTAGAGCAGCTTCGCCATCTGGTAGCCGAGACGCTCCGAAACATCTTTGTGCGTCACGATCAACAGGTACGCGCTGACGGTGCGGACGTCCCCCGGCTGATTATAGTGCCCTTTCGAAAAGAGGGAGGGAACCACCGCCGGCTGAACTCCTCGGATCCTGCGAATCTCCTCATCGGTGAAGGAGAGAAACCGGATGGGTTTGTGGACCATCAACTGCACAAGGGGCGCGTATTTGGCGTCGCCCTGGACGAGGATGGCATCGATATGCCCGTCCTTCATTTGCACCACCGAGTCCGACAAACCGAGAAAGACGGTCCTGGAGAAATCCTTGTAAGACATGCCGAGGGCCGAGAGGACCTGGACATTCAAGAACTGCGTGGAAAACGCCCGCGGGAGGACGCTCACCCGTTTTCCCTTCAGGTCCCGATAATTCCGGATGTCGGAACCGGCCCAGACGGTCCAAAGAAGGACCTGCCGAAAGAGGGTCCCGGCAACTCTCAGGTTCGCCAGCCTTTCCTTAAAGGGCGGGTTGCCGACGCTCGCGTCGTACACCGTGGTGGAATAGGTGATCGCGAATTCCGTCTTGCCGGTCCCTACATTCACGGCGTTGGCGGCGCCGCCTCCGATGACGAGGGAGACCTTGTGGCCGTACTGCTTATCGGCCAGCCGCCCGATGACGGCCCCGATGGGATACCATGCCCCGCCCGGCGTGGCGACGCCGAATCGGTAGGTCTCCGCCGCCCCCGCGAAATGGACGCCCCCCGTCCATCCAGCGAGAAGGAACAGACCCAGCAAAATGCAGCGTGCGTCGGGAAGTCTCCCTCTGCCGAGAGAGAGGTCCGCACGTTCCTTGGAACGACCGCTCATCCTCTTCATCTCCCGTCCCTCTTCCCCTTCTTGTCCGACGCCGGCTCACTCTCCCGGCGGATCGGGTTCATCCCTCGCCGCCTCCAGTCCACGAGGGGAGGCGCCGACGCCATTCGAACGTTCCCACGAACCTCACGCGCAACGGCCGCCGGGGCGCCGGGTTCGGCCGCATCGCGGAGGAGAGATTCGCCGGCCCAAGCGCTCTCCCGCGGTAAAACGGAGGGGCCAGGGGGCTAGGACGAGCCGCCTGCCGCCAGGGCCTTGCCCTTGCGGGCGGCGAGCTTTTGCGTGATTTCGGCCAGGTTTGTCACGGCGCCGAAGTAGATCCGAACGTTTTTCAGCGTCGCCTCGTGAAGGTCCGGGAAGCTCCCCGCGATGCAGTCCTCGGGGACCACGATGTCGAAGTCGTGGAAGTACCCTTCCCGGATGGTGGACTCGACGCAGTAGTTCGAGTTCACGCCGGAGACGATGAGCATCTGGACCCCGAGCATGCGCAGCTTGGTGGCGAGGTTCGTGTCGAAAAAGCAGGAGGCCCGGTGCTTGTACAGGAGGTGGTCCTCGGGCCGGACCTCCCCCTTGAGGTCGTCGTAGACCTCGGCGTCCCAGGTCCCCCGGAGGGCCACGAAGATGTTCCGCTTCTCGATGTGGCTGGGGATCTTGTGGCGGCGCCGCGTCACGTCGCCCTTCAGGTGCTCCTGGATGGACCAGATGACGGGAACCCCCGCCTCCCGGCAGACCCGCACGAGGCCCCGGATGTGGGGGACGATGGCCAGCTGATTGCGGTTGAGGCTCCGCTTGCCGAACGTCCCCTCCGGATGGACGAACCCGTTCTGCATGTCGATGACGAGAAGGGCGGTGTCGGACGGGTCGATCTCAAAATCGAACTTGATGACCTCGCTCATGAGGACTCCTCCGGGGATTGCAGGTTGCATCCTCCGCGGCGCGCCCGGCGGTCTTCAGGATGAAGCCGCGCCCCGCGTCGCCGCCGGCGCTCCGGAACCAACCGTTCGTATCACTTTCCGCCTCCGTCCCTACAGCTCCGGCCCTTCGGCCCCCAAGCCCTCCGCGCCGTCTCCCGCCGAGACGATGCGGCCTTCCTTGAGGACGAGGAGACGGGGGGGCCGCTCCACGACGAGATTCTCGGTCGAATCGGAAGCCAACACAAGCAGATCGGCCGCCCGTCCCTGTGCGATCCCGCACCGCCCGGCCAGGCCCAGGGCCCGCGCCGGCCTGAGGGTCACCATCTCCAGGAGCGTCGGCATGGAATCCAAGCCCAACTGCGCGCTCAACCCCGTCAGCCAGGCGGCGTCCATCGTATCGGCGCGTCCATAAGGACTGAAAGGGTCCTGAACGTTGTCCGACCCGCAGAACACGTTGACGCCGGCCTCCAGGAGATCCTTGACCCGCGTGACCCCCCTGCGCACCGGAGGGGGATCGCCCCTCCCCTGAAGATAGAGGTTGCAGATGGGCAGGGCGACGACCGCGATCCGCGCCCGCGCCACCTTCTCGATCACCCTCCGGGCCACGGAGTCCTCCACCGCCGCCAGGGAGCAGCAGTGCCCGGCGACCACCCGACCCTCGTACCCCTCGGCCAGGGCCTTCTCCGCCACCCGCTCCAGCGTAAGGTCCTCCGGGTCGTCGGATTCGTCCACGTGGAGATCGACGGGGAGGCCAAACTCCGCCGCGAGCCCGAAGACCGTGGAGAGGAGCGACTCCGCGTCCCCCGACGAGGCGGGGACTCCCCCCACCGCGTCGGCCCCCATCGCCACGGCCTCCCTCAGCAGGGCGCGGTGCTCCGCGGGGCCCGAGACGAGGGAGGCGCCGGGCGTGAACGGGACCAATTGAAGGGTGACCCTCTCCCGATGGCGCTCCCGGAGCCGGACCATCGCCTCCATCCCCCGGAGTCCGACGAGGGAATCCACGTCCACGTGGGACCGGACGGCCGTGGTCCCGTGGGAGACGAATCTCAGCAGGCACCGCTCGGCCCTCCGGTAGATGTCCTCCACGCCCGCCGTCTTCTTGTACTTCGCCATTTCGCGGATGGCGGCCTGCAGGGTCCCCTCCGCGGAAGCGCAGAAGTCCTGCGTGAACGCCTTGTCCAGGTGGGTGTGGGCGTCCACCAGCCCGGGGAGGAGGACCCGGCCCCGCAGGTCGATGACGGACGCGCCTTTGCCCTCCAGGCCGACGCCCACGGCCGCGATCCTTCCGTCCTCGATCAGGACGTCCCGCAGGCCCTCCCATCCCGGGGAGCGCGCGTTTTTCAGGAGCCGCCCGGCGATCTCTCTGCCTTCGTCCGTAGTCATGGGTCTGAACGCTCGGGAAGGTCCGCCCTTTCCCCTCGCGCCGCATCGGCCGCGGAGAACTCCGACCCCGCGCGGAAGTCACATGGCGGCCTTGTGAGTAAAGTCGTTCGTATAATACTCCTCCGGAGGGAGGGGGTCTTTCAGCCCCCCGTACTTCGTCAGGATTTCGATGGTCTCCTTCCAGTCCTCCCTGGCCATCCAGCCGAGGGGCTTGCCCCGGTTGTTCTTCGTGTGGAGCAGGGAGAGGAACCCGTCCAGCACCTCGAGGGCGACCTTGGGGTCCTTGATGGACAGCGGGGCCCGCTTCTTCATGGAGGCGATGGCCTCCTCCCGATGGGCCGTCGCGTACTGGACGCTCTTGCCGACCGCGCGAAGCAGCCGGCGGAGGAGGTCAGGCTTCTCGCTCAAGACGGATCTGTGGACGCTGATCCCCTCCCCCAGCGTGTTGACCCCGAAATCCGCGTACCGCAGGAAATTCACCTTCGCCCCCCTGGAGCGCAGGAACGGGACGTTGTCGGGGAAAAAGACGACGATGGCGTCCACGTTCCGGTTGAGGAGCGACGTGTTGGCGGCGGCGGGGGTGACGTTCACGAACTGGATCCTCGACAGGTTCACGCCCACCCGCTCGGCCACCGCCGGAAAGAGGGCGGTGACGGAAGAGGCGGGCGGCGCGCCCAGCTTTTTCCCTTCCAGGTCTTTCGGGGACCGGATCCCCAAATCCTCGTGGGCGATGATGCTGTTCGGGCTGGTCTGCAGGTAACCCCACGCCACCTTGACGGGCGCCCCCTGGCTGATGAACTTGGCCGCCACGCTCGAATCGGCCAGGCTGGCGAGGAGCTGCTTCGCCGCCAGGAGCTGGATGTTCGCGACCGAGCCGCGCCCGTCCTGGAGGTCGAGGTCGATCCCCTCGGCCGCGAAGAACCCCTTGTCCATCCCCAGGGAGAAAGGAGCCTCCTTCGCGGTGAACACCCATGTCCCCTTCAGCGTCAGCCGCTCATTCTGCGCCCCCCAGCCCGCGGCGGGCCACACCCACCACAGCAGAACCACCAAGAGCGTGGCAGCCCATGAAAGGACCCTTCTTTTCCTCGCGCGCATGACTTGCCCTCCCCTCTGTCCCCGTCCACTTGAGGTTTGTGACCTCTTGAGGTCTGTGACCTCTTCCGGGACAAAAAGAGTCATCCACGACGTTCAGGCGATGTCCTGAAGAGCCACGAACCCTCCCCCCGAGAGCCGCACACCTTCCGGCAACCCCGGACTTCGAC
>JACPRG010000154.1 GCA_016190025.1 Candidatus Tectimicrobiota bacterium
CCGGTACGCCTGTGTCATCGGCAGCGGGGCCCTGGCCGGGCTGGCGGGCGCGTTCCTCTCCCTGGGCCACGTCCACGTCTTCGTCGACAACATCACGCAGGGGAAGGGCTACATCGCGCTGGCCGTGGTGATCCTGGGGCGCTGGCGCCCCGTGGGCGCCCTCCTCGGGGCGCTCATCTTCGGCGGGGCCGAGGCCCTGCAATTCCGGGTCCACACCCTGAAGGTCCCCATCCCCGAGCAGGTCCCCGTGATGCTTCCTTACGTCCTGACCATCATCGCCCTGGTGGGCTCGATGAAAAAGACCCGGCCGCCCGCCGAGGACGGAATCCCTTACATCAAGGAGGGGTCTTGAGGGGCCCTCCGGCCGGCCCTCGAGCGGAACCGCCGAATCAGGGAGGACCACCGATGTCATCCGGCAGGCTCGACGCCGCCATTCTGAACGGAACCGTCGTCTCCCCGTCCGGCCGCTTCGCGGCCAACGTGGGGATTCGCGGGGAGAAGATCGCCATCGTGACTCGGACCCCCTTGCGGGCGGACCGGATAATCGACGCCGGGGGGAAGCTCATCCTCCCCGGCTTGCTTGACCCCCATGGACACATGCAGCACTGCTGGAACGACGGGGACGCGCTCCGCAACGAGACCCGCCGGATGGCTCTCGGCGGGGTCACCACCTATCTGGACTATCCGTCCGACCCTCGAGGGCCCCTGGCGTGCATGGGGCTGTGGCGGTCCCGCATCGAGTCCGATTCCTACGTGGACATGGGCGTCCACCCCATCATCAACGGAGAAAAAACCCTTTCCCAGCTGAAAGAGCTTTTCGAGCGTCACGGGGTCTCCTCCTTCAAGTTCTTCTTCTCCGGGCAGGAACGGGAACTCTACCCCAGCATCTTCGCCCTCAACGACGGGGCCCTCGTCCGCGCCTTTGAGATGATCGCCGCGCTCGGCCCTCCCGCCCGGGCGGCCGTCCACGCGGAGAACTGGGAGATCGGGTGGTTCCTCGAAGAAGAGCTCAAGGCCCAGGGGCGCGGGGACGGAGCGGCCTGGACGGACGCCCACCCCCACGTCTGCGAGGAGGAGGCCATCGCGCGGGCTTGCTTCTACGCGGGGAAAACGGGCTGCCCCCTCTACGTCGTCCACATCGCCGTCGGCGAGGGGCCGCGGATCCTTCAACAGGCGCGCAGAAGGGGCGTGGACGTCATCGGCGAGACCTGCCCCCACTACCTCCTGATCGACCGGGAGGACGACCGGATCGCCCTCGCCAAGTACAACCCCGCGGTCAAATGGAAGACCGACCGGGAGAGCCTGTGGCGCGCGGTCGGGGGAAACGGCATCGACTGCATCGGCTCCGACCACATCGCCTCCACCGGCAAGGAGGGGGCCTTCGCGGACAAGGGAGGGGACATCTGGAGCGCCGCGACCGGGCTTCCGGGCTCGGGGACCATCCTCTTCACCCTGCTGCTGGGCGTTCAGCAAAAGCGTCTGAGCTTGGAGCGGCTGGTCCAGGTGTCGAGCCTTCACCCCGCGCGCGCCTTCGGCCTTTACCCCCGCAAGGGCCACGTGGGCGCGGGGGCGGACGCGGACCTCGTCATCCTGGACCCGGAGCGTGAGTTCACGTTCCGAAACCGGGACTTCCTGCTGGCCGTCTCCCTTCTGGACGGGACGAGGGTCAAGGGCTGGCCCGAAAAGGTCTTGAGACGGGGCGAGGTGGTCGTGGAGGAGGGCCGGGTCCTGGGGAAGCCGGGGGGAAGGTATCTGGAATGCAGACAAGGGGGCCGCCCCTGACGCGGAAAGGCTGGAGCCCTCCGGGCGCGCTCATCACCAGGGACCGGCCGGCCTTCCCCCGCGGGCGTCAGCCGATGACGCCCCCCGGATGGCGCTCCAGGACCTTCCAGTCGTGCCCCGGAAGGACGATCCCGCCCCGCCCCTTGATCCAGTCGAGGGCCTGCAGGGACTCCACCAGGTGATATCCCGCGCTGGGGCAGCCCAGCTCCAGGCTGTCGTAAAAAAGGGCGGCGTCGCTGGCGATGACGACCTCCCCGGCCGGGGTCTCCACCGTCACCGCCGTCAGGTCCGGGCTGTGCCCTCCCAAACGGTAGCACCGGACGCCGGGGACGACCTCCTCCCCGTCCTCCACCAGGCGAAATCTCTTGTGAAGCTCGGCGCGAAGGAAGCTCAGCACCCCGGGCGGAAAGACGGCCGGGGAGACCAGGGCGGGATGGGCGGGAGAGTCGACGGCCTCCCAGGCCCTGCGCGCCATCACCACCTGCGCCTTCGGGAAGGCGGAGATGCCCAGGGCGTGATCGGGGTGGAGGTGGGTGAGGATGATGGTCTGCACGTCCCCGGGGGCGATCCCCAGCTTCGCCAGCTGAGCGACGGGCTCCGTCTCCCGGGGGATCCGCCAAGCGCACGCCTCCCCGAAGACCCGGGCGAGTCCCGGGTTCTGCTCCTCGGCCTGCTTCGCGCTGGCGCCCGCGTCCACGAGGAGGGTTCTTCCCCCGCCCCGGACCAGCCACAAAAAAAAGGGGATGCTCAAGACCTCTCCGAAGCGGCGCATGTGGTAGAGAGCGGGTCCCGGAAATCCCTGCTGCCCGAAATGGATGATCCGAACCTGGTAGGCCATGCGTTCCTTCCTCCGTCGTCTTCTCCCGCCTGTGGAACCGCAGGTCGGGGGGCGCGCCCCGGCCTCCGGAGCCTTCGGCCGGCTAAGCGCTTTTCTTCATGAAATCCGCGAGGCGCTCTCCGATCAGGATGGACGCGACGTTCGTATGGGCGTGGGGGATGGTCGGCAGCACGGAGGCGTCGGCGATCCACAGATTGGACAGGCCGTGCACGCGCAGGCGCTGGTCCACGACGGCCCGGGGGTCCGACGGCGGACCCATCACGCAGGTCCCGACCCCGTGGTGAAAGCTGTCGTAGGTGGAGCGGGCGTACCTCGCCCAATCCTCCTCGGGCGCCGGCTGGATCAAGGCCCCGTAGTACACCCGCATGGGCGGGGTCTCGGCCAGGTCCTTCGCGAAGCGCATCGCCTCCACCATCCGGCCGACGTCGTCGGGGTGCTCCAGCATCCGGGGATCAATTCCCGGCAACTCATGGGGGTCTGTGCTCTTCAGGTACACGCGGCCCCTCGAGCTCTGTTCGATTAAATGGACTGAAACGGGCATCAGGATCTGCGTGCCCCCGAGGGCGGTCGGCCGGCGGATGATCATCTGAAAGTCCGAAACCTCCCGGTCCGGGCGGCTCTTGTAGTTCAACATGACGCTGGGGACGATCCAATCCTCCTGGGGGTCCTTCACCCCCTTGAAGGTCAGGAACGCCACCGCGTGGTCCTGGTAGTTCTCCCCGACCCCTTCCAATGGATGCACCACCCGGATGCCAAGGCGCTCCAGCTCGGCCGGCGGCCCGATGCCCGACAGCATCAGAACCTGGGGCGTATGATAGACACCGGCGCTCAAGACGACCTGACCGCCCGCGGCCTCGCGGGTCTTCCCATCCTTCTCATACCGCACCCCCTCGACCCTGTCCCCGGAAAGCCTCAGCGAGACCGCCCAGGCCTCCGCCACCACCGTCAAATTGGGCCGCGACCGGGCGGGCTCCAGATACGCCACCGCCGAGGACTGGCGCCGGCCCTCCTTGACGCAGTAGGCGGTGGCCGAGACCCCGAAGGGATTCGGAAGGTTCTGGTCCGGCCAGAGGGGGAGCCCCATGCGGACGCATCCGTCGATGAAGGCCTGCTGGAGTCCCCCGATGGGCCCGTCGAACCTGTAGCGCCGCTTCACATAGAGGGGCCCCGCCTTGCCGTGGACCTCGCTGCCGCCGAAATCCTGGTCCGACTCGATGCGCTTCAGGACGGGCAGCACGCGCTCCCAGGACCACTCCGGGTTGCCGGCCCGGGCCCAGGCCTCCGCGTCCGCCGGGAGCGGACGGATGACGGACATCATATTGACCGAAGAGCCTCCGCCCATGATCCTGCCCGCCAGGGAATAAAACTCGCTTCCATCCAGGTTCCGCGGGGTGGGGTACATGATGACGTAGGGGGTTTCCATCAGGAGCCGAAGCACCTTCAGGGGGTCGCTGACCTCTTCGGGGATGGGACGCGGGTCCGGGCCGGCCTCCAGCAGAAGAACCCTCCGCCCGGGGTCCTCCGAGAGCCGGGCGGCCGCCGCGCAACCCGCCGATCCGCCTCCGATGACGATCACGTCATACCGATCCGCCATGACGCCCCTCCTCCATCGGTCAGAATGATGCGCGCGGGACCGGGATGAGCCGGCCTCCACCTCGCCCGGCCGGGAAAGCCCGGGGCGGCGAACGGGGCCGGACCCGCCCCCCTAACGCCCTTGTCCCGGGACCATCTTGACGGCGGAGACGCCCGGAACGGGCTGCCGGGGAGCCGCGCGAAGCGGCGGCCCCCCCCTAGCCCTCCACGCGGGAGCGAAAGCGCTTGGCGAATTCGGCCAGAACCACGTTCGCCGCCGCCCGCAAAATCATGTCGCCGATGATGGCCAGCCTTCCCTGGACCTTGATGTCGGCGCGATACCTCAATTCCGTCCGGTCCGCGCCGGGCTCCGCCAGCGCGAGATGGACATCGGCGGTCACGGCGCTCTTCGTGACGGAGTCCGTCCCCTCCATCCGAACCCACAGGTCCTTGGGCGGCGCGCTCTCCACGATGGCCGCCCGGAAGCCGAAGTCCCCGGACATGGGTCCGACGCTCGCCCGGATCACACCGTCGAAGGTGCGGTCGTCCCTCTGCGTCACCTCTTCCATCCCTGGGACACAGGGGGCGAACTGGCTCGGGTCCATCAAAAAATCCCACGCCCTGGAGGCCGGGACCCCGACATCGATTTTCCCTTCGAGGATCATCGCCACGCCTCCGGGCAAAGCGGCAAATGACCTGTCCGCGGCGCTCAGGCCAGGGCCCCACTTCCCGGACCATTCTATTCGCGTCGCGGGCACAGGGGAAGAGGCAGCGGCGACGAGTCCGCCCGCGGCGGGCTTCTTCCCCGGTTTCACGTCCAAAGGGCGCCCAAATGTGTGCTACAATCAAAAGACCTAAAGCCCACCGAGGGGGGGAAGCGCCTGTCCGTCCCCCGCTTTCCCGGCAAAGAGGGCTCCGGCGGTCGCATCCCGATCCGTCAGAGCGCTCCGCTGGCGGAAGGGGGGGAAGGGCTCGGGGAGGGCGGGCCGTCGCGGGCGTCTCCCTGATGTCGGGCGTTCCGAAGGGGAAAAAGGTTTCACCCGAGGGCTATCGGCCCAAGACAGGCACTGTATCCCCAGAAAGGAGAACCAGGATGAAACGGAGGGCCATCTTTTTTGCGGCGTTTATTCTCTTGCTGGGAGGGCTCGGGGCGTCATCGGAGGCGGCCAAGACCCAGTTTCTGCTGGACTGGATCGTCTACGGCAAGCACGCGCCCTTCTTCGCGGCCCAGGACATGGGGTTTTTCAAGAAGGTGGGGCTGGACGTTGAGTACAAGCGGGGCTTCGGCTCGGGGGACACCATCGTAAAGATCGGAGCGAAGGCCGCTCCCCTGGGGTTCGCCGACGCCAGCTCGCTGGTCAACGCCCGGGCCAACAGCGACGTCAAAGTCAAAATCGTCGCCATGAACCACGCCAAGGCCATGAGTGTGGTGGTCTTCCTCAAGGAGAAGGGCTACAAGACGCCCAAGGACCTGGTCGGCGCGAGGTATGGAACACCCCTGGCGAGCTCGACCGCGGTCATTTTCCCCGCTCTCGCAGGCGCCAACGGGTTCGATTCCAAAGACGTGAAATGGATCGAGATGCCCTACGCGGCCTCCATCCCCTCCCTCCTGGCGGGGAGGGTGGATTTCATCACTCTCTTCACCACCGAATTGCCCACCCTCCTCCCGAAGGCCGCCGCCCTGGGGAAGGAAGTCAAGATGCTTTATTACAGCGATTGGGGCGTGGACACGTACAACAACGGCGTGATCGTCCACGACGATACCATCAAGGCCGAGCCGAATTTCGTTCGCAACGCGGTCAAGGCCTACACCGACGCCTGGGCGTGGTCCCTGGTCCACGTGGATGAGGCCGTGAAGAACTTCCTCAAGTACGCCCCCGGGATGAGCGAGCCCATTATCCGCGGACACCTGACCGTGGCCATCGAGCACCTGTTCGACGACGGGGTCCGGCAGCACGGCCTGGGCTACACGGACCACAAGAAGATGGACTACACCGTGGATATCCTCACCAGGCTCCAAAAGCTCAAAAAGCGGGTGCCGACGGAGGAGATGTACACCAACCGCTTTCTTCCCCAGTGGCCGGCCATCAAGGCCGCCCTCGGCGATAAAGCGATGTAACCCGCCCGACCCGCGAAAGAAGAGGAGCGAGCGTCTCCCCCACGTCAAGAGGGGATGAATGTGTCAGTCAGTGTCCGGCGGGGGAGGGTGGAGGGGTGGGGGAAGAAGGTGGAGGGATGCTCATCGTCGGGCCGCTCGGCCGCAAGGCCAGCGTGAAGATCGCGGGCAGACCCGGACCTTCGAGCGCACCCCCTCTTCCCCCCCGGAGGAGTCTGTGACCTCCTTCGGGTCTCACACAGGCCGCGCCTTGAGGTCTGTGCCTCTTCCGCCCCAGGCCAGCCCCTCAGTCTCCCCTGCTTTCTTAGCGGGCTGGCCGCTTCACCATGATCTTGGGGAGGTGCTCCATCGTGTAAAGGTCGTTCACCGGAGGCTTGACCTTGAGATTGTAGGTCTCCGCCATGACGTCCCGGGTGAACGTCATCTTCTTCCGGTCCACATAGCCAGCGCCGTTCTTCAAAGCCCCTTCATCCAGCAGGTGATCGATGGCGATGGACCAATGCTCCAGCGCCGTCTCCCGGTTCAAGACGGGCAATTCCTTGAGGATGATGTCCACCGCCTCCTGCGGGTGCTCGACGGCCCAGGCGAAGCCCTTGTAAAGGCCCGTCAGGAACCGCTTCACCTCCTGGGGGCGGGCCGAGAGCTTCGCGTCCGTCGCGGAGATGCTGTTGGAATAGGTGTCCAGGCGGTTCTCCGCGAACCAGAATACGTTGAGCTCGCGGTTCGCCCCTTTGGCCCCCTTGACCAGGCTGGGGAGGTTAGTCGCATACATACCGGTGCAATCCACCCTCCCCGCCAGGAAGGCCGCGCCGATGGAGCCGGGGTCCATGAACTGCCACTTCACCTTGGCGGGGTCGACGCCGTTCTGCCGGGCGAGGGCCGGGAACACCCTGTGGGTCGAGCTGAACGGCCCGTCCGCGCAGGTCTTCCCTTCAAAGTCCTTGAGGGTCTGAATCGGGCCGTCCTTGAAGGAGACCACGGTCATGATCCCCTTCGCGTGGAACGCGCCAATAATCTTGACTTTGGCCCCCCTGGCCCGGGAGATGACCAGCGTCCCGGCGTCCGGATTCGCGTAGTCCGCATCCCCCACCGAGAGCCGCTTGACGCTGTCGGCGGAGCCCTTTCCGGCGATGAGCTTCATCGTCAGGTCCTGCTCCTTGAAGAAGCCTTTCGCCCGCGCGGCATAAAATCCCGCATCCCGGCCGTAGGGGACCCAGTCGAGGGAGAAGGTGACCTCCTCCGCGCGCGGCGCCGCCGGGTTCCCGATGAGGGCCAGGCACACGACCAACCCCGACAGGACTCCGAAACACCCTGCGAACCTGCCTTTAGGATTCGCTGATTCCATGCTCTCTACCCTCCCCCTCTTCCGGGTTTTTCCCTGTGAGCGAGCCACCCTCCCACGCCTCCCGGCCATCATCTGACGCCGAAGGCACCTCCCCCTTGAGGTCTGTGACTTCTCTCTCCGACGCGGGCGCACCGCGCCCCCCCGGTCTTGGAACGCGATCCAGGCTGGGCCGCCGGTCGCTTGAGGTCTGTGACCTCCTCTCCTTTCCCGATCGGGCGCGAGAGCGGCTTCTCCGATGGGCTTACCTCTTCCCGAAGCCCTTCTTCGGCATGTCCCAGCTCTCATCGAGAGGAAACATCAGCCGGTCCAGCTTGCGCGGGAGATAACGGCCGTGGCCGTGCTCCCCGCATACCTGGTTCCCCTCGAAAACGACCTTGCCCCTGCACATGGTGAGCCACGGCCACCCCTTGATCCTGCGGCCGTCGAAAATCGTGAAGTCCGCGTAGGAGTGCAGGTGATCAGCCGTGAAGGTGACCTCTTTGTCCATGTCCAGGATGACCAGGTCGGCGTCCGCGCCCACCGTGAGCGTCCCCTTCTTCGGATAGAGACCGAAGGTGCGGGCGGGATTCTCGCAGCAGATCTCCACGACGCGCTCCAGGGAGACCCGGCCCTTGTGGACGCCCTCGCTCAGCATGTGGGGAAGAAGGGTGTCCAGCCCGACGAAGCCGGACCCCGTGGACCAGACGTCCTTGCGCGGGTCCGTGGTCCGGTCCCCGGTGTCGCCCCGGACGAACTTCTCATGGATGCTGGTGACCACGTGGTCGGTGCCCATGCACTGGATGCGCCCGTCCTGGACCCCCTTCCAGAGGGCCTCGTTGTGGTGCTTGTCCCGGATGGGAGGGTTGACCTTGAGCGCCCTGGCGTTGGGCTCATTCCCGACGCGCGGGGCGTCGTTCTTGGTCATGATGAGGTACTGGGGACAGGTCTCCACCACGATCCGGCAGCCCCTCTTTCGCATCTCGTCGCAGGCCTCAAGCCCGTCCGCGGTGGAGAGGTGGAGGATGTAGAACCGGCATCCCGCCTTCATGGAGAAAAGACCGTACCGGTAGATGTGCTCCGCCTCGCACCAGGGCGGGCACCGGTCGGTCCAGGCGGGACCGTCCGTGCGGCCCTCTTTCTGCAAGCGCTTCATGACGGCCGTCGCCACCTCGGTGTTCTCGTTGTGGATCAGGGCGATGCCGGCGGGCCCGAACTTTCCGATGTGCTCAAAACCCAACCAGAAGAGGCCGTCGTCGAACTCGCCCGGCATCCCCATCCGGTATTTCCACTTGGGCGCCACGTTGGCAGTCTTGGGCTCTCTCAGGTTCGCGTAGAACTTCCACGAGGGAATCCCGAACGTCCGCGCCGCCTTGGGGATATCGTCGCACTGCTCGTCCATGCTGATATAAGGGGTATAAAAAAAGTCCACCATGGAGGCCTCTTCGCCGATCTCCCGGGCCACGGGAAACCGCTCGCTCCAGGGGCGCGCATCCGCCTCCGTGACGAACTCCTTGTAGTTCCGGTCGGCCCGCCCCGCCCCGTGCATGACGCCGACGGTGGTGACCCCCCCGGCCGCGGCGGCGGGCGTCTCCGTGCGAAAGTCCTGCTCCAGCAGGTATTTCCCCCCGATGTGGGTGTGCGGGTCCACCACGCCCGGAATGACGAAACGCCCTTCGGCGTCGATCACGCGCTCCGCCTTGGGAAGGTCTCCACTCACGGCAATCCCGGCGATGCGGTCTTTCTCCACGATAATGCTTCCCCGGTAGCTCCCCGCCGAGGATACGATTTGGGCGTTCTTCACCACGACGTCTGTTTTTGCCATCGTTTCTCCTTTGATTGAACCAGATCGAGATCGCTGTCGCGCGCCCTGCCGCGGCTGCTCGACCAGAAAGACCTGCTCCTGCCACGTCTGGGCACTGACGCCTTTTCTTCCAGGCTCGCTTCAGCACCTTTAACAACATTCGTTGCCGCTGTCAACAACGCTCGGCGTCCGGTCGTGGGTCCGTTTGACGTTTCGGAGGTCACAGACCTCAACCTGCCCGTGGCACACGGCGAGAAGGTCAATGACCTTGCGATGCCGCGCAGGAGCTTCCCGGGTTCATCGCCGGGAGAGGGGATCGGCGGCCTCGCCGTCGCCCAAGGTCTTCAGGAGCCGTCCGAAACCCGGGACGGACTCTCTCACCTGGGCCAGACGAAGCCCCGCCCAAAGGCCCGCCTGATTGCTGCTGACAACGGGAAGCCCGAGGTCCCGCTCCAGCAGGTCGATGACCTCGAAGGTCCGGAGGGCGCCGGAGCTGATGAAGATCCCGTCCGCGTCCCTGACTTCCTTCGCCACGTCCTTGGTGAGGCGGTAGGCGGCGGCAGGCGGCAGGCGCTGGATGTCCCAGTTGAACCGCTGGCGGAGACCCTTCATGGCCGGCACCGCAAAACCGGCTTCCTCCAAGAAATCCCGGAGGAGGGAGTCCAGCTCCTCGGTATAAGCGGTGGCGACCGCGATCCGGCGGAGCTTCAGATGATGGAGCGCCTCCACGACGGCCGTGGCCATGGTGACGCTGGGCAGCCCGGAGGCCTCCCGAAGACGCTCCGTCAGCTCGAGATTGAAGGAATGGCCCTTGAAGAACCCGGACGGGGTCCCGCAAAGGACCAGGCAGTCGGCCTTCATGATGGCGATCTCCCGCGCCGCGCGCTCCACCTGGGTGAGCATCCCCTCGAGGCCCTTTGGGGAGACCTCCTCCACGTACATCCGCGTGGCCACGAAGGAGACGCCCTCCGGCGCCGCCATCCTGAACTCCTCGTCCGCGACCGGGCCGCCGCTGGGCTGTATCAAGCCGATGAGCGCTCGCCACCCGTACATGGAATCTCCCTCCCCTTGGCGGTCCCGCCCCGCCTGCGCGTTCGTCCCCGGCGGCCGGAGGATCGGGCGGCCTCCGCCGGACGGGCCTCCATCCGGATCCCTTCCATCGGAGAAGGGTCGCGCCGGGTCCGGCCCCTCACCACACCTCGGCCAGCACGTCGTCCGGGTGGCCGTACCGCGAGGCGAACCCCCGGATCTCCGGGTCGTCCAAAGCGGTCAGCCTGCCCTCGCGGATCAGCTCCACTTCCCCCATCGTCAAGGTGGGACGGAGGCCGCCCCCGTCCCAGTGCCACCGGCTCTTCACCTGGACATCCGGATTGGCCCACTTGCCCACGGCGCAGTGAAAGGTCCCGGAGTGGCGGTGGGCGATGGTGTCCATGCCCCTCGTCCTGAGCCCGATGGAGACGGGGGCCTTCGGGTTGACGCCGATGGCCAGCTCGCAGAAGAAGTTGCCGTTCTCATAGCGCTTCATCTGCGCCTCGAACCAGCGGGCTTCCTCGCCTCCCTCGACGCGCGTCACCCACTGGTCCTCGACGGTGAGCCGGATGGGCTCTTTGAGAAAGCCCTCAAACCCTTCCAGTTGTTCAAAGACCAGGGTGCCGTGGACCGGAGGGTCCGGGAGTTCCGCCATCTCCCCGCCCGGAAAGAACTGCCATTGCTTGGGCGGGTCCACGTACTTGAAGCCGCTGCGGTAGCCGATGCGGCCCGTGAGGTCGCTCCCGTGAGCGTCCGTCAGGCGGAAGACGTCCGTCCCGGAGGAGAGGGCCTGCCGGCGGACCTTCTTGTAGATGGTGAAGAGGAGCTCCGCGGGAAAGCGCGCCCAATCGGAGGCCAGAAGCTCGGGCGTGAGACTGATGACGGCCACATTCCGGGTCGGAGTGTAGAAAATGATGTCCGCCACGTCGTCGTTGTGGAGGGTCGCCGCGTTCTCAAGCCGCTGAAGGCTCAGAAGGACGTCCGCCTCCCGGATCGCGGCGAGGACGGGCTTTTGCAAGGGCTCTTTCAAGCGGTGAACGACGGAACGGGAGGAGAGCAAAACGGCCTCGGCGCCGGCCTCCTCCACCGCCACGCCAAGGGCCTCCACGACCTGGGGGTGCGCCTGGCCGGAGCGGTCCGTCCAGAGGACGACCCTTTCACCCGGCTTCACGCAGGCAAAGCCGCGAACACAATTCCGGGCGCCCTCCATCATGTCCAAAAGGGTCAGCACCCTCTCTCCCCCTTTCAGGCCGGCGGGACTTCGGCGCCCTCATTCTACCAGAACCCGTCGGCGGGTCTCCCGCCGCGCCGGGAACGGAACACCGCCCTTGGGCCGGGGAAATCCGGCGGGGACCGGTCCCGCCCAACTTGCCCGGCCGCGAGCCGAGGTTTCCGGAACTGGAGATGAAAAGCGAAGGGCCGGGGCGGGAGGCTCCCGCCCCGGCCCTGAAGGTGGGCGCGGCAAGGCGCCGCGGGCTCAGAACCGGAAGTAGAACCCGGACACGACCGCCCAAGCGCTGCTGCCGTTGTTGAAGGGGTCGTCGGCCGCGGCGCTGGTCAGCGGCCGGTCGATGTCAAACACAAACCCGTTCACCGACAGCCGCACCTGCTTCACCGGCCAGTAGTTCAGCCCGAAGCCCCAGGTGTCCACCGTCTGCCCGACGATGTTGTCCCCCCCGGACTTGTCGTCGTCGTCCATGTCGATGCTCTCGTACTTGGCTACCAGCTCCCACCCGTCCTTCTCCCGGGTCCCCGTCAGCAGATAGCCCGCCTGAACGTGGTAGCCCCAGCGGACGAGGTCGTCGCTCCCCGTGCCCAGAACCGGCCCCTCCCGCTCCTGCTTCTCGTAGATGAGCTCGGCCGTGGCGGAAAAGGGGTTGCCCTTCTGTTTGTAGTCCTTGTTGTACCAGATGTCCCCGCCCCACCGGGTCCGCATCCCCTCGGTCGCCACGCTGAACATCGTCAGCCGGTTGTCCCTTAAGAACAACTGCACCCGGCCGCCAGTGCTGCTGTGGGGCTGCTCCCCCACCGCCACGTTTCCCGCCACCTCGATGGGCAGCGCCTTCTCCAGCGCCGACCCCTGAAACGGCTTGGCGATCAGGCGAAGGGCAAAATCCTTGTCGTCGTTGTTGTCCGAAGCGCGCCCCGTCCCGTTGCTCACGCTCGCCTGGTAGGAAAACGCCGGGTGCAGATCCCCGTAAACGAAAGCCCCGCGGGACCCGCCCTCCGCCAGGACATCGGAGATCATCGAGCGCTCCAGGAAGAAGAGGCTGTATCGGCCCCACGTCTGCTCCCCCCCGAAGCGCGTCTTGTGCTGCCCCACCCGGATGCGGAGCTGCTTGTACCTCTCCCACCCCAAGAACGCGTCCTCATCCAGCACCGGGCTCGACGTCCCGTCCAGCTCCAGCTTGTACGTGAAGTCTCGGAACACGTAACCGCCGAAGCTCACCCGGCCGCGGCGCGCGAGAAAGTTGGAGTCCGCGTCGGTGTCCTCGGAAAACAGGCTGAGTTGGGTGAACACCTGTACCCCGAAGCTCAGCTGGTGCTGCTTGTCCTTGGAGGTGATCTGAAGGCCCCCAGCCGGCTTGTAGCTGATGTCAAAAGGCAGCTTGGCCTTCTCCATCGCCTCGGCCGCCTTCGCCTTCTCCCGCTCCTCCACCCCTTTCAGCCGCCGGTACTCCTCCTCCGAGATCACCCCCTTCTGTTTCAGGAGATCCAGGAGCTCACTGGCCGACCCCGGGGCCGGAAGGGCCAGCAGCCCGGCAACCAGGCACGCGACGGGCAAGCCCTTTCTCATCCACCCTCGAACTTTCAATTCACTGTCCTCCCTCTTTCCGTGGCAACCGCCCCGTTCACGAACCTTACGGGACCTCATTGTCCGTGAACACCCGACCCCACGCCTCTCGACCTCCACTAGGCCGGGAAATCCGCCGGGGTCCTCTCCGGGATGAAACAACTGACCTCCTTCTCATTTGGGATCATTTTCTACACCCCAACTCGGAAGGCCGAGCTTACTTCACTTTCTTCGCCTCGACGTCGGCCTTCACCCCCAGCCCCAGCGTGTACTCGAACGAGACGTGATGGCGCCGGTTCGAGACGTGATCGTCGTGAACCGCGAAGCCGATGGGATACACTTCCCCGTCCTTCAAGATCACGTCGTCCTGCGGGTGGCCCGTGTCGAGCTTGCGCTTCAGGATGAGGGTCCACTTTCCCATTTTCTCGCCGGGCTTCTTGGAGTAGACCCCGTACGCCTGAAGGTCGCCTCGGCTCTCAGTCGGAGGATGCAGAACCCGCTGGAAGAGGAGGTCTCCCGCCTTAGGCTTGTAGACCTTGGGGTCATACTTCACCGCGCCTTTGGCGAGGCTTGTGATGAAGGGGACCGTCTCCTGGCGCTTGAGCACTTCCACGGGGTTGCTTCCGCCCTGGATGGCGTACTTGCCGCCCCCCAGCCGGCCCGAAGGGACCGCCTGGGGGTTGAACATGAAACCCTTCGGGGGGTTCGCGTTCAGGTCCTTGGGCTGCTGGCGCTGCCAAGGGCCCCTGCCCTTGTCACTGTTCCGGTAGTCGAAGACCCAAATGTCATCCGCGTAACCGATGTGCCCGGAGCGCGCGCTACGCCACATCCACATGTCGAGGAACTGGCCCTTCTTCCGCATCGCAGCCAGATCTTCCTTGCTCTTCAAAAGCGCCCAGCGGCCCTCGTCCTCGGTCACTCCCTTCAGGGCCTTGGGATCGCCCGCTTGCCCGGGTTTGCGAGTGATGAGGATGTACTTCCGAATGTCGGTTTCTTTGGGGAAGACTTCCTGCACGCCCTTTTTGTTTTTAATCGCGTCATAGGGCATCGCCCGCATGCTGCTGTGGCAGGTCATGAAGCATCCAGATGTCTGAAAACCGGAGTTCACGCCGTTGTCGGCCGTGACGTAGCCGGGGCTGCCCTGCTTGTAGCCGAGCAGGAGCGTGAGGCGGTCTTCATAGAGCCCCGGAGCCTTGTCCGGCTTGTTTCCCCCGTAGCCCACCCATTTCTTCCCGTCGAAGCGCATGACGTCGTGGTACACGCCCGGCTCCTCGCTCTCCCACTGGAGCCAGAAGTACATGTATTGCGCGTCATAGGCTGCTTTCACTGCGAGGTCGATGACGGGGCGCTTACCGGCGATGGGGTTATCCTCGGCGGGGCCCTTCGGCACCAGCTTGTTTCCCAGCTTCTCCTCATCCGGCCCCGCCCCGCCCTTCACGTGGCAGGTCCGGCAAGCGACGCCCGCCTTGATCACTGGAGCACCCGGATGGGTGAACCCTTTCTGGGGGGACGAGAGCCATTCCCAGGAGGCCTGGCCAGGGTAGAAAAGGCGGATGTTCGTCGCGCGGACCTCCTCCCATTTGACAGGCACGTCCTTGGGTTCAAAGGTGGTAATCTCAGGTTTGACGTTGTTCCTCTCGGCCGCCTTCAACGCGCTCGGCCAGACCCCAAATGAAATGAAAACAATGGAGACGGCGGAGACGGCGGCAACAACGAAATTCCGCATCCTGTTCCCCCGCGTTGCGCACCCGTACATCTGAAATCCTCCCTTTTTTAAGGCGCACCCCCCTTTTCAGGGGGCCGGACCGCCCCCTCGAGACGGGCGCCCGGCGAGACCAACATCCGCGCCCGGGACTTCAGGAGCTCTCCCAGGCCCCGTGAGAGCTCCCCCCGCGTCTTCTCTCCACCCGCAAGGCGCAGGCGCCTGTTTCGCCTCACCTGGGAAGATAGGACACGGATGTGACGGTTCGGTCACGGGAATGTCACAGCCCTGTGAATCCGACCGGCCATCTTTGTGAAATTATTCACACTATTCCTCCTAAAGTATGACACAGATCATATTCGGCGCAAAATCCGGCGGAGGAACCCCAACGACCGGCTTGCCACTTACGAGGAGCCACCTGAGAAGACTCCCCTACCTTGAGCGAACTGGATGCGGGGGGATGGAGCGATTCAGGTCGGGGAAACCCGCCGCGAGGAGGCATTCCTGCGCTCCATCGGTGCCAAAGTCGCCCGCGTCCCCACAAATCCTTGATTCACTGAATCAGGGCGCCTTCAGAGGGGGTACTTGATCGCGAAGAGGACGTTCGAAAAGAAGTCCTTGTCCTCGCTGACCGCCCATTGGGAGGCGAGACCGAAGCCCATCGGGAATTCTTTGAACGGGTAGAGCCAGAAGCCCGGGCTGATCGAGACGCGGACCCCCTCGTCCTTCACGAACGTGGAATCGAGGACGCTCCGGAGGTTCAGCTCCACGCCGGGCGTGAACTTCCCATCCCAAAAGTCCGCGCCGACGGCCAGGTTGGCGATGAATGCCTTTTCCTTGACGGAGGAGAGCCCCGCGTCTCTCGCCTCCGCCCTCTGGGCGTTGGTTGTGGTGATCTGCTGCTCGTAGCCCAGCTCCATCTGGACCGTGAGGCGCGGCAGGCCCTCTCCAATGTCAAAACCTTTTCCCGCCACGATGAACGGGTTCCAGAAGCCGGTCCCCCCAAGCCCCTTATCCCCTTCCCCATAGGGAAATCCAAGCCCGAGTCCGGGGGAGACGACGAGCTGCAGGGCCTTCGATTCGAAGAGCTTGTACTTGAGATCCAGTTCCTGATCGCCGAACCCCCGCTCGTCCCCATTGGCATCTTCGTCGGCGACGATAAAGGGCAGGGTGAACGTCACCTCCAGCTTATTCAAAAAGACGGCGGTGCCGCTGGCGGAGACGGTATAGTCCTGCCCCCCGCTGCGGTTGGTGATCTCCGTGAAAAGGTTGAACTCCGCGCCGACAGTCGCGTCCCGGGTGAAGAAGGGTTCCACCAGCGCGACTTCGTCCTCCGCCGCCAGGGCGCGCCCGCCGAGGCAAAGAGCGATCAGGGCCGCCAGCCCGGCTTTCCAGATCCTTTTCATCCTCGTTTTCCCTCATTTTCGCTCAACGCGGGACTATCCCGATCAAGGACACTGGCGGACCAGCCCCCGACTATTTGGGGAGCATATTCGCCATCTGGAGGAGCCGGACGGTCCCCCGAAGGTCGGTGAGCTTGCCCAGGTCCAGGTCCGGGGTGCGGATCGCGCCGATGTCCTTCAATCCCCGCGCGGGATCGACCCGGACCCCCGGGACAACGGGGTGCTCATTGTTCCCCTCCACGAAGTATCGCTGCCCCGCCTCGGACAAGGCGAACGCCACGAATTTCTCGGCGAGCGCGACTTTCTTCGAGCCCCTCAGGACGCCCACGCCAGCCACGTTGATGAGGGACCCGATGTCTCCCCTCGGGAAGTAGTAATTCCGGACGGGGAACTTCCGGCCTTCTTTCTGGATGAACTGGTACAGGTAATAGTGGTTGACGAGGCCCGCGTCGATCTCGCCGTCCGCGACGGCCTTCACGACGGGCGTGTTCGAGGCGTAGTACCTGGGCTGGTTGGCGACGACGCCCCTCAGCCAGGCCAGCGTCCTCTCATCGCCGACCTGGACCCGCATGGCGGTGACGAAGGTCAGGAAAGAGGCGTTGGTGGGCGGAAGTCCGATCCGCCCTTTCCACTTTGGGTTGGTCAGGTCGAAGACGGACTTGGGCAGCTCGCTTTCCTTCACGCGCGCCGTCGAGTACGCCAGAACGCGGGCCCGGCCGGAAAGACCGACCCATTCGCCCTTGGGCGAGCGCAACGTGGCGGGGACTTTGCTCAGCAGCGAACCCGGAAGACGGCGGAACAGCCCCCTCTCGGCGACGGCCCCCAGGGCGCCCGAATCCTGGGCGAAGAAGAGATCGGCGGGGCTGCGGTCCCCCTCCTCCAGGATCTGGTTGGCCAGGGACGCGGTCTTCGCATAGCGCACCCTCACCGCAATCCCCGTGGCCTGGGTGAACGCCTGGAAAAGGCCCTGGACCAGCTTCTCCGACCGGCCCGAATAAATCGTCAGGCTCTCGGCGGACTGCGCCGCCTGTCCTCCCGCCAGGGCCAGCAGGGCGAGGCCCAAAAACCCGATCGCGAGGCGACGGAAGACCCGCCGCGCCACTGACTGCCTCTTGTTCCTGATCTTTCTCCGCGACATGTACGACATCCTCCTTTCCCCAGAGGGGTTCAAGTCAGCGCGGCCTCTGGCCATTGTCCGCCCGCCACAGACACAGGGGGAATCCCCGATCATCCCCCCGGCGGCGCGGCTGCGGCCGAGGCCCTCTCCCCACACACCGGCCCCTCCGGACGCGGATGAGTCCATTCATCCGAGACAACTCGGCCGTGCGCCAGCTGAACGATCCGGTCCGCCCGGAAGCCGATCCGCAGGTTGTGGGTGACGATGAGAAGGGTGTGGCCGGCCTCGTGAAGGCCGCGGAAGATCTCCAGGACGCCCTCCTCGTTCTCCGCATCCAGGTTGCCCGTGGGCTCATCCGCCAGGATGAGGCCCGGGCGGTTGATCAGGGCGCGCGCGATGCAGACCCGCTGCTGTTCCCCCCCGGAGAGCCGGGAGGGAAGATGGCCCGTCCTTTCTCCGAGACCCACCCGGCGCAAGGCTTCGCCCGCCTCTCCCCGGTCCGCCATGCTGTGAAAATGCTGGGCCAGCATGACGTTCTCCACGGCGGTGAGGTAGGGAATCAGGTGGAACTGCTGGAAGATCAACCCCACCTTCTCCCGGCGAAACCGCGCCCGCTCCTCCTCGGAAAGGGAGGGGAGGTCCGCCCCATCGACCCAAAGGGTCCCGGCCGTGGGCCGGTCCAGGCCGGCGATCAGGTTCAGGAGCGTCGTCTTTCCGGACCCGGAGGCCCCCATGACGGCCACCCACTCCCCGGGACGGATCTCCAGGTCCACCCGATCCAGGGCCCGAACCCTCCCGTCGTAATCCTTGACCAGGTCCCGCACCAGGATGAAAGGTTTCATTTCGCCGTCACTCTCCCCTCAGGACCGCCGCGGGAGCCGCCGCCGCCGTCCTCCTCACCACCGAGAGACTCGAAAGGAGCGCGACCCCGACCCCCAGCGCGGGCCCCGCGGCCAGGCTCATCCAGCCGGGAAAGACAAAGGAGCGGAACACGCTCAGGCCGATGGCCTCGGCGAAGAGCAGGCCCAGGACGCAGCCCAGGACCCCCCCGATCAAGCCGATCCCCGCCGCCTCGCAAGCGAGCACCCGGGCCACCGCCCTTCTCTCCGCGCCGAGCGCGCGCATCAGGGCCACCTCCGCCCGCCGCTCCAACGCCGCCGTGGTGGTCGAGGCGAAGACGCCGACGCCCGCGGAAAACAGAACCAGGAGGCTCACCAGCGTGAGGAAAACCGTCAGGCGGGAGAGAACGGCCTCCTCCGCCCCGGCCACCTGCGACAAGGTTCTCGGCTCGGCGCCGGGCCAGGCCCGCCGCAAGAAGGCGACCGCCTCCCTCCGTCCTTCCTCCGCCCGGCCCCGGAGGAGGACAGAGCTCAACAAACCGGGACGCCCGGTGAGAAGCTGAAGGCTCTCCAGAGGGACGAACACCTGGTGCTCTTCGGCGCCGCCCGTACGCAAAATCCCCGCCACAGAGAAAGCCCGGGCGGAGTCCTGGGCCACCGCCGAGAAGCGGTCCCCCACCCGAAGGCCCAGCTTGGAGGCCGCGTTGGCCCCCACCAGGGCCTCTCCTTTCTCCCGGGGCGCCCTCCCCTCCACGTGCCACCAGGGGCTCAGCTCTTTCACCCTGCGGAAATGAGTCCCGCCTAAGACGACCGGCTTCCCTTGGACGCTCGCCAGCGCGTACAGAAACGGCGCGTATCCCGTCAGGCGGTCCTTCACCCTCGGGTCTCGCAGGACCGCGAGGTCCTTTTCCTCCAGGAATGATCCAGCGTCCTTCTTCGGCACCAGGAGAAGGTTGGCCCCGTAATGCCTGAGCTCCGCCGCCAGCTTCCCCCGGATCCCTTGACGCACATTGACCGCCGCGACGACCAACGAGACCCCCAGCGCAATGGCGCAGATGGAAACCGCGACGCGACTCCCCCGGTGCCGGAAAGAGCCGGACAGTATCCTCCAGGTCATTTCCCGCATGTCAGTCTCCGCTCAACGTCCTCGCCGGGTCCATCCGCGCGGCGCCTCTCACGGGGAACCAGGAGCCGAGAAGGGCCACGCCCACCGCGAGGGTCAAGGTGAGGGAAAGGACCATCCCTTCCAGAGAAGGGGAGAGGTCGAGGCGCTCGACGGAAAAGGCCAGAGCCGCCAGCAGCCGGGCCAGCGCCCGACCGCCCAGGTAGCCCAGCAGACCGCCGATGAGGCCGCTCACCCCTCCCTCCAGAAGGAAAAGCAGGCTGATCTGCCTCCCCTTGGCGCCCAGCGCCTTCATCAACCCGATTTCCCGGCGCCTCTCGAAAACGCCCCGGGCCGTCGTGGCCGCGACCCCGAGGAAGGCCGCCGCGAAGGCCACCCCGGCCGTCAGGAGGAAAGTCAGCGTCATCTTGCCGAGAAAAGCCCCCTCGGCCTCGCTCACCCGGCGGACGGCCTTTCCCTTGGAATGGGGAATCGCCTCCTCCAGTTGATAGAGGATGGAACTGAGGTAAGGCGTGCAGTACCAGGTCTCGAACTCTTTTGGAGGAAGCTGGGAAGGGCCGATCCGGGCGGCCCGGGCGGCGAGGGCGTTGTCCGGCGTCACCAGGGCGCTCACCCGGACCCCCTCCACCTTTCCCGGAAGGCCGAACAGCTTCTGGGCGACGCGCAGAGGGACAAAGAGCTGGTCCTCCTCGGCCCCGCCCGTGCGGACGATCCCCCGAACAGTCAACAGGGCGGACCTCCCTTCATAAGAGACGCGGACGCGGCTCCCCATCCCCGCGGAGATCTCCTTCCCCAAGACGCCCCCGACGAGGGCGGCTTCCTCGCCCTCCCCCACCCAGCTCCCCTCGACCCGCCACCAGGGGTCCAGGGCCTTCACCCCCGTCCGGAACGTCCTCTCCTCCGGCGCCACCTGTCTTTGAGCGCCACCGGCAAAGGTGAACATCCGCTTTCCTCGGGGGACAGCGATTTCCTTCTCGAACCAGGTCCCCACGAGAAGGGCGCGCCTTGCGCCGATGTCCACGATCCGGGAAAGGAAGGGGGCGAAGGCCACGACGTTGTGTCTCCAGAAAATGCTCTTGATCTTCGGGAGGTCCGCCTCTTCCAGGTAGGCCGCCTCTTCCGGCAAGACGTGCCTCAACCCTCCGATCTCAACCTCCAGGGGCTCGGAAGCCGGAACGAGAAGGATGTTGGCGCCGTATGACCTGAGCTCCCGGGCCATCCCTTCGGTGATCTGAAAGGCAATGGTCAGGAACGCCGAGCTCAGGGCCGCGGCCGTCGCCACCGACAGAAAAACCCAGACGACCCTGCCCCGCTGGTTCCAGAGGGACTTGGCAATCAGGCGGCCGAGCACCTTCTCTCTCCCTTATTCTCTCACTGGCGCGCGAATCGGGCCCTGCCCTCGGCCAAGTCCCCGCCGCGGACGACGATCTCGTCCTTTTCCACGACCGCCTTCAACGGGATGGGGTTGCACCCCCCGGCGATCCCGATGGTCTCGAAAGCGATCGGGGCGCCGCAGTTGTTGCAGACCACCTGTCCGCCTTTCAGCGAGTATCCCTTCAGGGGGCAGATGAGACAGGCGTCCAGGGCGATGGCCAGTTTCCCTTCTTTATCGCGGACGACGAAGAAACGGACATCCACGCCGTCGACCGCAACGGTGTACTTCCGCATCGGGTCCCGCCCGATCTCCTTCAGCGGGATGCGAATCACGTCCCTGAAAGGCAGGCGGGTCGGGGCCGGGTCGTAGCCGCGGCTCGCGGAGACCGCGAGGGAAAGCCCGAGAAAAACGCTGATCGCCAGGGCGACCGCCGCCGCGGCCGTCGTCCACCGCCTCCCGCGGCGCACCTCCGACTTCCACTTCCGCCTCTCCGGCGGGGTGAGAGGGCCGCTCGGCTCCGGCGCCTTCCGCCAGGCTTCCCAGAGCATTGTCAGGGCCGGGAGGGCGATCAGGGCCGCCAGGATGAAGACGGATGCGCTTTCCTGGGTGAGGAATCCGACGACCCCGAGAAGAGCCGGCGTGGAGGGAAGGAGGCCGGCTTCAAAGAATTCGTGCAGACCGTTGGCGAAGAGCTTCACGACCAAAAGCGCCAGGACGAGACCCGTCGCGGCGAAAAAGCGCTTGAGGTCGATCCTCACACTGCCTTTCACCAGGAGAACGCCGAAAAGAGCGGCCAGGAGAAGGCCGAGGCTTCCCCCCACGACGTTGTACATGGCGTTCGCCCCGACGGCGACGGACAGGGCGAACAGGAAAAGGACGGTCTCAACCCCTTCGCGGAGGACCATGAAAAAGGTGAAGAGGAACAGGCCGAATCCCGTCCCCCCGGAGGTCACGGCGCTAAGGCGGGTTTCCATCCGCTGCTTCAACGTCCGGCCCGTCCTCCACATCCAGACCAGGAGGGACCCGACAAGGCCCGCGGCCACCCACATGACGGCTCCCTCGAGAACCTCGTTTTCCGGGTCCAGGCCGAACCACTGGATGGCGGCCGCGCCGAGGAGGCTCACGAGGACCGCCGCCCACAGGCCGCGGAACACGCGGGAGCTCAAATGGCCCTTCCCGGTCTTCCGCAGGTAGGCGAGGACAATCCCCACGACCAGGGCGGCCTCGACCCCTTCCCGCAGGGTCACCACCATCGCCTCGAGCGCTTTGGACAGGACTTCCATCCTCTTCCCTCCGGCTTCACGGATGATGCGCACCCGCGAGCGATTTTAGAAACCCGGAACCCGTTCGCCGGACCCGGTGAAGGGAGGTCTTCGCCTCTCCGAGGATTTCAACAGGCGCCCCCCGAGCCTGCCTCCATCGAGGCGCCCCGCGCACAAAAAAGCCAGGGAAATGACCCCCGCGGGGGGATTTCCCTGGCTCGCTGCCTCGGGCCCGGTCCTCACGGCCTGAGTCGGGCGGGTGGCTGGCTGGGCGACGGCGAATCGTCAGGCGACGCAAGCCGCCCCTCTCGGATGAAACCGCCTACTTGGTCAGAAGGAGTCTCCCGTGTTTGGTCACCTGGAGGCGGTACACCTCTCCGCCGTGAAGCAGGCTCACCCTCTTCCTGCCTCGCAGGATCTGTTGCACATCCAGGACCTCCGCATCCTCTCGGGGGGTCGCTCCCTGGACCGGCGGCCGTCCGGCCCTCTCTGGAGAAACCGGCCGCTCAGACAAAGGAGACGGGCCTTCACTCGGATTCACTGCGCTTCCCTTTCAGAATTTTCGGGGAAATCACCTCCGCGGGAGAGACCACGAGGTCGCAGTGGAAGGCGCAAATCCGGCAGGACTTCTCGTTTTCGCACTCCCGGCGGTACGCGCGGAACTGCTCCAGAATCTCTTGGGTCCCTTCCCGCTCGAAGAACCGGATCAGGTCGATCAGCCGATCAATCGTGCGGCCCGAAACGTAATGCTCCAGCAGACAGGCGTCCAACAAGGCGTCTTCGCGATCCACACCCAGCACATCTTTCAGAAACGTCTGGAGAATGGTGAACCGGCTGGAGATCTCCTGGGCGTGCCGGGTCCCCTCCGGGGTCAAACAGACCTGCTCGTAGTGCCGGTGTTCGACCAGGCCCTCTTTTTGCAGGTTTTTGACCGCGGCCGAGACGGCCGCCTTGGCCACGCCCACCTCGGCTCCGATGTCCGTCACCCGGGCGTAGCCCTTCTCTTCCTGGATGTTCCAGATGGCCCGGAGATAGTGCTCCTGGCTGGGACTCAGGGCCTCGGGGGAACGTTTGTGCGTGTTTGCCATAACGAATTTTATTCACCTCATTTGACTTTGTTAACTATGATTTACTTTTTTCCCGTTGTCAAGCGGTTTTTGAAGGGGCGACGGAAATTTTCTGAATTCGCCGGGGGGTCACGGCGATAAGGAGGTGATCCTGCCGCCCGGAAGGAATCAGGAGGGGGCCGGGCCTCCCGCAGGCCGGTCGCTTCGCGCGTTTTCGTCCTTGGAAAGCGCGGGGAACGCGACGACCCGTATGGGCTCCACCGTAATGGCGACCCGCGTGCCGAGGGCCAGAATGAAATCCCAGGGGGTCTGGCTCCGGACGCTCCCGCCCGAAGGCAGGGAGATGGTGTAGAGGTTGTCCGAGCCCCGGAAATGCCGGGCGATGACGGTGGCCTCTCCCTCCGGGGAGGGGATGATGTCCACGTCGGCCGGCCGGAGGACCACCTCCACCGGGAGGCCTTCCTCGTAAGGGATATCGCCTGGGACGTAGAAGAACCTGCCGAGTTCCGTCTCGACCCGGTTTTGCCGGATCACCCCCGGGATCAGGTCCGTCTGCCCGAGAAACCGGGCCACGAAGCGAGTCTGCGGGTCGTGATAGATGTTTTCCGGGCTGTCCAACTGTTCGATCCGGCCGACGTTCATGACGGCGATCCGGTCGGACAGGTCGAAGGCCTCCTCCTGATCGTGGGTGACGAAGATGGCGGTCTGCTTGGAGCGCCGCAAGATCTCCCTGACCTCCCAGCGGACGTGGCGCCTCATGTCCGCGTCCAGGCTGCTGAAGGGCTCGTCGAAGAGGATCACCAGGGGACTGGGCGCCAGGGCCCTGGCCAGGGCGACGCGCTGCTGCTGGCCCCCGGAGAGCTCGTGGGGGTAGCGGTCGCGCAGTTCGAGCAGGTTCACCATCTTCAGGACTTCGCTCACGCGGGCCCGGCGCTGCTCCGCCGCCCACCGGCGCAGGCCAAAACCCACGTTCTTCTCCACCGTGAGCTGCGGGAAAAGCGCCAGGTCCTGGAACACCATGCCCACGCCCCGCCGCTCCGGGGGAGACCAGGCGGAGTCGCCCGCCACCCGCTTGCCCGCGATGAAGATTCGCCCCCGCTCGGGCGTCTCGAAGCCGGCAATCAGCCGGAGAATGGACGTCTTGCCGCACCCGCTGGGCCCCAGGAGTGTCAGGATCTCTCCCTCCCGGAGGTCCAGGTGGAAGTCCTCGACCGCCCAGGGCTCCGCCCGCCCATAGCGGAGACAGGCGCCCTCCATCCGGACGATGGGGGCGGAACTCGCCCGGACCGGTTCGGTCTCCATCGGAACGGGCCGGCCCCTCACGCGATCCCCCCCCGACGGCGCAGCCCCGATTCGACCGTCCCCCGAAGGAAGACCCGTGCCGCCCGGCCGCGCCCCCAGGGTCTTTGCCCAGGTCGCCGGAGAACGGCGGTCCCGCGCCTCATCATCCCCTCCCGCGCCTCACGATGAGGATCATCGCCAGCATCGAGAACATCAGCAGAACGAGCGCCGGCGCCGCCGCCTCGGCGAAAAAGGCGTCTTCCATCCGGTCGAAGACCATCGCGGCCAGGGGCCGAAAACCGATCGGGCTCAGCAGAAGGGTGGCGGGCAGCTCCTTCATCGTGGTCAGGAAGACGAGCGCGGCGCCGGACAAGATTCCGGGGAACACCAAAGGCAGCGTGATGGTCCGAAAGACCTCCCGCGCCGAGCGGCCCAGGCTTCGCCCCGCCTCCTCCAGGTGCGGCGGAACCTGCAAAAGCGAGGCGCGGGTGGCCCCGACGGCCTGGGGAAGAAAGAGGACCATGTAGGCGAAGACGAGAACCGGCAGCGTCTGGTAGATGTTGAAGAACTGGGAAAGGCCCCGCGCCCGCTGGGCGTCCAGGCCGAACGCCACCCCCAGGGACGCGACCTGCCGGGGAAGGAAAAGGGAGAAGTACACCAGGGCCAGCGCCACGACGATGCCCGGCAGGGCGAAGCCGGCGTACGTGGCGCGCTCCACCAGCAGGCTCATCCGGCCCGCCCGGCGGACGCTGAGAACCGCCACCGGTATCGCCGCCAGGCCGCCGGCTCCCGCCGCCAGCACCGAGGCCTGGACGGAATCCCAGGTCGATTTCCAAACCCAGCTCAGATCCAGCGTGGGGTCCCCCAGCCCTTGCAGGAACCAATATCCCACCGTCCCGGCGGGGATGATCAGCCCGAAGGTCACGCCGAGGCCGCAAAACAGGAGCGCGGGGAACTTCCACATCCCAAAAGGCACCCTCGGCCGGGAGGTCAAGGTGCGAACCCCCCGCTTCTCGTACCGCCCCCGGCTGCGCAACAGCATCTCCGCCGCCAGAATGGCCAGTGCCAGGACAACCAGGAACAGCGACAGAATGGCGGCCCGTTGGCGGTCAAACAGGGACTCCTGCTCCAGAAAGATCACATAGGTGAAGGACCGAAACTCCAGCATCGCGACGGCGCCGAAGTCGCTGATCACGTACAGGGCGACCAGCAGCCCTCCCGCGACCAGGGCGGGACGAAGCAACGGGACCGTGACCCGCAAAAAGGTCTCCTTCGGCCCCAGGCCCAGACTCCGGGCGGCCTCCACCAGCGACGGGTCCATCCCCGCCAACTGGGAGCGGACGGGCAGGAAGACATACGGATACGTCAGGGAGGTCAACAGCAACGCGGCCCCCCAAAAGCTCCCCCTCACCGTCAGTCCCAGCGGCTCCAGGAGGGTCCGGCCGATCCACGTATTCGGCCCGAAGGCCGCCACATACGCGTATCCGCCGATATAGGACGGGACGGCCAGGGGCAGACTCAACAACACGGCCCACACCCTGGCGCCGGGCAGGTCCGCCCGCGTCGTCAGAAAGCCCCCCAGCATCCCGAACAGGCACGCGAAAAAGGTCGTGACCGCGGCCAGGCCGAGGGTGTTGACCAGGTAGCGGCCCACGACGGGCCGCCAGAGGGTACGGACGAGCTGCTCGGGCGGTCCATCCAGCGACCGAACCACTAAATAGGCGGCCGGCAAGAGCATGGCGACGGCCACGCCGCCGGCCAGGAGCCACAAGGCGACGGAGCCCACGGAGACGCGTCTCCGCGCCCAGGCCAAAACCGAAACCTTTCCAGGAACCGTAACAGCCGCCACGGCCTCGGCCGTCCACACCGCGCAGGAAATCAAATCACTGGAGGGACTTTTCCCCCTTTGGCCCAGGATACCCCAATTTTGCGTCCCGCAAAATCTCCCCCCTCCGGCCCCGAGGGACGCCGGCTCGGCCCGTTTCCGCGCCCCGGCTCCACGCCCTGAAACCGGGGGAGGATGCGACCCTTTCGGGAATTCGGCCCCGTTGACGGGTGTGATCGGTTGAGGTGCGGGGGGCGCGGCGCCGGACCCGCGCTCTCCCGCTCATTCTCTCCCGGAATGGGTATATATTGAAGACTGGATGCACATCCCGAAATCCGAAGGGGAGGGGCACTAAACGCGCCCCTGAAGATACACCCTCGTGTCTTCAGGGGAGCAATCAAGGGAGGAATCCATCATGACCCGCCTTTGGAAACTCTTCGCCGTCGTCGCTTCGGCCCTGGCTTGGACGGCCTTGGCCGCGGTTCCCGGCGCGCGCGCCATCGAGCCGCAGTCCAAGGTCAGGGCGGCCTTTGTCTACGTCAGCCCGGTGGGCGACGCCGGCTGGACGTTCGCCCACGACAGAGCCCGCAAGGAAACGGAAAAGGCCCTGTCCTTCGTCGAGACGGCCTACACCGAGGCCGTTCCTGAGGGGGCCGAGGCCGAGCGGGTCATCAACCAGTACGCGCGCAGGGGATACAACCTCATCTTCACCACCAGCTTCGGGTACATGGACCCTACCATCAACGTCGCCAAGCGCTTTCCCAACGTGGTCTTCATGCACTGCTCCGGGTTCAAGACGGCGAAGAACGTGGGGACCTACTTCGGCCGGATCTACCAGCCCCGCTACCTGACCGGGATCGTCGCCGGCCGGATGACCAAGACGAACATCATCGGCTATGTGGCGGCGCACCCCATCCCGGAGGTCATCCGGGGCATCAACGCCTTCACCCTGGGGGTCCGCTCGGTCAACCCCAACGCCAAGGTGCACGTGGTCTGGACCCAGACCTGGTACGACCCCGCCAAGGAGCGCGAAGCGGCTGAGAGCCTGCTGGACATCAACGCGGACGTGATCGCCCAGCACCAGGACTCTCCCGGCCCCCAGCAGGCGGCCGAGAAGCGCGGCCGGTACAGTGTCGGGTACAACTCCGACATGTCGGCCTTCGCCCCCAAGGCGCACCTGACAGCGCCCGTCTGGAACTGGGCGGTGATCTATAAGAAGGTCGCCCAGGAGGTCCACGACGGAACCTGGAAGAGCTATCAGTACTGGGGCGGGCTCAAGGACGGCGTCGTGGACATCGCTCCTTTCGGGTCCATGGTGCCCCAGGACGTCGGGGACCTGGTCAACCGCAAGAAGGCGGACCTCATCGCCGGGAAGTTCGACGTCTTCGAAGGCCCCCTCAAGGACCAGTCCGGCCGGACCCGCCTCGCGGCCGGCAAGCGGATGTCCGACCCGGACATGCTGAGCATGAACTTCTTTGTTGAGGGAGTCGTCGGCCGGATTCCGAAATAAGTCATCCCTGCGCTGGGGGGCGGCCCCAGGCCGCCCCCCAGCGCTTTCCTGGCCGGGATTCACCCGGTTGTTTTGTCCACCGACCGGCGCGACGCCCGACCGCCGCCTCGGCGCGCATCCGGTACCCCTCGGAGGAGACGGGATTTCGCCTTGACAGGTCGATCGAAGCATTGCTAGATTCGCTGTCATGATAGGGGCTTATGTGTGCAGGAGAGCGCGGGAGCCGATCCCGAGGTGACTGCCATGCGAAGAGAGGGGCCCGCCCGTGTCCGATCCCTAAAATTGAAAACCCAGCCAAGGGTCCTTCCCGCCAGATTTCCACCACCCGCAAGGGAGGAGTGTCAAGATGATACGAAAAAGAATCCTTCCATGGGCCCTTTTGTTTGCGCTCCTCCTCTTTCCTCTGACCGGGCGGTCAGACGCACAGAGCACGCCGGTCAAGAAACCTCTCAAAGCCGCCTTTATCTATGACGGCCCGGTCGGGGACGCGGGGTATACACAGGCCCACGACTTCGGCCGCCGTCACCTGGAAAAGGCCGTCCCCGGGGTGGAGACCTCCTACTCCGAATCGGTTTCCAATGCGGACGTAGAGCGCGTCATCCTGGGTTACGCCCGGCGGGGCTTCGGCCTCATCTTCACCACGACCTTCAGCTTCATGGACCCAAGCCTCACGGTGGCGAAGAGGTACCCGAACATCGTTTTCATGAACGGCGCGGGGTTCAAGCTCGCCAAGAACATGGGCAATTACTGGGCGAGGGAGTACCAGGCCCGCTACCTGACGGGCTTGGTGGCCGGACGGATGACGCGCTCCAACATCATCGGCTACGTGGCCGCCCACCCTTATCCGACCGTGATGCGGGGGATCAACGGCTTCGCTCTCGGGGTCCGGGCCGCCAACCCCCGGGCCAAGGTCCGCGTGGTCTTCACGCAGGTGTGGTATGACCCGGCCAAAGAGCGGGAGGCCACCGACAGCCTGATCGATGTCGGCGCCGACGTCATCTCCCAGCACCAGGACTCCCCGGCCCCGGTTCAGGTGGCGGAGCGGCGCGGAAAGTACGCCATCGGCTACAACTGGGACATGAGCCGCTTCGGGCCCAAGGCGCACCTCACGGCCGCCATCTTCCAATGGGGGGTCGTCTACGAGGCCGTGGCCAAGCAGGTCCTCGCCGGGACCTGGAAGAGCGAGGCCCTCTTCTGGGGGATGGAAAAGGGGGCGGTGGACATCTCCCCGCTGAACCCCGTCGTGCCCCAGGACGTGCGAAGCCTCGTGGAGGGGAAGAAGAAGGAAATCGCCTCCGGCGCCTTCGATATCTTCCAGGGACCCATCAAGGACCACAAGGGCAAGCTGAGGGTGGCCGAAGGGAAGAGGCCGACGGACCCGGAACTGCTCTCCATGAACTATCTCCTGGAGGGTGTGGAAGGGACCATCCCCTGAGGGATACGTCCGGAGGGAGCCCCGAGGCGTTGCTTTTTCTCGAATGCCGTGCACAGCGGAGGTGGGGAGAACTGCCCAGCATATCCGCCTGAGGGGGGTGTGCGCCATGACCCAAGAGGAGACCGCGCTGACGGACTCTTGTGATCTGCCCGCCGGGTGTCTCCCAGCGAAGGGGCTGTTTTGCCGGCTTTTGTGACGCCCCCGGGACGAGCCTCCCGGCCAAGCAGACATTGGCATCCGACGAGGTGGAAATGAAGCATGAACCGCCGGGCCGGACGCCCGGCCGGCGCGCATGGGTCTGTCCGCTCGTTGCGAATGCCGTCTCGCCGGGTTCCAAGATTCGTCCCCGTTTCCCAACCAGCCCGGGAGAATCGCCATGAAAATCCTGACGGACGAAGTCCTCGCCCCGCGCACGGGGAAAGCTTGGGTGGTCAAGAAGGGACAGCACGTCCGCGTCATCGACGTGGAGGGGGGCCAGATCGGCGACTTCATCGTCTTTCACCTTCACAACCTCCGCGAGAGGTTCAACCAGGCGCGGACCAAGGCCGACCAGGGGAAGATCTTCATCTCCACGGGGGACCAGCTCCTGACGCGCGACCATAAGGCGCTGATGACCATCGTGGAGGACACCTACGGCATCCACGACCTTCAGTACGGCATGTGCAACGACTGGGTCTACAAGCGCAAGAGGGAGGAGCACAGCTTCGCCCCGGACTTCACCGTGGGAGGCCCCCTGGGCGTCCCGAAATTCGGCTGCTACGAGATCCTCCAAGGGGCGCTGAAGGACTGGCCCATCGCCCCCGATGAAATTCCTGACCCGCTGAACTTGTTCCAGACGGTGAACATCGATTCGAAGACGGGCAAGATGGAACTGGCCGAAGGCCGGAGCAAGCCCGGGGACTACATCGATCTCGTGGCGGAGATGGATCTCCTCTGCGCGCTCAGCGCGTGCCCCTCCACGGGAAAGCCCCTCCGGGTCCAGATCTACCAGCCCTAGGAGGCGCCGCCGTCGCCCGGTCCGCACGACCGGCTTTCCGTCCACGGGTACGAAGGAAGCAGAAATGACCGACCGCGAGGTCGTCGTCTCGATGCAGGGGATCTGCAAGCGGTTCCCGGGGGTCGTCGCCAACGACTCGGTGGACCTGGAGATCCTCGCCGGGGAGATCCACACCCTCCTGGGGGAGAACGGCGCCGGCAAGAGCACCCTGATGAACGTCCTGACGGGGATCTACCGGGCCGACGCCGGGAGGATCTTCATCCGAGGAGAGCCCGTTTACTTCCGCTCCCCGCGCGACGCCATCGCCCAGGGGATCGGGATGGTTCACCAGAACTTCAAGCTCGTCCCCTCCCACACCGTCGCGGAGAACATCATCCTGGGCCTCAAGGGGAACTCCTGGCGGCTCAACCTCAAAGAGGTGGAGGCGGATACGGCGCGCCTGGCGAAACGGTACGGCCTCCACGTCGACCCCAAGGCATACATCTGGCAACTCTCCATCGGCGAGCAGCAACGGGTGGAGATCCTCAAGATCCTCTATCGGGGCGCCAAGATCCTCGTCCTGGACGAGCCCACCGCCGTCCTGACGCCCCAGGAATCACGGGAGCTGTTCGGGACCCTCCGGGCCATGGCGGCCGAGGGCCATTCCGTCATCTTTATCTCCCACAAGCTCGACGAGGTCATGGCCATCTCCCACCGGATCACCGTCCTGCGCGGCGGCCGGGTCGTGGGAACGGTCACCCCGGCCGAGACCAGCAAGCAGGAGCTCTCGAAGATGATGGTGGGCCGGGAGGTCCTGTTCAACATCCACCGCAAGGCCGGCCGGCGTGGAGAAACCGTCCTGAAAGTGGAGGGCCTGACGGCCCTCAACGACCGCGGCCTCCCCGCCCTGCGGGGGGTCGGCTTTTCCGTCTCGGCAGGGGAGATCCTGGGGTTCGCAGGCGTGGCCGGCAACGGGCAGCAGGAGCTGGCCGAGGCCCTCACCGGCCTTCGGCCCCCCACCGGCGGGGCGATCCGCGTCAACGGGCGGGACATGACGGAGGTGGACGCCCGGGGGTTCATCGAGGCCGGCGTCAGCTACGTCCCGGCCGACCGCAACGGCGTCGCCACGGTGGGAAACCTCTCCCTCTCCGACAACGTCGTCCTGAAGCGGTACCGGGAGGAGGAGTTCGCCAAGGGCCCCTTCCTGAACCGGCCCGCGGTGGACGAGTACGCCGATCGGCTCATCGATGAGTTCCACATCACCACGCCCGGCCATTCCACCCCGGTCCGTCTGCTCTCCGGCGGAAACCTGCAAAAAGTCATCCTGGCCCGGGAGGTCTCCTCCCACCACAGGCTCTTGGTGGTCATGTACCCCACGCGCGGCCTCGACGTCGGCGCGACCGCCTTCATCCGCGAAACTCTCGACTTCCACCGGCAGCAGGGCACGGCCATCGTCCTCATCTCAGAGGACCTGGAAGAGCTGCTCCTGCTGAGCGACCGCATCGCCGTCCTCTTCGGCGGGGAAATCATGGGGATCCTCCCGGCTGAGGCGGCCGACATCGAAACCCTCGGCCTGATGATGGCGGGGGCCAAGCGGCTGGGAGAGGGGCTGGAGGCCCCCTCCGGGCAGCCGTCCCCCTCGGCGAAGGAGACCGGCTGATGGCCTCCCTCCGTCTGGAGATGCGGCTCGAGCGCTCCCGGCTCCTGGAATACACGGTCCCGCCGGCCTCGGTGGCGCTGGCGCTCATCGTCAGCGGCTTCATCCTGCTGGGCACGGGGACGAACCCCCTGGCGGCCTACCGGGAGATGTTCACCGAGGCCTTCGGCACCCGCTACGGGCTCTCCGAGACCCTGGTGAAGGCGACGCCCCTGATGCTCTGCGGCCTGGGGGTGATGCTGACCTTCAAGATGCTCTTCTGGAACATCGGGGCCGAGGGGCAACTCCACATGGGGGCCTTCGCCGCCACCTGGATCGTCCTCACCGGATGGGAGGGCCCCCGGTGGGCGATGATCCCCACCATGATGGCCGCCGGCATGGCGGCGGGGGCGATCTGGGCCCTCATCCCCGCCTACCTGAAGGTCCGGCTGAACGTCAACGAGATCATCACCACGCTGCTGATGAACTACGTGGCGATCCTCTGGGTGGACTTCCTCGTCTACGGCCCGTGGAAGGACCCCCTGACCTTCAACTTTCCCATGACGAAGCAGTTCAGCGAAGGCGCCCAGCTCCCCCGCTTCGGAGACACCCGCGTCCACCTGGGGATCCTCTTCGGCCTGGCGGCGGCGGTGGGGCTCTACTTTCTCCAGGAGCGCAGTCGGTGGGGGTTCGAGATCGCGGTGATGGGGGAAAACCCCAGGGCCGCCCGCTACGCGGGGATGAACACCACCCGCAACGTCCTCCTGGTCATGCTGATCAGCGGGGGCCTGGCCGGCCTCGCGGGGATGGCGGAGGTCTCGGGCATCCAGATCCGGCTGCTCCACGGCATCTCCCCGCCCAACGCCCCGTACGGCTACACGGCCATCATCGTGGCCTGGCTGGCCCGGCGCAACCCGTGGGGGGTGGCGCTGGTCTCCTTCCTGCTGGGGAGCCTCTACGTGGGGGGGGAGGCCATCCAGATCACCATGAAGCTGCCGGTGAACATCGTCCTCATCATCCAGGCCCTCATCCTGTTCTTCGTCCTGGGGGGGGACATTCTCTCCAAATACCGCGTCGTGTTCCGGCGGGCGGAGGCGGCCGTTGGACTTTGACCTGATCATCTCCATCTTCCAGGCGGCCGTGCGCTCCGGGACGCCCATCCTCTTCGCGTGCGTCGGGGAGATTTACGCCGAGCGGTCCGGGGTCCTGAACCTCGGCGTGGAAGGGATGATGCTGATGGGGGCCATCGCCGGGTTTTTCACGAGCTTCCTCACCCAGAGCGCCGTCGCCGGGGTGGCGGCGGCGGCGGTCATGGGCGCCCTCGTCGCCGTCATCCACGCCTACGTGACCATCACCCTCCGGGCCGACCAGATCGTGAGCGGCCTGACGCTCACGCTTCTGGGCACGGGCATGAGCGGGTTTTTCGGCCAGCCCATGATCGGCAGGGTGGCGCCGGGCTTCAACGCCCTCCCGCTCCCGGGACTCTCCCAGATCCCCCACATCGGCCGCATCCTCTTCCAGCAGGACGCCCTGGTGTACTTTTCCTACCTCCTGGTCCCGCTGACCTGGTTCGTCCTGTTCAAGATGCGCCTGGGGCTCTCCATCCGGTCGGTGGGGGAGAACCCGGAGACGGCCGACTCCCTGGGCGTGCGGGTCGTGGGCTTCCGCTACGGGTGTGTCCTCTTCGGCGGCGCCCTGGCGGGGATCGGCGGCGCCTACCTGTCGCTGGCCTACACGACGATGTGGATCGAGCAGATGACGTCGGGGCGCGGGTGGATCGCCATCGCGCTCGTCATCTTCGCCGCCTGGAACCCCTTGCGGGCGTTCCTCGGGGCGTATCTCTTCGGCGGGGCGGACGCCCTTCAGCTCCGCATCCAGGCGGTCGGCTCGGCCGTCCCGGCTCACTTTCTCATGATGCTGCCCTACGTCCTCACCATCGGCATCCTCATCCTGGCCACGCGGGAGTCGGTGCGGCGGCGCTTCGGCGCGCCCGAGGCCCTCGGCATCCCCTACGCCCGCGAAGAGCGGATGAGGTAGCGCCGGCACCGGGGAGCGCGCGGCGAGACCGCTCCCCTTCCCCCGGGTCTCCCGAACGCCCTCCCGATCCCGGGACTCCCCTCCAAAAGGGCTTCCGGGTTGCGGTATCATGCGTGCCGGACCGGCGTCCTCCCGGCCCGGGACCTCATCGGACGTCGAGAAAGGACTCACCGGATTTGACGACACAGAACCGCTGGTTTCTCCTGGCGATGGCCTGGGCCGTGGCGCTGAACCTGCGCGGAAGCTCCATCGCGGTCTCCCCGATCCTGCCTCTCATCCAGACCGACCTGGGCCTCAGCTACGCGAACGCGGGCTTCCTCTTCAGCGTGCCGACGGTGATGATGGCGCTCTTCGGGCTGCCGGGGGGATGGCTCGCGGACACCTTCGGCATGAAGAGGACCATCACCCTGGGGCTGACGGCCCTTTTGGCCGGATGCGCCTTGCGGGCGACGGCGACGGGATTCCTCCCCCTGGTGATCTGGACGGCGCTCCTGGGCGCGGGGATGGGCATTTCGAGTCCCGGCTTGACGCGGATGGTCAAGGACCGCTTTCCGGACCTCCCGGGCACGGCGACGGGTATTTACACGACCGGCTTCATCGCGGGCGCCACCCTGGGCTCCTGGCTGACGGTCCCCTACCTCCTTCAGTGGTCCGGCTCCTGGCGAGGGACCTTTTGGGTGTGGAGCGGCCCCGCGCTTCTGGCCTTGCTCGGGTGGGTCCTGTGGACGCCCTCCATCCGCGTCACGAGCGGGGGCGGCCCTTCTCGGCCCGCCGGCATCTGGCGGGACAAAACCGTCTGGAAGCTGAACGTCACGTTCCTCACGCACAACCTGTTCTTCTACTGCGTGACCTCTTGGACCCCGACCTACTATCACAAGCTGGGCCTGACCCTGGAGGCGAGCACGCGCCTCCTCACCGCTTTCATCCTCATGAGCCTGCCCTCGAGCCTGGCCGTCCCTTTCTTTTCCGACCGGCTCGGAGGGCGGAGGGGGAGCCTCATCCTCTCGGGCCTCATTCTCCTGGCGACGCTGCTCGGAATCATTTTTTTCCCCTTGAGCGCGCCCCGGACGTACTTCGTCGTCCTGGGACTCGCCTCGGGCGGCGTCTTCGCCCTGTGCTTCGCCCTGCCGCTCGACTACGTGGCGCCGGCAAAGGTGGGGAGCGTGGCGGGAGCCAATCTCCTGGTGGGGTACGTGGGCGCTTTCCTCGGGCCTCTTCTGATGGGCCTCGTGTACGACCTGACCGGCAGCTTCACGGCCGGCTGGCTGGTGGTCGCGGGCGTTCTCGTCGCGTTCCTGGGGACGACCGCGACATTGCCGGGGAGGACCGCTTGAGGGGACGCCGCCGGACCCCGAAGCGGACCGCGAAACCGCAGGAGCCACACCCCTTGGACCTGGAAGCCTACCGCAAGCGCAGCGAGGAGTTCTCCGAGGCCCTCTCCCGCGAGCACTACGAGGGACGGGCGGGCCTGAAAGAGAAGGTCAACTTCTCCGCCATCTACGAGGCGTACTCCGACCTGTTCACCCGCGAGGCGGTGGAGTCGGTCCGCCGGGCCCGCGAGCCGGCGAAGGAGGAAGAGGCCCGCCGCCTCGCCCTGCTCCTGGAGGACGCCGCCCTCTCCTTCCTCTCGAACCGGACGCGCAGGCTGCGCGAGGACGCGGAGAACTTCGAATCCGCCGCCCAGGTGGAGCTCCCCGGCGGGGAGAAGCTCCCCTACCGCCTCTCCGCCGTCCGCCTCCTCAACGAGCCCGACCGCGCCAGGCGCCAGGCCCTGGAGGACGCGAGGGAGCCGGTCGTCCTGAAAAAGAACGGATTCCTCGAGCCGCTCCACCGGGCCGTCCACGCGCTCCCGGCCGAGCTCGGCTACCCCTCCTACCTGGCGATGCTGGCCTCCCTGCGGCCCTACGCCCTCGAACCCGTCCGGGACGCCATGCAGGACTTCCTGCGGGCGACGGAGGCGCTCTACGAGCGGGAGATGGGAGAGGCCCTGGAGACGGTCGGCGCGCGGCTGGACGAGGCCCGCCGCCACGACGCGGGCTTCCTTTTCCGGGGCGCGGGGCTCGACCCGCTCTTCCCCGTGGAGAACCTCGTCGCAGCCGTCGGGGCGTCGGTGCGCAAGATGGGGCTCCATCTCTCGGCGGAGGGGCGCATCGTCCTCGAC
>JACPRG010000145.1 GCA_016190025.1 Candidatus Tectimicrobiota bacterium
ATTTCGAGCTGGAGCGGATCGTCTCGGCCGGCCAGGCGACGCCCCCCGGCGAATGGCTCGACTCGGAAAGGGACGAGTGGGTCATCCTGCTCTCGGGCGGCGCGGGACTGCGGTTTGAAGGCGATAAAGAAGTCAGGGAAATGCGGCCCGGCGACTACGTTTGGATACCGGCGCGCGGACGCCACCGCGTCGAATGGACGCAGGCCGCCCCGAAGACCCTGTGGCTGGCCCTGCATTACCGGGCTTTCCCGGGACCTCGTTGAGCGCGGCCCGGACCCGGGGCGCGTTTATTGAGGGCTATACAAAGAATGTCCTAAACACAGCGTGTCCGGGAGGAGAGCACAATGGATCTTTGGGGCGGGTACGGAGCCCCGCCCCTACACGCGATCCGGCAATTACCATGTAGGGGCCGGGCTCTGTACCGGCCCGTGGCCCTCGGATAGGCCATTACGAATGCAGCCCTCAATCGTTGATCTCCTTAGAGAACTGAACGGGCCGGAGGGACTCAGGCCCGCTCCCTCGGCGAGCGGATCAGGGGTGCTTGCAGATCACGTTGAGGAGCGCCTGGCGGCCTTCCTCGCGGACGGCGCGCAGGGCCCGTTTGAGGGCGGGCAGCACCTCCCGCGGGTCCTCGACCCGCTCGCCGTAGCCCTCGTGGGCCTCCACGCTCTTCTCGAAGTGGGGCGAGGGCTCCAGGTCGCAAAGGGCGTACTGGTCTCTGCCCGTCGACCAGCCGTCCGGGTAGAGCTCCAGGATCTCCTTTCTCACCGCGTTCCAGCACTGATTGTTGAAGACGACGACCAGGATGGGCAGGCCCTGCGCCCGGGAGACGAAGTGCGCGGACGTGGGCGAGTTGAACATGTAGCTGCCGTCGCCGACGGTGGCGATGACGGTTTTCTCCGGCCGCGCCAGCTTGGCGCCCAGGCTGGCGCCGAGGGCCCAGCCCAGCCCGGAGGCGTGGGGAGAGCCGAAAAAGGCGCCCGGCCGGGTGAAGTCCACGTGGTTGGAAACCAGATCGTATTCGTTGACCAGGAGGGTGTCTTCATCGTTGATCTGGTTGATGCAGGAGGAGACCCATCTTGGGTCGATGGGCTTTTCGCGGCCGGCCGCCTTCGCCTGCCGGGCCCACTCGGCGCGCTGCCGGTCGTGGACGCCTCCCAGGCGCGCCCGCCGTTTTTTCAGCGCCGCCTCCTTTCCCTTGACCCTCTCGGCCAGGGCCGCCCGGAGGTTCCGCAGACCTGCCGCGGGCTCTCCGACCAGGGCGACGTCCATGGGGTAGCCCCGGATCACGTAGCTGGAGTAGTAGGGATCGCGCCCGAGGTGGATGACCGGGGCCGATACGGGGGGCTTGCATTCCACGGGCATCCACGGGACGTCGGTCTCCAGGACCACCACCGTGTCCGCCTCCTGGAGAAGCCCCTGGGGATCGAACCCCAGGTGAAGGGGATGGCTGGACGGGAAATTGGTGTAGAGGCTCCGGAATTCCACGACGGGGATGGCGCCGGTTTCCGCCAGGTCCACCAGAAGGGGGACGGTATCCGGATCCAGCCCCGAGGCGCCGGCGATGAGGAGGGGCGATTCGGCCCCGGCCAACAACTCCGCCGCGCGCTCGACCTGCTCCGCGTTCGGCTGGGGCGAAGACCCTCCATACCTCACCTCCGCCCGCCGCAGAGAGAGCGCCGTGTGCTTCTCCGCCAGAATCTCCCGGGGCAGGATCAGATACACGGGGCCCGGAGGGTCGGCCATCGCCAGGGAGAGGGCCCGGTCCACCACGGTCTCCAGCTGGGCGTAGTGGCGCAGCTCATAGTCCCACTTGACGTACTCCCGGATCATCGCTCCCTGGTCCCGGGACTCCTGCGCCCAGTGAATGTAGACGTTTCGGCCGCCGAACAGCCCCTCTTCCGTGATGGGCGTGCGCCCCGCGGTGAACAGGATGGGGACCTGGGAGCGGGAGGCGTTCATGACCTGGGCGGCGGCGTTGGCCGTTCCGACGGTGACGTGCACCATAGCCGCCTGCGGCTCCCGGGTGACCATGTAGTAACCGTGGGCCATGCTCACGGCCGTGGACTCGTGGGGGCAGAGGACCGGCTTCGGCCAGGGCTTCCCCTCGGCGCCGCGCTTGGCGAAACCCTCCAGCAGGGGAGCGAAGTCCGTTCCGGCGTTGGCGAAAAAGTACTTGATGCCGCGCCGGGCCAGGAGCTCCAGGTAGGCGTCGGCGGTGCTCTCTACGCTGATCTCCACGGCGAACCCTTTCCCTTCCCCCTCACCCGATTCGGCAATCCCTCGTGTCCCGCTTGTTTTTTTCGCGGAGGGCCCTCCCGCGAGCGCCCTCCGCGAAATCCCGCTGGGGCCTCCCCCTCACTGGACTTTGGGGAAGCGCCACTCGCGGGGGACGTTGGAGATGAATTCATTCGTGTAGAGGTCCTCGGCCTTCACCGGGGTTTTCAAGCCGACGTACTGATCGACCAGCTTGAGGGCCCGGGCGATCTTTCCGGCGTTCACGTGGCCGAGACCCTCCTGTTGGGTGTGCCCGTCGAAGGACAGCCGCTTCATGTACTTCCACTGGGCTTCGATGATGCTCCGCTTGCTGGTGGTGTTATGCTTCATGAAGATGTCCACGCCCTCTTTGGGGTTCTCGAAGGCCCAGGAGGTCCCGCGGACGGTGGCCCGGATGAACTTCTGGATGAGCTGCGGGCGCTTGGCGACCGTGTCGTCCGAGGCCACGAAGGCGGAGCCGTACATGTCCGACAGCCCGTAGTCCGACCACAGGAAGTGCCCGATCTGGCGGCCTTGCTGAACGGCTGCCTCCTCGAAGGCCAGCAGGGAGTTCAGCCAGGCGTCGGTGGCCTCCACCTTGCCGGCCGCCAGGCTGGGCACCAGGGCGGCGGGACCCATGTGGATGATGGGCGTCCGCTGGAGGTCGATCCTGTTCACCTTGGCGAAGGCGGGCCAGAACTGGAGGACCGAGGACCCCGACGGGATGGCGACCTTGCGGCCCTCCAGGTCCTTGGGCTTCTCAATCCCGACCCCCTTGAGGAAGGCGAGTCCGTAGGGAGAGGTGTGCATCGTGACCTGGACGATCTTCGCCTTGGCGCCCTGGGCGCGACCGAGGGCGACCGAGACCATCACCGACCGCCCGACGTCGAGGTCGCCCGCCGTGACCCGCTTGTAGGTGTCCACCGCCCCGTGCCCCCTGCGGATCTCGATGTCCACCCCTTCCGCGGTGTACCACCCCTTCTCCAGGGCGACAAACTCCCCGATGTGCTCTCCGGACATCACCCAGTTTTCGGCGAACCGGATTTGGGTCTTCTCCGCCCCCCGCGCCACCCCGAGGACCAGCATCCAAATCAAGGCAATGAGGCACACCAGAGACCCGTTTCTTTTCATGGTTTCTTCCTCCTGAGTGGGCGGCCTCCCGCGTCCCGAAAAGGGCAGCGCCTGAACTCTCGCTCGGGGACGGCTCGACGGCTCGGCCTTTGGTCGGCCTTTGGAAAGATTTCTCTCTACACTATTGGGAGGGAGCGTCGTCTGTCAATCAGCCCGGTCTTCGACGACCCAGGGCTTCGGCCGAACGGCCGCCCGGGCGGGGGCCTGCGGCCTCTCCACGGGCCGCGTCCCGGCGCGAGACGAAGCCTTCCGGGCGATCCCGGCGACGATGTTCAGGGAGGCCCCTGGGCGGCCCCCCCAGTGAAGAAAAGGAATTTTCGGCAGCCCGCCGGGTTGGATGGGATGTGATTCGGTCGATCGGCCTGCCCGGAAAAGGAGGACGCATCCGCCGAAGACCACCGCGCAGCCTCACGAGGGAATCTTCCTTTTGACCGCGATCATCCTCCTCCTCGCAGTTTTCTGGATCGCTTATTCCAACGGTGCCAACGACAACTTCAAGGGCGTCGCGACCCTGTACGGAAGCTCCGCCGCGAGTTTCAAGAAGGCCCTCGCGTGGGCGACCGTCTCGACGGGCGCGGGGAGTCTGGTCTCCGTGGCCGCGGCCGGAAAGTTCGTCGCAGCCTTCACCGGCCGAGGGCTGATTCCCGATGGGCTGGCCGGGACGCCTCCAGTCCTGATCGCCGTCGGAATCGGCAGCGCCCTGACGATCTGCCTGGCCACGCGGATGGGGCTTCCCACCTCGACGACCCACGCGCTGACGGGATCGCTGGTGGGGATCGCGGCGGCCGGCTCGATCCATCGGATCGGCTGGGAAACGCTCCTTTCCGGATTCGCCGGGCCGATGCTTCTCAGCCCCGCCCTGGCGGCGCTCCTGGCGGCGGCGGCCTATCCCATGCTGCGGCGCGTCGGCGCGGCCTGCGGCGTCACGCGGCAGACCTGTCTCTGCATCGGCGAGGAAGCCCCGATTCCCGTCCGCGTGCGGGAGGATGGTTCCGTCGCCCTCGCCGCATCTTCGCTTCGCGTCCGGCTGGATCAGCTGGAGAACTGCGAAGAGAGGTACGTAGGGAAATTCATCGGCGTGGACGCCCAGTCCCTCGTCACCGGGACGCACTACGTGAGCGCCGGGGCGGTCTGCTTCAGCCGCGCCGTGAACGACACGCCCAAGATCGCGGCCTTGTTGCTCGCGACCCAGGGGGGCGCGTCGTATGGGGCGCTCGGGTGGGTCGCGGCGGCGATGCTGATGGGAGGCTGGCTCCACTCCAGGCGGGTGGCCGAGACCCTGAGCCATCGCATCGCGGACCTCAGCCCGGGGCAGGGGCTGATCGCCAACCTGGCCACCGCCTTCCTGGTCCTCGCCGCGTCGAACTTCGGCCTGCCCGTCTCCACCACCCACGTCTCCGTCGGCGCCATCTTCGGGATCGGCGCGGCGAACCGGACCTGCCGGTGGAAAACCGTGGCCGAGATCGCGGCGGCCTGGTTGATCACCCTCCCTCTGGCCGGTCTGCTGAGCGGGCTCCTTTTTCTCCTGGCCACGCGCCTCCCGTGACCGGCCCCCGACGCGGAGGCGGACTGAGCGCCCGGCCCGGCATAAAGGACCTGTTCGCCGGGAAGGTCCTCCCCCGGTACAACCGGTACAAAGAGCGGCCAGCCGAAAAAAGGGAGCGGGCGCGGCCTCCCTCGCCCATGCGCCCGTCCCGTCTCGTTTCACCTTCGATCTTTTCGCCCCCGAATCCCCCGTCGATCCCGGCCGGGGACGCGATCAGCCTTCTCAGCCCTCCAGGATCTTTTTGATCCTTCTCATTTCTTCCACGTTGTCGGCCGTGCCTTCGCGGTGCAAGGCCAAGTTCTCATAGGCCTCCGATTCGACGATGTGGAGAAGATGGGTGATGCCGCCTTCCTTCTCCAGGAGGTAGGTGACGACCTGTGTGGGTTTCCTGCTGCCTTTATAAAAGTTTTGCCAGACGATCCGGGCGGGCGGCTCCCACACAGTGATCTCGGAATCGCATTCCCGCCCGCTTTTTTGGACCTGGTGGAAGGTCGTTCCCACGCTTTCCCGCCTCTCCGAGGTATAGTGCACGGACTCGCAAAAGCGCGCGATCCGCGGGTGCAGCTCCAAGTTGGCGATAAAGCCAAACACCTTCCCGGCGGGCGCCTTGATCTGTTGAAGAACGACGACCGGAACGGCCATGCGGACCCTCCTTTCGAGCGCGGCACGCGGCTCGGGTTGCAATCGGACGGCGGGATCGAACCGGGCTGGGCGGTCGCGCTCCGCGCGGCTTGCCCGTCCAGCGCGCCCCTTGGCGGAGGCGGGACAAACCGCCGCACCGCCTTCCGCCCGCCGTCTGTTCGGAACGGTGTACGCGCCGCCCGCGGCCCCGCGCAACGTGAGCGTCGAAAAGAGGCTCCTTCACCGCCGAGAGGCGTTGCCCTCGGCCTTTCGGGGAGGACGGCCCTTCCCTCCGGGTCGAGAAGACCCGGACGCGTCTTCCATCCGCCCAGTCCCCTCTCCTCAGGGAAGAATCTTCTTCAAAAACTGGGGCGCGTAGATGTCCGAGACCTTCGCCTTGGAAGGGAGCTTCATGTACCGGGTGATCAGGTCGATGGTCGCGTTCATCTTCTCCCGGCTGAGGCCGCCCACGCCGATGGCCTTCGTCTCCTCGGTATGGGCCAGGGAAACCGCAACGTCCCAGGCCTGGAGAATGATGTTCCGGTCCATGGCCGGCGCGTGCTTGAGGAACCGGTCGACCGCGGCCCCCCGATGCTTGACGGCGTCGGCGACCCCCCGGAAGGCGGCGTTGACAAAGCGGCCCGCGAGAGCCGGCTGGCCGGCGATGGTGTCATCGTGCGCGACCACGCCGTTGCCGTGGAACTGCAACCCGTAGTCGGACCACCTCAGCTCCACCACCTCGTCGTTGGACTTCGCCGCCCCGACGCGCAAGCCGCCGGCAAACTCGGCGTAGGTGCAGATGAAGTCCACCTTCTTGGCCAGGAGGACGGCGTATTTGGCCGTCGGGGCGAAGTTCGTGAACTTCCAGTTCTTCACGCCGTTGCGCTGGGCCAGGGCGGGGAAGAGGGCGTAGCAGGACCCGCCCTCCGCATCGCCGAAGTGTTTTCCTTCGAGGTCCTTCACGGTGCGGATCCCCGAGCTCTTCAGGGCGTACATCGAGTGGGGCTCTTTGTTGTGGAGGACGCCGAGGGATTTCACCCTGGCGCCTTTGCCGCGCGCCACCACCAGCGTCCCAGTGTCAGCGAATCCGAACTGCCCGTCCTTGGTCCCGATGCGTTTGATCGTGTCCCCCGAGCCGTTTCCCCGCTGAATCGTGACGTCGAGCCCCGCCTCCCGGAAGAAACCCGCCTCCAGGGCGTTGAAAAATCCGACATGGCCGCCGTAGTGGGCCCAGTCGAGGATAAAGAGAACCTTCTCCGCAGCCGAAGCGGGCGCCGCCGCCCATCCCATCAAAAGGGCCCAAACCGCTCCAACCGCCAGAACCTTTTCCATCCGCCTCATGTCCCCCATCCCTCCCTCGAATGCCCGCATGGATTGAAAGATTGAAGGTGGGGCTGCCCGCCTGCCCCCGTCAGCCACCGCCCTCGTCTTCCTACCACAAGCATACACGATTTTCCAGGCGCTGCGACTCCTGGGAACCAGGGCTCCAGGAACAAGACGACGGCCGAGAAGGGGGATGCGGCGGGCTAGCGGGACCCCGAGCGAGAGGGCGCATGCCCGGGGGCGGGTCCTTCCTGGGGGCGGCTTCGGACGGCCCAGCCGATGTTCCCAAGGAAAAGGAGGATCGCCGCCGCGTTGAGCAACCCGCCCCACAGACTCGCGGCCGGCCACTCCGCGAGGTCGCCCCCAATCCGCAGGAGGAGGGAAGCGTGCAAGGCGCCGAGGTGAAGATAGAACCGCCGGCGGTAGGGCACACTCTTTCCGAGCGCCGCCGGCAGGACGATGGGGGCGTGGCCGAAGATCATGGAGAAGACGAACCCCAGGAACAGGGCGTGGAGCAGGGCGTCGTAACGCGGCCCCGGCGGGACGCCACCCCACGCGGCGGCCATGACGCCCGCAGCGCCCAGCCAGACGTAGCCGGAGAGCAGACAGGCCGCGACGTGCCGGGTGAGTCCCCTCTGCCGGACAGTCCGGCGGGCAACGTCATACCGGAAGAGCCAGAGCGCCAGGGCGACCATGCCCGCCCCCGCCCACTGGGCTCCCCGGTCCGGCGAAGAGACCGACGCGAGGAGGCCGGCCGCGAACAGGCCAGCGGCCAGGAGAAAGGCCCCCCGGCTCCGGCGCGACAGGGAGAGAAGCCGGCTGAGCTCCAGACGTTCTCCGCAGATGGTCAGTACCGGGAAAGCAGCCCACAAGAGCGCGAGCCGGTGAACCTGCCAATTGGAAAGCCAGAGGACGTTCCCCGCGAGCCACGCCAGCGACCCGAGCCCCAGGGTCACCGTGAAGAGCGCCCTCTGGCGCCGCACGATCTCGCAAGAGACGGCGACCAGCCCCAAGCTGCCCAGGGTCATGAGGAGCGGCCCGGCGGGATGAGAGAAATCCGCGAGGAAGACCAGCGCGCCCAGGCCGCTCAGGAGGGGGGCGGCGTAACACCACGGGCGGTTCAGGGCCGCGGCCCTCTCCAGGCCGATGAGGGTTCCCAGAAAGCCCCCGACCATCAAAGGCCCGTGCGCGAGGGGCAGGTCGTTGAGGACCGGGTGCCAGTCCCATCCCAGGCGAACCAGACCGCCCCACAGGGCCGCGACAAAGGAGAGCAAAGCCAAGGCCATCAAGGGAGGCCGGGCGAGATGGAGACCTCGTTTCATACCGCCTCACCCTTGGCGCGCGGTTCCCGCAGACGGCTCCTTCCTGCCCGGCTTGAGCAGCAGAAGGAGCAAGGTCACAGGGGTCTTGGCAATGATGCTGTGCGGAAGATTCGGAGGCATGTGCGCCCAGGCCCCCGCCGCGGCCTCTATCGAATCGCCTCCCAGCGTCAGGCGGGCCTCCCCTTTCAGGATGTGCAAAACGGCCGGCATGGACGCGGTGTGCTCCGAGAGCTCCTGCCCGGCGGCGAAACCGAACAATATCGCCTTCACATCCCGGTCGCTGAAAAGGGTCTGGCTGATGATGCTGTCCGCGGGGGCGTCGGGCAACCGAGAGCAGAGGTCAGCGATGTATGTGTGGCGCGGGTTCATTAGGGCAACTCCTCGGCCTGAACGTCGGGTCCATGCGTGGACTCGCGTCTTTAAGCCGTTTCTTTTGCCGGGAGCGCAGGCGGATTGTCAAGGGCGACACATTTCGGATCAACCCCGCGCGATGATCACTCCCAACAGGACCGCGGCGAGACCCATGAACAGATTGATCCGCCCAATCCACCTGGCTTGGCGCGACAATCGCCGGGCCCTCGGCGCGGCGGGGCTCCTCTCCAACTGGCGGGTGGCCCGGGGACCGACCCAAAAATCGTGAGCGGCGCTCAGAAGGAAGAGCAAGGCGACCAGCGATAGTTTCGCGGCCAGGACCCGGCCGAAAGGCCCTTCCCCGCGGAGTCCGCCCCACAGCTCTCGCACGGAGATCCCCCTGTAACTGAGATTGAAAACCCCCGTGACAACGAGCAAGCCCAGGGAAGCCCACCCCAGACCTCGGAAACGGATGCCCGTCCACCGCAGGAGAGAGGCGGAGACGCCCCGGTACTCGGGCCGGTGCATTGCGGGAACCAGCACCCAGGCCACGAAGATCGCCCCGCCCAACCAAGCCACGGCGGCCAGGACGTGGAGCCAAACGGAGAGGAGATAGAGGGTTCTTATGGACTTACCTTCCCCGGTTCCGCCTCAAGGCAAGTCTTTGAGGCCGCCGCCTCGCCGGCCTCGGGATTCCGGGCCCGGGCGCAGGCCTCGCAAACCACGCAGACCTTCTCCGCCACGTCCCCGAAGAAGTAGCCGGAGCCCCCCTCACTTACGAGCCGCAGCATCTTCGGCCCGTCCAAAACCCGAATCCCCCCCAGCACGTGCACTCCCCGCTCAAAGAAGGGACGGGGCCAGGGGGAAGCCGTCGGGCCGGCCAGGACCACCTTGCGGGCGCAGGAGGCGGCGAACAGGAGGTCATCGATCCCCCCCTCCACCAGAGCGGAGCCGGTGATGACGACAACCGCCGCCTTCGAGAGGACCTCCTTGGCCCGCACCGGCGGCCTCCAGAAATCCGCTTCATCCGGCTTCAGGGCCTCCGGATGCTTGTCCACCACCCAAAGCTGACCGGCCCGCCCCTTGAGCGCCTTGATGAAAGGGATGAAAGACCCCACCATCGCGACGTCCTCCTCTGGACGGACCTCCGCCACCTGCAGGGCGTCCGCGCCGGGGAGCACCCGCCCGCCCGGCACGCCGTGCTCTTCCACCGCGAGGGCGGAGAGGGCGTTGAGCACGGCTACCCCGACCGACCGCCGCAAGGGGACCGGCGAGAGGGCGTACCGCGCCAGGGGCCACGCCTCCTGTCCGGCCATCCGGCCCGCCGGGGGAGCGGCGCCGGCCGTCTGGGGACAGCAGACCGTGTCCGCCAGGTCGCGCGGGGTGAAGGCCGCGCCCACGTGGCCGCTGGACAACTGGACCGCCGTGTAAAAGACGCCAATGCGGACGTCGGACACGGTCAGAGACCGGCCGTTCAACACCCGGTGGAGATCCGCCAGCCACGCTTCCACAACGCCCATCTCTTCCCTCCTCGTCTCTTTCTTCTCAAGCCATTCGGCCGACGCTCAAGCGCACAGGGAGCTTGTCCCGCCATTGCCCGACGGGCTCTCCGGCCCGGAGGACAACAGGTCCCCCCTCTCGCGGATTCCGCCTCCACGACCCTCCGCTTGTCAAGGAAAGACCTGCGCCTTGAGGGAACCGGCGCGCGACGCCCGGCGCTTCTCGTCAGGAGCGAGCGGTCCCCGTCTTCCCGATCTTCACACGCCAGGCTTCGGGGCCCTGTTCCAGGTAATCCCAGGTGAACTGTCCGTCCCTCTCGAACTTGAACTGGTAGTAGAGGGGCTTCGGGTCATGGTCGTTGACCAGGATAAACGATTCCCCCGGCTTCAGGGACTCGAACGTCTGGAAGATCAAGGGATGTCGCTTGGGCGGCGGAGTCTGGCGGACATCCACCGTGGTCTTTACTTCCATGGAACTCTCCTTCTCTCCGGGCGGCCGGCAACGCGGCTCACCCCGCAACCCCGAGCTGCCGTCGGGACTCCTCGGACATCATCCCGGGATGCCAGGGAGGATCCCAGACCAGCTGCACGTCGACGGACTCCACGCCCATCCCGTTCTCGCGGATCGCGGCCTCCGCCAAGTCTCTCAGGTAAGGACCCACCGGACAGGCCGGCGTGGTCATGGTCATCTCCACGCACACGCGGCCGCCCTCCACCTCCACGCGGTAGACCAATCCCAGATCGACGATGTTGATCCCCAACTCCGGGTCCACCACGTAGCGAAGGGCCTCCCAGACCCACTCCTCACTCGCCATCCTTCCCTCTCATTCCGCTGTCCATCGGCACAGCCGATCCGGCGAGCGAAGGGCTTTCGGGGCCGCTCGCGCGGATGAAACCTCCCTTTCTCCGACGGGTTCCGCTCACCGGACGCGAAGCGGCGGCCTCTTTACTCGATCGAGAGCCTGTACCACGTCGTCACGGACTTCTGGCCGTTCCGGTCGCGCCGGCTCCCGTCCCAGACAGCGAAGGCGATGGGCTGAGACGCGCCCGGCAGAAGCTGCGCGTCATTCTCCTCAGGGCTTTTCAAGGTCCGGGTGAAGACCACGCGCCACTTCCCGTTCCTCCACCGGCCCGAGCCGGTGACGTTCTGTCCCTTCACCCCTTGCGGCTGCAGCGTCCCGAACCCCTCGGCGTTGAGGTCCATGATGCCCCGCATTCGGCCGGGGGCGGAGTTCGGGTTGCCCGCGGCCCACGCCGTGATGAACGGCGGCCTCGTCGTCCGGGCCGAGGGGAGTTCCGGGTGCCCCATCTCCCGGCGGGGGTAGACCCGGCCCGACAGGGGATAATCGTCCACGGCCATCCCCGGATACCTCGCCAAGACCTCCGGAGGACCGGCCGCGGCGGCCGCGTTCCAGTGCCAGATGTTGACCCTGCCGCCGCGGTTCCCCATGGCAAAGATCGGGGGGTTCTTCTCCCGGAGCGGAAACTGGACGGCGGCCCCGTCGGCGAACATCATCGTTGAAAGGGCCTCTGTGTCGCGCGTCGCATCGGCCCACTCCAGGAAAATGGAGAGCCGGTTTCCGTCGTGAGCCGCCCGGACGGCCACCTCCAGCGGGAGACGCCCGTCGTTGTGGAGATGCATCATGGGAACCGTCGTGGGGTTCATCTTCTCCCAGCGCGGGTCGCTCGGCCGCAGGGGGAGGTTTCCCCGGACCCTCCGCGCGGGGAGGGTCCCCGTTCCCGGCTGCTGGAAGTCGCGGCCCTGGGAAAGGCTCAGGACGTATTGGGTGAGGGCGATCAATTGCTCTTTGTTCGCGGTTTCGGCGAAGGAAGGCATCGGCGTCCCGTCCATCCCCGTCATGAAGCGCGTCAGGATGGACTGCGGGTCGCTTCCGCCCTTGAATACGCCGCGGGTGAAGTCGTTGGGCCGGATCGGGCGTTTCTTGTAGTCCTTCATGGTGGTGGCGCTCGTGCCTCTGCCGTCGCCCTTGGGCCCGTGGCACTCGAAGCACCCGAGGTCGTTGTAGACGGTCTCTCCCTGGGTGATCCCCTCCTTCGTCAGGGGCGGCACCTGGGGGATCGCAAGGGTCTGCTGGGGCGTGGACTCGAGCCCGGCCAGGGAGAGGACGTACTCCACCAGCGCCCGCAGGTCGCCCTCCGGCAGGGAGCCGTAACTGGGCATGGCGGAACCGGGCAGGCCGCGCTGCAGGGTGCGGAGCAGATCGGCCCGGGTCGGAGGCTCCCCCTCGGGCGTGGTGCGGATCTTGAACATCCGGGACGTGAAGTCCCTCGGCGGGGGAAACAGCAGATAGGCCGCCGCGCCGTCCCCTTTCCCGGAGAGGCCGTGGCAGACGGCGCATTCCCGCCCGAAGACCGTTTTCCCCCGCTCCAGGAGCTTTGTGTCCAGCGTGGGCCCGGCCGCCCCGGCGGCCGCCGCGGCGCCGAGCGCGAAGACAATCGTTGCGACGCGAAGTTTCAGGGGCATGGCTTTCCCTTTCCGTTCAGCCCTGCGCAGGGACCCTCGCCTTGCATCCACTCTGCGGAATTCCATTCGTCCGCCGCCGCGGGGAGGGATTCCCCGCGGGCGAAGTCGGGCGCCAGGTCGGCATCGACGGACAGCGCGGCGGCCTCGGCCCGGAGAAAGTCGGAGAGCAGCCGCGCGGCGTCCCCGAAGGGGCCGTCCGGGTTGCGCCGCTCCAGCCGTCCGGCGAAGACCGCCCCCCAGCGGCCGAGGTGATCCTCGAGGAAGGAGACCTGGGCGTCCCGGCAGATCCCGGCCTCCTCCGCCCGGCCGCGCTCGTGGGCGCGGGCTTCCTTGAACGTGAGGACGTGGAGGAACTCGAGCTCCGTGGAAATGTGGTCCGCCCGCTCGACGCGCTCTTTCACCTCCAGGCCGAAGGCGCGGTAAAACCCCGCCAGGTCCGCCAGGAAATCCGTCTGCTGGAAGAGGTGCATGCGTCCGTACTCGGTCTCGCAAGGAGGGCACTCCTTGGAGATCGTGTGGCCGAACACGCTCTGGAAAAGGTCCTCGAGCTCCTCCGGGCCGGGGCAGACCTCCGCGCGCATCCCCCCCCGATGCCGACGAAGGGTGTTGTAGGTCTTCTCCCGGGTCAACAGGTCGCAGGCCTCCGCGAAGGACGCCCGGCTCTGCGCCCCTGTCAGGTCCTCCCAGGACGCCCGGCCGGGATACCGGAGCCAGGCCGCCAGGTAGGCGTACACCCGGCTGCGGGCCAGGCAGCCCAGGGTCTGTGGAAGGGTCGCGGCGTTCAAGGGTTTTTCCTCCTCAGATGCTGTTGAGCCGCTCGGCCGGACGCCTGTGGACGGGCTCCTCGACGGTGGTCCGCACCAACTCCCTCCCCTTTTCGTCGTAGCCGATGACCGTGTCGTTGTAGAGCGCCCAGGGCTTCCCGTTGATCCGGGTCTCGAAGACCTTCGGACCGGGCTTCACCTCGAAGCGGAAGATGACCGCCTGCTGGGCCCGGAAGAGCTGGAGCACGGCCAGCAGCTCCCGCGAGGGGGCGGTGTAGCGCTCGATGGCGTGGTCCACGCCGGGCCCGAACATCTGGTGCAGATAGGACCGCGGCACCCACCGCGGCGGGATGTAATAGCCGTTCGGCTCCGTGCCGAACTGGGGATAGAGCGGAAGGGCGACCTTCTCCCGTTTCACGAGGAAGTAGATGGGGTTCTGCGGGTCTTCCGCCCAGTCGCCGGTCTTGGGGTCGATCTGGACGAGCCCCTGCATGCGGATCTTGCCGACGCAGGACGCCATGCACCGGGTCTCCCAGGGGATCCCGCCCGAGAGCCTCTCCTTTCCCTCGAGACGCGGATAACAGGCGACGCACTTCTCGCTCGTGCGCGTGGTGACCCGGTACATGGCCTTCTTGTAGGGGCAGGCCTCCACGCACTTGCGATAACCGCGGCACCGCTCCTGGTCGATGAGGACAACTCCGTCCTCCGGCCGCTTGTAGATCGCCTGGCGCGGGCAGGCGGCCAGGCAGGCGGGATAGGTGCAGTGGTTGCAGATGCGCTGGAGATAGAAGAACCAGCTCTTGTGGGCCGGAAGGCGGACGCCTTCGGGGTCGTACGCCCCGCGGGCGCCCTTCGGACCCTTGGCGGTGTCCTCCCCGATGTTGGGAGAGCGCCACTCCTCGTCCGTCGGCAGGTAGCCGAGCACGCGCTGCGGCCCCTCGGGCCCGCTGCGCAGGGAGGCGGCCTCGAACAGGGTCATCCCCTCGTAGGCGCCGTAGGGGCGGCGCGCGCCGTTCCGGGTCGCGTTCCAGCTCTGGCCGTCCGGGTTTGCCTCCTCCAGGAGCTGGAGGGCCTTGATGTCCCAGTTCTGCGGGTAGCCGCCGTAGGGCTTGCTCTCGACGTTGTTCCACCACATGTATTCCTGGCCCTTGGAGAAGGTCCAGGTGGATTTGCAGGCCATGGAGCAGGTCTGGCACCCGATGCACCGGTTGATGTTGAACACAAAGGCGAACTGCCGCTCGGGGTGGCGCTCTTCGTAGGGGTACTCCATCTTCCGCCCGAGCTGCCAGTTATAGACCTTCGGCATGGCGATTCCTCCCTGATTCGTCGATCGGGCCCCAGCCGGCGCGGGCCTGGGCGATGAGGTCTCTCACCGCCGCTTCCCCCAGCGATTGATACACCCCGTGGAGCACGGAGTAGAACGGGTCGCGAAACATTTCCAGGAGATCCTCCTCCGGGGTCCCCATGCGGATGAACTCCTCGGCGAGGCAGCGGGCCATCTCCCGCTCCATCTCCGGCCCCGCGGCCGGCATGGCGCAGGAGAGCAGCTCCATCGGGTCCTCGAAATCGAATTCGTCCTTGGGCATTGCGTCATCCCCTCTTCACCTTGACCATGCCGTCGAGATAGCGGCGCATGAACGGGTTCTCGGCGCCGGCCTTGAATCCCGTCGCGGCCGGGGCCCAGACGCCGCGGCCGCCCAGGCCGCCGTCCTCCGCCTTGGTGATCCGGACAAGGGTCTCTTTGGGCGTGGTGTTGATGGCGTGGTTGTCCGCCTCGCCGCCGAAGAGAAAGCCCATGAAGACCTTCGCCTTGTGGAACAGGCTGTCGAGCTGGTGCATCGGCATGAGCCAGCCGCGGGTGAGGGACTGGTGGGAGCCGTAGCGGTAGCTGGCCTGATAGCCGGTGTCCGCGGAGACGGCCCGCCCATCCCGGCGCGTCTCATGGCCCTTGACGCTCTTCTCGGTGGCGCACCAGGCGCCGTGCTTGATCATCACCACGTCGTACGGATAGGCCGGGTTGAACTTCACCCGGAGCATGAGGCGCGAGACCCGGTAGAAGGGGTCGTCCGGCTTCCAGCCGATGTAGGGGCGGTCGGCGGGGTTGGCGTCCACGTAGACGTAGTCCCCCTCTCTCAGCCCCAGGGCCTTGGCGGCCTCGGGGTTCATGTGGACCTGGTTTTCGGCGACTCCCGGCTGACGGCGGTCCATGCGGTACGGGTCGGCGAAATCGCTCGTCCAGATGAAGTTCCAGTCCGTCACCTGCCAGGAGGAATGGGTGGTGTGGCGGCTCTTGGGCGTGAGGCAGAAGAAGCGGTAGCCCGCCTCCCAGAGCGGGTTTTTGGTCCTCTGGACCTCTCTCCAGGGGAGCTTGACGTTCCTCACCTGCCGCTCGTCCCATCCCATGTGGTCGAGGGGGATGCCGTAATCGTCGGGGCGGATGTAGGGGTTCGAGCTGACGATGACGTTCGGCAGGTAGGGGGTCGCCTCGGGGCCCTCCCGGTGGACGATGAAGTTCTCGCCGTACTCGATGACCTCGGGCTCGTCGTTGTAGGCCTGGAGCCGACCGGTGGGCGTGTAGAAGGGGACCGAATCATCGACCTGCTCCAGGAAGGGGACGCGCGGATAAGAGCGGAAGAGCATCAGGGCGGAGCCCGGCTCCCCGTACTTGCCGGCCATGATGTCCTCGTACCGGTACCCCCGCGTGGTGGTGGAGGAGTCCAGCAGGCGCTGGATGTAGACCTCCGCCCGCCCCTCCAGGGCGAACTTCCAGTAATCGGCGAAGCGCTTGTCGCCCAGGAGCTCGCCCATCTTCTGGGCCATCTCGGCCATGATCCGGATATCGTCCTTGGTGTCGTAGACGGGCTTCACCCCGCCCTTCCAGATCTGGAGGAACGGGTTGGAGCAGGACGCCGTGATCTCCGGCTGCTCGAACTCCATCCAGGTGTTGGCCGGCAGGAGGATGTCCGAATACTCGGCCGTGGAAGTCATCTCGATCTCGGAGCAGACGATCATCTCCACGTTCGGGTTCACGTTCTTGAGCATCTCATAGAGCCACTTGGCGTTGTTGAAGAGGTTCACGTTGGTGAACCAGAGCGCCTTGGTGGGGGTGGGCATGTGGGTCGTGCCCGTGAAAACCTTCCGGCCGTACTTGGGGGTGTCCACGATGAGCGGCTTGTCCCCGTAGTTCCAGTAGGCCGGCTCCTCGTCCTTGGTCGTGGCCCGGACCTGGATGCTCTTGCCATCGGTCGTCGGGTCCAGGTTCGGGGCGAAGGGGTCCTCCGCGATCCAGCCCTTGAAGCCGGGGCCGCTCCAACGGGAGCCCTGGAAGAGCGCGGCCTTGTAGTTGCCCGCCCAGGTGTGGGCCCCCGCGCCCGGCCGGCCGATGTTCCCCGTGAGGATCAAGGGCAAATAGGTCGCCCGGTTGACCTCGGTGGCGTGGAACCAGTGGTTGATCCCCTCGCCGATATGAAGGGCGACGGGCGCGAGGGTGGCCACGTCCTGGGCGAATCGCTCGATGAGGTCCTTCGGGGAGTGGGTGATCTCGTGGACGGTCTCCAGGTCGTAGTCCTTGAGGTGGTAAGACTTGTACATCTCAAAGAGAGGCATCACCTCCACGTCCTTGCCGTCCACCATCCGGACGGTGAACTTCCCTTCGAGGACGGGATCGACGCCGGATTCCGCCAGGCGCCGCCCTACGTCGTCGCGCGTGACGGGGACGGGCGCGTTCTTCCCCTTGTCCCAGACCATGAAGTCGCCGACGGCCTCGCGCTGCTCCGGCGTGAGACCCTGGGTCAGAAAAGAAGGACCGGTTGAGATGTCCCGGTTCCGGTAACCGGGGATGACGTCCTGGGGACGCAGGCGGCGGAGGGTGTCCGTGCGGACCAGGAGGGGGAAGTCCGTGAACGCTTTGACGAACCTCTCGTCGTACCACTTCCGCTCGATGAGGATCCTTGTCACCCCCAAGAGAAAAGCGGTGTCCGTCTGCGGCCGGATGGGGATCCAGTAGTCGGCCTTTGTGGCCGCCGGACTGTACTCGGGGGCGACGACGACGACCTTGGCCCCCCGCTCCATGCACTCGATGAAGAATTGGCTCTCGGGCCGGTTGTTCTCGACGAGGTTCTTGCCCATCTGGATGTGGAGCTTGGTGTTGCGCATGTCGTTGAGGTCGCAGTCGGACGCCTGCAGGCCGTGGACGAAGGGATGGCCGGGGGCCTGGTCGCCGTGCCAGGTATAGTTGGACCAGGACCGGCCGCCCCGCGCCTTGGCCGGGACGACGCCGCGCACGTGAGAATCCAGCAGGGCCATCGTGTTGGCGAAGCGGTACATCCCGTACTTGCCGATGACGCCGAGGAGCCCCATGCCTCCGCGGAACTTCAGGGTCCGCGTGCCGGCTCCGCCCCAATGGGTGAGCATCTCCGGCGGGCAGCCCTGGGCGAGGAGGCGCCGCCTTCCGGCCTCGCCGCTGTAAGTCTTCGCGATCTGAATGAAGCCCTTGGCCGCATAGGTGTAGACCTCGTCCCAGCCCGCCCGCGCGAAGGTGTCGCTCCCCCGGGCGTCGAACAGGTACTTCTTCTTGTTGGACTCGTCGAGCTCGGGGAAGCCGTCGTCCGCCCAGCGCTTCCAGCCGCGGCGGATCATGGGATACCGCAGGCGGTAAGGGCCGTACATCCGGCGCTGAAAGGTGAAGCCGTTGGCGCAGCCGCGGGGGTTCCAATGATGGGTCGCCTTGTTCCCGTACAGGTCGGAGATGCGGTGGTTGTCGTAATTCTGCTCGGCCCGCAGGACCACCCCGTTCCGCGTGAAGGCGCGGAGCCGGCACTCGTGCGTGCAGTTGGGGGAGCAGACCCAGGTGAAGGAGCCGTCCACCCGGTACTGGTCCCGATAGATCTTTTCCCAACCCCGGTTCGGATAGGCCTCCAGGGGGTTCGCCACGTCCGTCACAGGCTGGAGGGCGGCAAGGGCCAGCCCCCTTCCGCTCCAGGCGAGCAAACCGGCACCGGTGGTGGCCAGGAACGTCCGTCGGGAAAACTTCATTTTTACCACCCTCCTTCGCTGTGGATTGAAGAAAGACCTGGTATCCAAGGGTCCTCTTGACCCGGGAGGGGACCCGCCGCCGGCACCTGAAGCGTCGCCAGAAGGTACCGGTTTGCGCACTGGGAACAGAGGCCCTGCCACGGCCGCCACTCCGGAAACTCCGCCCTCACCCTCCGGGCGAGAGGCTCCGTCAGCGCGGCCCACTCGTACGTGGGGAAACGGCACAGCGGACACGGCCCCCCGGGAGCGGGGTCGCCCCTTTCATCCCCTCCTTCCCCGGAACCGGAAACGCCGACCGTGTCGCAGAGCTCCTCAGCGCTCTGGATCATCCGCCTGAGGTCCGCGTCACTCGGGCGCGGACCGGACCACAGGGCCTCGAAGACCCGCCCCGCCCTCTCCTCCCCCAGCCTCCGGAACAAGGCCCGGAATTCGGCGGCCCTGCGCTCCCGCACCCCTTTCGGAAGCCACCCGAGCCGCTCCAGCCTCCCGTCCACCGACAGGTCCCACAGGGTGCGGTACCGGTCCCGAAGGAGGTCCTCCGCGGCAAGAGATGCGCCGGAAAGGGGACGGGCCGCATCGTGCCCGAAAGCAGGGTCGAGAAGGTCGTGGACATGGAGCCGTTCGTGGCGGAGAAGGTAGGCCAGACGCCCCGCGTTTCGAAGGCTTTCGGGGCGGACCCGAAAGGCCAGCCGCGTCCGGTCTTCGTTGAGTTGCGCGCCCTCCTCCTCCGCCGTCAGGGTCTTTGAAAACCAGCACGGAATGGATAGCGGACCCGCCGCGCTCTCCATCTCGCGCAAGAGCGTTTCGATGCGGTTTCGATAACCGAGGGAGCCGAAAAACCGCTGGTAGAGGACGTGAAAGGGGGCGGAGCGCTTGTGAGGTGGATATTCGGAGTAGATGCTGTCCGCCTCTTTCCGGAAGGCGGCGGACAGCCCGGGTCTTCCCGAGCGGACCCGCTCATTCAATTCCGCCTCGACGACTTCCTCACACAGGTTGTTATCGAAGAACAGCTTCATCTTTGGCTTCCGGTTCGGGATTCATCGCGCAGTCCAGGATTAATCAGAGAATAAGATATGAATTTCTCTTTTTTACGATAAAAAAGCCCCCCTAGACCCTTTCGACCTGCCTCACCCGCCGCGCGGCCTTCAGAAGGTCATCGAGCGAGGTCCCTTCCAGAAACTCAATCACCGCCGCCTTCACACCCTTCCACCTGGAGTGGAGCGGGCACGGGCTCAGTTCCGAGCACTCCTCGAAACCGCCTGCACAGTCCACCAAGGGTGTTCCCCCCTCGATGGCGGTCACGATGCGAAGCAAGCTGATCTCCTGGGCGGGTTTCGCCAGCCGGAACCCGCCCCCTGGCCCTTTGCGGGACTCGAGAATCCCGTCTTTGGCCAGCATCTGAAGAATCTTTGCGACCGTGGGCTCGGAAATGCCCGTCTCGATGGCCACATCCCGAACCGCGCAAAGCTGCCCCTCCTCCTCATGCCCAGCGACCTGAATGAGGATCCGAATCGCCAGTTTTGCCGGTTTGGAATAAATCGCCATGGGGTCACCTGATTTCAGTTGCAATTCAGAATAACATATCTTAAATTCCATTATAGGGTTCGGGCGCAAAGGACGCAACCGGAAAATGACGCTGAAAAGAATTTTTTTGATTCCGGCGCCAAACCAGCGCGACGTGAAGACGTCCGGGGGTCAAGGATGAAATCGCTCGCCCAACCGAAACCAGACTTTCGGAGTCTCGACTTCCACCGCTCCCCTTTCATTGTCATCTGGGAGGTCACACAGGCCTGCGACCTCGTCTGCCTTCACTGCCGGGCTCAGGCGCGGCCCTGGCGCGACTCGTGCGAGCTGACGACCGAAGAGGGCATCGCCCTTCTGGATGAGGTCAGAAAATTCGGCCGGGTCCTGTTCGTCCTCACCGGCGGGGATCCCCTCTACCGGCCGGACATCTTCGACTTCATCCGCCACGGGACGGAGATCGGCCTGCGGATGACGATGACGCCCTCCGGCACCCCGCTCGTCCAAAAACATCTGATCCAGCGCATGAAGGACGAGGGCTTGGTGCGCCTCGCCGTCAGCCTGGACGGTCCCGACCGAGAAACCCACGACGCCTTCCGGGGAGTGCCCGGGAGCTTCGACTGGACGATGAACTGCATCCGGTGGGCGCGGGAGGTCGGCCTCGAGGTCCAGGTCAACACCACCGTCACCCGCTTCAACCAGGACCGCCTTCGGGAGATCGGCGGGAGGCTCGCCCAAGAGGGGATCTGCCTCTGGAGCGTCTTCTTCCTGGTACCGGTGGGCCGGGGCCTCAAGCACGACATGGTGAGCCCCGCCAAGCATGAGGAGTTGTTCCATCTGCTCTACGACATGAGCGCAGAGATGCCCTACGACATCAAGACCACGGCCGCCCAGCACTACCGCCGCGTCGTCCTGCAAAGGGCCGCCTGCGAGCGCGCCCGCCCCAACGGAGAGGCGCCGCGCTCAGCCCTCGCGCCCGACGGCCGCGCCAAGGGCTTCGACGCCGGCATCGGCCGCGCCTCCAAGGGCGTGAACGACGGCAACGGCTTCGTGTTCATCAGCCACACGGGAGAGGTCTTCCCCAGCGGCTTTCTGCCCCTCTCGGGCGGGAACGTGCGGAAGCAAAGCATCGTGGAGATCTACCGGGAATCGGGGCTTTTCCAGGACCTCCGCCGGGTTTCCGCCTACAAAGGCAAATGCGGGTACTGCGATTTCGCGGACGTCTGCGGCGGCTCTCGCGCGCGGGCCCACGGGGTGACGGGCGACCCTCTCGCCAGCGAGCCCTACTGCACGTACCACCCGCCGAAGCCCGGCTCCGACCGGCCGTCCTGGAACAGTTACAAGGGGCCTCACCGGGAGGCCGGGAAGATGTCCTGCGCCGAGGTCATGGCCGCCTTGGGGAAGGGGATCCGCTGAAGAGAAAAGCCCTCCCGGGAGGCGCTTTTCGAAGACCGCTCCGCGACCCCCGGGAAATCTTCATTCTGCGGGCCGCCCCGAGGAAGACGCCCCCCGACAGAGGCCGGATCAGCCGTTCGAGGCATCCGCCAGGAAGTCCAGCAGGCGCGCGGCCGCCCGGTTCGCGCCCTCGATGCAGTCCGGGATCCCCACTCCCCGGTACGCGCTTCCCGCCAGGGCGAGACCCGGAAGCCTTTCCGCCTCTTCCTCGATGGCCCTCACCCGGTCCAGGTGGCCGAGCCGGTACTGGGGCATCGAGCGGGGGTAGCGCCTGAGCAGGGTCGCCTCCGGTTCCCCCCGGACGCCCAGTATCGCGTGGAGCTCCCCGAGGAGGCGCTCCGCGGCCCGCCCGTCCGACAGGGCGAACGTCTCCTCCTCCGGGCCGGCGAAGAACACCCGCAGCAGGACCTTTCCTTCCGGGGCGCGCCCCTCGAACTTCACGCTCGAAAAAGAGCACGCCAGAAGGGAGCGCCGTTCGACGGCGGGGACCACAAAGCCCATGCCTTTCAGGGGGCGGCTCAGCTGCTCTTCGCGGAAGACCAGATTGAGTGTGCCGACCGAGCCGTACGGGATATCCCGCAGGGATGCGGTCATGCGGGGGGACACCTCCTGCAAGAGCCTTCCGGCGGCCCAGGCCGGCAGCGCGAGACAGACGGCGTCCGCCTGCGTTTCTCCCCGCCCCTCGACCGCCACCCGCCAGCGGGCCGCCTCGCGGCGCAGAAAAAGGGCGCGGCACCCCCGCCGCAGCGCCGGCTCGGGAATCCGACCGAGAAGGGCGCCCACGAGGCTCCCCATCCCCCGGCGCAGCGTGACGAACAGGCCGTAGCGCGGACCGCTCGCCGACGCCTCCGCCCCGCCCGTCGCCATCCTCTTGCGCAGGGCGAGGAGGATGCTTCGGTGCGCGCGCTCCATTTCGAGGAACTGGGGGAAGGTCGCTTCGAGGCTCAGGTCTTCCGGGTCGGCGGAGTAGATGCCCGCGACCATCGGCTGGGCCATTCGTTCCAGCGCCTCCCGGCCGAGCCTGCGGCGGACGAAGGAGGCGAGCGTCTCGTCGCCCCCCCCGCGGCGGCGCGGGATCGCCAGGTCGAGCGCCATCCGGAGCTTGCCGAGCGGACTGAAGATGGGCGTGGCCAGAAACGGCAGGAAGGAAGACGGCGCCAGCATGTAAAAGCCGGGGGGGATCGGCAGGAGGGAGTTTCCCCGCAAGACGAAGCTCCTCCGTTGCTCCGGATTCGTGCCCATCACCTCCCCCCCCAGCCCGAGTTCCTTGCACAGGGAAAGCCCGGCCGGTTTGCTGGAGAGGAAGCTGTCGGGACCGTGCTCCAGAAGGCAGCCCGCCTCCCGGGAGGTTTCAACGGTCCCGCCGAACCGGCCGGAGCCTTCCAGCAGCTCCACGTCGAGCGGCAGATTCTGCTCGCGGGCCTCGGCCAGAAGTCGGTGGCACGCCGCGAGACCGGTGATCCCCCCGCCGATGACGACGACCCTTTTCACCCCGGTTGAATTGCTCAAGGTTCCGTCCTACGATGAGAGCCCTGGTTCACGGAAATCCGGTTGGCCGGACAGCGTCATCCAAGCGGGAAGAGGGTTTTTCGTTGTCTCGCTCCCCCTTTCGGAATTCCCCTGTGAGGAGTCGGAAATGCCCCGGAAAATCATCGACCTGAGCGTGCCCCTCCACAACGGCACTTTCGACGGCATGCTGCTCGACGTCCACTACATCACCCACGAGGAAAACGGGCGGCGGTGGGCCCTGAGATACGGGGTCGAGGTGGACGACCTCCCCTTCGGGCACGGATCGTCCTCGGAACAGATTCACCTATTGACTCCTGTATAATAAAAGTCCTATACTCTGGGCAGGAGGTGGCGGATGCGACCAACCGGAAGCCCAGAGGCCTTGGAACGACGGCGACGACGTGCCATTGCATTGCTGAAGCAGCACTTTCC
>JACPRG010000144.1 GCA_016190025.1 Candidatus Tectimicrobiota bacterium
AAGGGGGGAAGAACATCTACCCGGAAGAGGTCGAGGACGAGCTGATGAAAAGCCCCTACTTCAAGGAGGTCTGCGTCCTCGGAAAGAGGGCCGACAAGGGCGGGGAAGAGGTCTATGCCGTCATCGTGCCCAATGAGGAAGCCTTCGAGGAGAGGGGGGAAAGGGAGAAGGAGGCGGGGATCGTGGCGCGGGAGGTCAAAGAAGCCTCATCCCGCCTGGCCGACTACAAGCGCGTCCAGAAGTTCGGCGTCCTCCATCAAGAGCTCCCCAAGACCACCACCCTCAAGCACAAGCGGCAGGAGATCATCAGGCTGCTTCGGGAAAAGGGCCTCTGGTAGGCGCTGGACGGCCCGTTTCCTTGCGGGTCGCAGAACATCCTTCAGCCCTGCGCCGCTCGCCGGAGGGGCTCAGCCTTTCGCTTTGGCCGCCAGGGATTCGTAGCCGACGCCGTCGCCGTTCTCCTGGCTCACGGGGAGGCCCTGTTCCGCCCAGCCTCGGGCGACCGTCTGCCCCGCTCTGTCCTTCAGCCCGCCGAAGCCCCCCTGGACGTTGCACACGGACCGGTAGCCCGCCTGGGCCAGGGTCTCAGCCGCCCGCTGCGAGCGCATGCCCACCTGGCAACCCAGGAGCAGGTTGGCGTCTTTGGAGAAGTTGGCCTCCACCACTTTGAGGAAATCGGGATTCTCCACCAATTCTCCCCTGGCGGGGTCGAAATGGAGGAGAGGGATGTTGACCGCGCCTTCCGGGTGTCCCCGGGTGAACTCGGGGATCGAACGGACGTCGATATAGACCTCGGGATCGCCCCTCTTCATCCGGCGGAGGGCCTCCTCCGGGGTGATCTGCGGGATGTCCATCGGGCTTCCCCCTCATCAGGCTTTGAATGCAACGTTCCGAAGAATCAGGACGGCGGGCGTTCGCCGCGTCTCCGCCCGGCGCATCCGGACCCTGAATTTATTGTAACCGGGAAAGCGCGCGGGCGCGAATCCCGCGCGATACCCAAACCGTTCAAGGTCAAGGCGGGTTTTCGGCGCCTCTTTTTTTGAGCTTGTGGCCGAGGGCGACCAGGAACATCACGCTCTTGCCCCGGGCGTGGGGGGAGAAGAACTCCGTGACCTCGTCGTCGAAGAAGGTCAGCCCCGTCGCTCCCAGTCGCTGGGCGTAAGCCGCGAGATAGAGCCTGCCCCCGAGGATGCCGGCCTCGAGCTGCGCCGCCCGGTAGCCCCGGTTGCCGAAACGCTGGAGCGCGGGTTCCAGGTTCAGCATGAAGTACACATTGGCGCTGGCGTCCGCGGGAAGCTCCTGCCCGAGTCCCAAATGGCCCGCCCGTTTTCGGAAATCCCCCTCTTTCAGAAGCTCCAGAGCCTTTTCCTCGCGGCGGTAGACATAGGCCCCCGGGGGAAGCCCCTCCACGGCGTGGACGATGAGGTAGACGTCGTTGAGGAGCCGCCCGGGGGGATCGAGAAAATCCGCCGGAAAGCCGCGGATCGCCCGGTCCAGGGCGGTGGAGAGCTGCTCGAGCGCGATGGGCGCGCGGGCGAACCGCCGGGTGGACCCGCGCTGGATGATGACGCGGGCGACGAGGTCGTCCGTGGCCTCGCCGTCCGGCAAGGGCCGCAAGGGGAAGACCCTTCCCGCCGGTTCCGGCGGCCGGAGCGCCGGCGTCTCCCCCCGCCAGGAAGCCGCTTCCTCGAAAGACGCCAGCGAGGAGGCCGCGTGCATCTCCCCGATGGCCGGGTAGTCGATCCGGCTCTTGGAGAGCGGGACCGTGTTCAGGGACAAGGGCGTCGCCTCGGGCGCCTCCCCCGGCGGCTCCTCGGACCGCCCCAGGGGAATGAGGGAAAGGGCGGCCTCCAATCCTTCCTCCAGGCCCAGCAGGCGGTTCACCTCCTCGTCCACGAAGCCGCACATCACCTTGGCCGGGACGCCGTAGGCCGCCGAAGCCGCCAGGAGGTTCGCCAGGATGGTCCCGTTGTCCCAGCCGCAGTGGCGGTACGTCCGGGCGCGGTACTTCCAGGCGTTGCGCCAGTAGGTCGTCGCGGAGACCAGGACCGCCGGCGAGCGGCGGACGGAGGGCTCCCCCCCGCTCGCGCGGATCAGGCGGGGGCGATGGTCGCCCCTCCGGAGCCCGCGTAGGGAGAAGTCGTGGGGA
>JACPRG010000146.1 GCA_016190025.1 Candidatus Tectimicrobiota bacterium
GGTCACGATCTCGCCCACGGCGCTTTTGACGCGGACCTTGTCGCCGTTCTTGAGGCCCCGGGCGGCGGCTGTCCCGGGGTTCATCCAGGCTGGGTTGCTGTGGAAGATCTCGTCCAGCCACTTGCAGTTCTGTGTCCGCGACTGGGTCTGCACGTTCACCTTGAAGGTGGTGAGGATGAGATCGTCCTCGCCCATGGCCTGATGGGCCTTGATGGGCAGATAACTCGGCAGCGCCGGGAAGCCCTTCTTCGCCAGGAACTGGGACTTGATCTCGATGAGCCCGCTCTTGGGGATCTTATCGGGCTTGAAGCCGGCGTAGGCCTTGCCCTTGACCATCTGGCCCACGTACTGCTTGTCGGCTGTGTAGGCGTCCCCGCCCTTGAAGACGACCCCGGTCTTGGGATCCACCTTCGTGCCCTTGAGCTGCTCCGCCGAAAGCTGCTTGGCGTGCCTCTGGTACTCCACCTTCGTGCTCTGGACAAAGACGCCCTCGCGGCGGATACGCTCGAAGCCCCCCGCGCCCTTCAAGCCCGACGTCTGGGCCGCGGCCTGGCGGACGTAGTCCTCTGAGTCCTTCCAGGGAAGGAACTTCGGCATGTCGCCCCCGATGCGCCGGGCGAGATCCAGCAACACGTCCTGGAAGGCCCGCGCCTCGCCCAGCGGCTTCACCACCGGCTGGCGGAGCGCCACGAAGGGGATGAGGGCGTAGGACTGGGGGGCCTCCGGGTCGTAGCGCTCGAGGTAAGTCGCATCGGGCAGGATGAGGTCCGCCAGCTCGGTGCTCTCGCTCATGTAGGCGTCCACAGCCACGAGGAAGGGGATGAGCGACTCGTCCTTGAGGACCGAGCGGTTGAACTCCACCTCGCCGTTCGCGTAGACGGGGTTGTAGACGTAGGTCATGTAGACCTCCGGACGACCCTTCTTCCCGTCCTTGATCATGCGGAGTACCTGATGGCCCACATGGTGGGTGGGGTAGGCGATGTTCTCCCCGTCGATGATGTCCAGCTTCTTGCCTTTGACCTCGATCTTGGGTGACTTGGGCTTGCCCCAACTGCCCTTGCGGATCAGCAGCGTGCCTCCCTTCGCCTCGATGTTGCCCACGATGGCGTCCAGGAGCCTGGCGCAGCGCTCATTCATGGCGCCGTATTCGTGGGCGACGAGGCCGCGGTAGGAGATCACGGTAGAGGGCTTGGTCGTCGCGAACTCGCGCGCCAGCCGCCGGAGGGTCGCCGCGGGCACCCCGCTCTCCGCCTCCGCCTTCTCCGGCGTGTACTGGGCGAGGTGGGCCTTGAGCTCGGCGACGGTCACATTCGTCCAGGTCTCAATGAAGGCCCGGTCGAAGAGGCCCTCCTGCATGATCACGTTCGCCATGGCGAGCGCCACCAGGCCGTCCGTGCCCGGCTTCACCGGGATCCACTCATGGGACTTGGCGGCCGTGTTGGAGAGGCGCACATCGAAGGTGACGAGCTTCGCCCCCCGCTCCATGCCCTCCATCACCCGCTGGGCGAAGTAGTTGTGGGAGGTGTGGGCCTCCAGCACGCTGGCACCGAAATTCAGCATGTAGCGGGTGTGGGCGACATCGTTGATGTCGTAGCTCACCCCCCAGGTGAGCTCCTGGCCCGTGAACTTGCCCACCTCGCAGATGGAAGTGTGATTGCCGATGGTCTTCGTGCCGTAGGCGGCCAAAAAAGGCCCGGTGATCCAGCCGGCGCGGTTGCGGCCGTAGTGGAACATGAACTTCTCGGGGTGACCCTCCTCGCGGAGCTTCTTGAGGCGGGAGGCCACCTCGCTCAGGGCCTCGTCCCAGGAGACGCGCTTCCACTTGCCCTCCCCACGCGCGCCGACGCGCCGCATGGGGTAGAGGACGCGGTCGGGGTCGTAGACCTGGTTCACGCCCGCCTGGCCTCTCGGGCAGATGCGGCCGCGGTTGTTGGGGTGGAGGGGATTCCCCTCGATCTTGGCCAGGCGGCCGTCCTCCACATGGCCCACGATGCCGCACACGGCCACGCATTGGAGGCAACTGCTGGGGACGGCCTGTCTTTTCTTCCCCGCGAGGGAGAAGCTGGCGCCTCCCCTGGCCAGCTCCTCGGAATAGCTCAGGGTGGGCAGCGGCCCGCCGCCCGCAACGATGGCTCCCGCCGCCATGCCGAGCTTCATGAAGTCGCGACGCGAAAGGTTCATGGCCATCTCCCTAAGCGTTGAAGTGGGTCTGCTGTTCGATCTCGCGGGTCGTCCACTGCCGGTGGCCCGGGATCAGCTTTTCGAACTTCTCCCGCGCGCTGTTCCTGAAGCCCGCGTAGTAGGTGTTGGGCTTGGTGCCCATGCGCTCCTTGAGGACCTCGGTCGCGCCCTTTTTCTTCATGTGCCTGCGGATCTCGCTGTCCGGGTCGTTCAGGTCGCCGAAGATGAGCGCCTGCGGGATGCAGGTGTTCACGCAGGCGGGCACCAGGCCCTTGTCCACCCGGTGGGCGCAGTAGGTGCACTTGACGAACTCGCCTCGGCCCTCATCGAAGCTGATGTTGTGGTAGGGGCACGCGACCATGGAGGTCTTGAGATTGGGACTCTTGGGGTCCTTGATCAGGACCACGCCGTCTTCCCGCTGGACCATGGCGCCCCCGCTGGCCGCGACGCAGGGAGGATTCGAGCAGTGGTTGCACTGGTTGCGCAGGAAATACCGCCTGGTCTGGGGGTAGGTTCCATCCTCTAAGTATTTGACGTGGGAGAGCCACACCCCCAGGGATACCCCCATCTCGGACTTGCAGGCGACCGAGCAGGCGTGGCAGCCGATGCACCGGTCCAGGTCGACGAGGAGCGCATAGCGCTTTTTGCTTGCCATCCTCCTACTCCTTCTTCATCGAATCGAGCACTTTAATAGGATGAGAGAGGTCTCTCCCTGGTGCGCCTTCGAGTGAATGTGAGTCACAATGCACCACCCCCCATTCGCCGCTTGGTTTAACCCCTTCCAGTTCTTTGGAAGAATTGGTCGCACTTTGCCCCGAACGCCCCTCCGGCAGGTTTGCTCTTGGCGGCCATCGGCAGCATTCGCTGTCATAGGCAGCCACATCGGCCACCGTGGTCTCTCGGAGAACGGCCTCAATCCGGGCACGCTCCTCCTTCCAAAAAGAATGAGTGGGGCAGGAACGCTCATCGGTGCACTCCTGGAACCCCAACATGCAACGGGGGGGGACGTCCGGGCCGTCCACCGCATGAGCGACATCCAGAAGGGTGATGGTGTTCGCCGGGCGCGCCAGGGTGAACCCCCCATGGTAGCCCCGCTTGGCTTTGATGAGGCCGTTGTCCTTGAGTGTACGGATAAACTTAGAGAGGTAGGGTAGCGGGATCCCGGTGCAGGCGGAGACATTCTTGGCCGCCATCGACGCGGGATGGTTCTTGGCAAGGCAACTCAGGGCTTTGATCGCGTAGCCCGCTGTTTGGGACAAGGAGAACATCGAAGTCCCTCTTGCGGACCGACAAATCGTAATATTGGACAAATGGACACCTTGGTCAAGTATTTTTCGTACCAATTAGTCTGAATTATGTAACTTGCCAAATATCAATTCATTGCGGGACATCTCGATCTGGGATGGAGTGTGAGAAAGAGTTACTTGTGATTTGTGAACACGCCAAGCTGCCGAAAATTATTACCCTCGGATTCAGTTGGATTTTTAGACAGGGCGGGGGGACGCGGGGCGGGTTCCGGGTGCCGGTCGGCGACGACTGGAGGAATCTGCCCTCAGGGAGGGCAGGGCCAAAGACAGTCCTTCCTCACCTGTGGAACGGCCTCCGCACGATAGCGGCTTTTCCATCAAGCCAGGGAAAATACAAATAACTCATTGAAATATAAAGACTTGGTGGAGGCGGGGGGAATCGAACCCCCGTCCGAAGGTCTTCGGCCTCGGGCTCCTACACGCTTAGCCGGGGTTTTGCGTCTCGCGTCCCCCCGTGTCCCCCCGGCGGGGACGAGGAAACGCCAGCCTCAGTTTGGTTTCGCCCGCGGCTGCCCCGAGGCGCGACGCCGCGGACTATCCCGATTTTCTGACACCCTTACCCGGCCCTACGGGCGCGGGCCGGAAGGGCGCTCACCGCGGATTAGGCGGCGAGAGCCAATTCCTGATTGGCAGTTGTTGTTTTGCCGTCTGTTTTACGAGGCCAACGGCGTCCTCGGCGTGCAACCCGGACCTCACATACCCCCGTCGAACCCAGATCGCCCCCTGAGCGATGGTGAGGGTGAGGCCTTCTCTCACTCCCCTCCTTTCTCATCGAAAGTCGCGATTTTCGAATCCGCCGATCCCGCTTTTCGCCGCCGTCCCCGGGACCGTCGGGCTTTTCTCCAAGGTCTTCTCAACGACCGTCACGTCCCCGCCCAGAGGCGGCGGCACAGCTTGAGGTCTGTGACCTCTAGTTCCTGGCGCTTCGCGCCCCTTTGAGGTCTATGATCTCTTGAAGGCCCGCTCGATCTCCCGCCGGGCCTCCTTCTGCTTGAGGGTCTCCCGCTTGTCGTAGCTCTTCTTCCCCCGGGCCAGGGCGATCTCCACCTTGGCCTTGCCCCCCCTGAAGTACATTTTGAGCGGGATGAGGGTCAACCCGCGCTCCTGCACCTTGCCGATGAGCTTTCGGATCTCCCGGCGGTGGAGGAGGAGCTTGCGCGCCCTTTCCGGGTCGTGGTTCGCGTGGCTGGCCGGGTCGTAGGGACTGATGTGCGTCCCGACCAGATAGACCTCCTCGCCCCGGACGTCCCCGTAACTGTCCTTCAGGTTGGCCTTCCCTTCCCGGAGGGATTTCACCTCGGAGCCCTGAAGGACGAGGCCCGCCTCGAACGTCTCCTCCACGGTGTAATCGTGCCGCGCCTTGCGGTTCTCACAGATGATCTTGATGCCGCCAGCCACGGAGGTCACAGACCCCAAGCCGTCCACCCATGCGGGAGGGCGCAGACCCCTCCAGCCGAACCCTTTGATTTCCGTCGCCTTCGGAGACCTTTTCACTTCTAAAGATAGGTTTTCCGCCCCTTCTTCGCAACAAGGCGAACTCCAGGGCCTTGGCCAGGCTCAGGCCGGCAAGCCTTCCACCAGGATGACGTTGGGAGCGGCCGCCTTCTGCCGCAATTGGTTCCACGGCCGGTACTCTTCCGAGCTCCTCCAGCGGTGATAGGCCTCCACGCTCGGCCACTGGACCAGGACGATCCGATTGGGGACCCAGTCGCCCGTTATTCTTTCAACTTTCCCCCCGTGCGCGGAGACCAGGAACTTGCCCCCGTACTTCTCGACGGTCGGCGAATACCCCTTGACGCACTCCTCGAACAAGGCCGGGTCTTTCACATCGATGTCGAGGATCGCGTAGGCGGGGTTCCCTGCCGCGGGTCCGGCCTCCTTGGATTCAGGTGTCATCGCGCTCATTGGAGACGGCCTCCCTTTTGGTAGTGGGTCATTTTGACGCGGAGAGGTCACAGACCTCAAGAGGTCACGGACCTCAAGCTGCGGCCCCGTCGGGGAGGTCACAGACCTCAAGCCGCGCCGAATGGATCGCAAGATTCGGGGATTTCTGATTTACTCGCGCCCTCTCAGGGAACTGGACGGCCCGAGGACTTCTGCGGAATGAACCCCGGCTTCGATCCGTGCGGCTCCCCTGGAGCCTCAGTGCAAGTTGTATTGAAAGCGATTCTTTCCGGGCAGCTCAAGGTCCCACTCCGCGTATAACTTTCGGATCTGGGCTTCCATTGTGCGGAACGCCGGCCGAATTGCGGCCAGGCGGGGATAGTGGCGCGCCATGGCCTGGCTGATCTCTTGGGCGAGCGCCTCCTCATCCAGGGTTAACACCTTTCCATCTCTCATCAGGGACTGCCCATCGACGAAGACCGAATGCACATCTCTACCCAGACCCCGCTGCATCAACAAATGCAGAGGGGCCACGTCAGGAGATATGGACGGGTGACGCAGGCGTTTCATGTCCAGCAAGATGAAATCCGCCTGTTTGCCGGGGGAGATGGAGCCGAGGCTCTTTTCCTGAAGAAGCGCCCGCGCCCCTCCCAAGGTCGCCATCCTGATCCATGCCTCCGGCGGGATCTGAGGCGTCCGGGCCCCAGGAGGCAGCCGCTGCAGCATATCCCCAAGGCGAAGGTCCATCAGGAGGTCGTTGTCGTCGTTCACGCCGCAGCCGTCTGCCCCGAAGGCCAGGTCGGCGCCGATCTCTCGCATCACGCGCAGCGGGGCGATGCCGCTGGACAGCCTCAGATTGTTGGCGGGGTTGTGGACAATCACCGCGCCGCGCTCCTTGAGGATCTCGATGTCTTCCCTTGAAAGCCAGACGCAATGGGCGCAGGAGACCTCTCTTCCCCAGAATCCCATTTCGTCCAATCGGGCGACGGAGGTCTTTCCGTACATCCTTCTGTCCGAAGCCCGTTGATACGCCGTCTCAAGCAGATGGATCTGGATCCCTGTGCCGCGGCTTTGCGCCGCCTCTTTTATCCGGTACAGAAGCTTCTCCGAGCACCACTCGGGCCCGGTCGGCCCCATGAAGATCCGAACCCTGCCGTCCGGCTCGTGGAGGTCTTCGAAGAAAGATTGCCAGACATCAAAGAACCGGTCGAGATCCATAGAACGCCGGAAAACACTCGCCGCTTTTTGCGCATCGGCGGGCAGGCTGCCCAGGACTTCTTCATCACCTCCGTAATACAGGCGGTTCTGGTCTCCAACTCCGACACAGAGACCCACCCGTACGCCGCTGTCTTGATAGGCCTTCGCGGCGGCCGGGATTCCCAGGCGTTCTTGTGTCGGAATTCCGACGTGATGGTCTACCACCCCCGTGCACCCCATCCGGATGAGCTCGATGCACGCCCACGCGGTGTTGAGGTAAATCTCACGCTCGGAGAAACCGGCCCGATAGACCCCCTGCAGGAACGGGAGCCAACATTCAAGCATTTGGTCCTCAATGCCCCCCCGGAATGAGCGGCCCGCCGCATGATGATGCGCACTGATAAGACCGGGCATGAGGAGATCGTTTTCCAGCGAGCCCACCTCTTCATGGAAGGGTCCCTGCCGCGAGAGCTCCTCATAAGGACCGACCGCAGTGATGGTGTCGTCCTCGACGACAACGGCTCCCCGCGGAATGACCCCCAGCGCGTCATCCACGGTGATGACGAAAGAGGCCTTGCCGAGAAGTTTCTTCAAGCGACTCTCTCCTCCTCGTTGCGCCTGAAATCGGAATCCCAGGGAGAAAGAAAAAGGCGACGAAAAAGGAATTCAGGCGGCTGCCGGATCTTCGGTCGAAGCGATCAGCCGCCCCGAAGTTCCTGGAGCGTCCGCGCTCTCTTTTGCAGATGGCCCATGGATGTGGACGTTGCCAGCGAACCGGGGCGGCCGATCGATGCGCTCACGCGAAACCCGCTCCGGCGCCCTCGAACCAGCCAGCCAAGAGGAATAGAGGCGTTCCATCGTCCCCCGCCGGCCATTCAAGGACACGGTCACCGCGGGTCGAGCGGCACAACGCGCGCCCCAATCGGGCGTGCGTCTCATCAGCCGCCGGAAGGAACGAAATCGTTCGTATAGTATCTCTCCACGGGAAGCGGATTCTTCAAGCCCCCATACTTCGCAAGAATACGAATCGTCTCTTCCCAGTCCTCTTTGGCCATCCAGCCGAGGGGCTTCTCTTTTGTGTTCTTCGTGTGGAGCAGGGTCAGGTACGCATCCAGGGTCTTCCGGCCGACGTTCGTGTCCTTTATCGCCAAGGGGACCGCCCTCTTCAAGGCGGCGACGGCCTCGTCCCGATGTCCCATGGTGTATTCTATGCTCCTCCTGGTACCGCGAAGCAGGCGACGCAAGGCGTCCGCCTTTTCAACCAACACGGATGTGTGCACGTTGATCGCTTCCCCGAGCGTATTGACGTTGAAGTCGGCGAACAGGAAATAGTCGACGTCTCCCCCCTTCGAACGGATGAGAGGGACGTCGGGAAAATAGGTGGTGATTGCGTCTACATCACCGCTCAGGAGCGCCGTCATTTTGGCGGAGGGTGTCAGGTTCACCCATTGCACTCGAGAGAGAGCCACTCCGTTGCGTTCGGCCACCGCTGTAAAAATGCTCTTGCCCGCGCCTCCCGGTGCGTCGCCCACCCTTTTCCCCTCCAGATCCTTCGGAGTCCTGACCCCCAAGCGGCGGTGGACAACAACGGCTTGCGGGCTGGTTTGGTACATGCCCCAAACGGCCTTGACGGGTAACCCCTGGCTGATGAATTTGGTCCCGGTGGCCGCGTCACCGATGGCGAAAAGGATCTTCTTGGCCCCCAGAAGCTGGAAGTTCCCGGCCGAGCCCCGTCCTTCCTCCATGGTCAGATCAATCCCTTCGGCCGCAAAAAATCCCTTTTCCTTCCCAATAAAGAAGGCGGCCACCTTTGGTGTGTTCACCCAGGAATCTTTCAGGGTGATCGCCTCTCTTTTCTGTCCCCAGCCCCTCGGAGGCGAGGCAAAAACCAAAAAGACTCCCATGAGAGCCGTAATCCAGACAAGCCGCTTTTCCCGATTGCGCTTCATGCTTCCGCCCTCCCATACCCGATAGGTTGAGACCGCCTGGCTGAATCCATGCCTTCGGACCGACCATCGAACTCAATTCGCCGGATATTGACATTATACTACACACTGCCGACTGACGATGTTTCTGAAAATGTCGTGACATTTCCGACCGTCGCCCAAAGTCAGGAATGCGGGGGCGAGGTGGGGCAGGAAGCGGAAAAGCGCGTGGGCTGACTCACGGCGAAGGCTTCGGCTTCCACGCGGCCGCGAGACGCTGCGCCTCAGCGATCTGCTCCCGAGTCATTTCTCGGGCGAGGAGGTCGCGGACTGTCGAATACGCTTTCGCCCTCTCGCCGGTTTCGCGCGATGCGGCAAGGTTCATCCACATGTGGGCCAAGATAAAATCCAGCGGGACACCCCAGCCATTGGAGTACATCCAGCCGAGGTTGTACTGGGCGGGGGCGTCGCCCTGATCGGCGGCCTTCCTGAACCATTTCGCGGCCTCGACGTAGTCCTGGGGGACTCCCTGGCCATCGTAGTACATCACGCCGAGGTTGAACTGGGCTGAGGCGTGCCCCTGTTCGGCGAGTTCCATGAGTTCCTCGACGTCGGTCGCGGCCCCCTCTTGGGTGAGCGCGGCGCCCCCTCCCCAAAAGCCGATCAAGACCGGACCGCTGACCAAGAGAAAAACCAGAACCGCGAGGCCGCTTCGTTTCATCCCGGCTCTCCAGAGGATAAGATAGAAGTGTCACCATTACACTGGCTCCTTCGGAATAAAGAAAAAAGGGGGGATCAATCCACAAGCGTGTAAAATGGATTTCAGACGCCTGGGGCGGTCCTCTCGGGGCCGGCGCCTCCCCGTGGAAAGGAGGCCGCGAGACGGGCTACCGCCTCCGGCCCCGCTTCCCGGCCCTGCCCGCCCCCGACTGCCGCTTTCGGGGGCCGGTCCGCCGGGGCGGATGCGGGCGCTCCCGAGGGCTGCGCTTTCGCTTTTCGGCCGTGGGGGTGAGGGCCGCGCGGGATGAGACTTCCCTTGTTTTCGCGGGGCGGCGGCCAGCGGGTCCTTTCGCCCGGACCGGCTCGACGAGGGAGAAGTCCAGGCGGCGGGCGTCCAGATCCGCTCGATCCACGCGGATCGTGACCGCATCGCCCAGCCGGAAGATCCTCTTCGTCCGCCGGCCGATCAGCTGGTAGTTGTCTTCGTCGAAGACGTAGTAGTCGTCGGCGAGGCCGGCCAGGCGGACGAACCCGTCCACGAAGTGCGCGTCCAGCGTGACGAAAAAGCCCGTCGCCACGATCCCGCTCACCTTCCCCTCGAAGGTCTCGCCGACGCGGTCCTTCATGAACTGTGCGCGCTTGTAATCCATCATCGCCCGCTCGGCGCTCTCGGCGGCCCGCTCCCGGCGGGAGGCATCCTCCGCCAAGGCCTGCATCCGGTCGCCGAGGCTCTGCATGCGGCGCCGGCCCAGCCTTCGGCGGCCCGCCAGGCCGTAGGCCCGGAGCAGCCGGTGGACGAGCAGGTCCGGATAGCGGCGGATGGGGGAGGTGAAGTGCGTGTAGTGGGTGAAGCCGAGCCCGAAGTGGCCGAGGTTCGCGGAGTCGTACCGGGCGAGCTTCATGGCGCGCAGGAGGGCCATGTTCACCAGGGTCTCCTCCGCCTCCCCGCGGCTTCCCTCCAGGGCCAGGCGCAGGGCGTCGGGGGTCCCGGTTTGCAGGTCGGGGACGCGGTAGCGCAGGTTGCGAAGCAGCCGGACCGCCTCTTCCAGCCTGTGTGGATCGGGCGGCTCGTGGACGCGGAAGATGCCCGGCTCATCCTCCTCCGTGAGCCGCCGGGCCACCGCCCGGTTGGCCGCCAGCATGAAGTCCTCGATGATCTGGTTGGAGACCGTGCGGGGCGCCCGCCGGATCGCCGCGACGCGGCCCCGGCCGTCCAGCAGGACCTCCGCCTCCGGGATGTCGAAGTCCAGGCCGCCCTCGGCGAACCGCCGCTCCCGCAGCTGCCGCGCAAGGCGGGCCATGGCGCGGAGCGTCTCCTCCAGGCCGGGGATCTCGGCGTAGCGCCCGGACGGAGTGACGCCGGGGGCCTGCCCCCGGCCGCTGGATTCGGGGGCCGGGGCGCCGCTCAGGACGGGTTCCGCGGGCGTTCCCTCCAGGAAGGAGGTCACCCCGGCGTAGGTCAGGCGGGCCCGGCTGCGGATGACGGTTTCTGCGAACCGGACGGCTTGCGCCTGGCCCCCCTCCGCGTCATAGTCCAGAAAGGCCGACAGGGTCAGCCGCTCCTTGCCCGGCACGAGGCTGCACAGGTCCTCGCTGAGGGCGGGGGGGAGCATGGGAATGGCGCGGCCGGGAAAATAGACGCTCGTCCCCCGAAGGCGGGCCTCCTCGTCCAGGGCGCTCTCTTCGGTCACGTAGTGGCTGACGTCGGCGATGTGGACCCCGAGGCGCCTGCCCCCGCTCGGGGAGGTCTCCAGGGAGACGGCGTCGTCGAAGTCCCAGGCCGACTCCCCGTCGATGGTGAACGTCAGGAGCCCGGTCAGGTCTTCCCGGCTCCGGGAATCCCCGGCCCCCGGCCCGGAGAGGGCGGCGGCCTCCCGCAGAGCCGCCTCCGAGAACTTCGTCACGATGCCGAACTCGGCGCAGATCATATCCACCTCGACCTGCGGGTCCTCCGGGTAGCCGAGCGCGCGGAGGATGTTTCCTCTCGCCGGGACACGGCCGCTTGGGTATCGGGTGATCCCCAGGACGGCGATCATCCCTTTGCGGGCGTCCGCGCCTTCGCCGCCGCGCTCGATCTCCATCGTCTCGCCGAACCGCCGGTCCAGCGGTACGAACCAGCGGCGGCCCTCCCGGACCTCGATCCGGCCGACGACCTCCGCCGCGCCCCGCTCCAGAACCTGGACCACCTCGCCCTCCAGCTTCCCGCGGAACCCCCGTTTCGTCCTCACCAGCACGCGGTCCCCGTGAAGGGCGCCCCCCCGGCCCCTCGGCGGGATGAAGACGTCCGGCTCCCTCCGTCCGGGTCCTTCCTCCGCGCCGGCCTCCCCGCGGCCCCTTTCCGCGGGAAGGAGAAAGGCGTAGCCGTCCGGGTGGGCCTGGATCGTCCCTTCCGTGAGGGCCAGGGACTCCGGCGCGGCGTAGCGTCCCCCGCGGACGCGAACCAGAAAGCCTTCCCGCGCGAGGTCTTTAAGCATGCGGCGGAAGGCGGGCCGGTCGCTCTGCGGGATGTCGAAGTGCCGGATGATCTCTCGCAGGGAAGCGGTTTTCCCGGGATGGGCGGCCAGGTGGCTCCGCACGTCTTCAGGGGTGACGTTCATACGGGATGCGCCCTTTGGGCTCGGGCTCGCGTTCGCCTCAGGCCTGATAGATGTTCCGGATCGCCCCGTCGGCCAGCTCGACGCACGTCAGTTGGCCGCCGAACACGGCGCCCGTGTCGATGCCGATGGCGTACGGCAGGTTCTGGAAGACCTGCCGAAGGGGAGTGTGGCCGAAGACCACCGTCAGGCCCAGGGAGTGCTCCCTCAGAAAGAACTCCTCCCGGATCCACAGCAGGTCTTGGGGGCTTTGGGCCTCCAGCGGCACGCCCGGCCGGACCCCCGCGTGGACGAAAAGGAAACCGTTTTCCTGGTGCATGAGGGAGGTCTGAAGCAGGAACTGGAGGTGCTCCGGCGGAAAATCCTCGGGGCCGACCGCGCCCCGCGGGTCGATTGCGTAGGATTCCAGCGTCTCGGTCCCTCCATTCATCAGATACACCCCCTGCGCGTACTGAACCGACCCGCTGAGGAAATCCTCGAACATGTCCTCGTGGTTCCCCCTCAGGAAAAGGGACTTCGGGAACCTCTTCCGGAACCGGAGGAGGAAATCCACCGTCCCGCGGGCGTCCGGACCCCGGTCGATGTAGTCCCCGATGAAGATGATGCGGTCCTCGGGCTCGAAGGGGACGGCCTCGACGAGGCGAATCAGGTGTTCGAGGGAGGCGTGAATGTCGCCGACGGCGTAAAGCTTGGACAACGTGAGACCCCGCGTGAGCCGTTCGGAGAATGACCAGAAGCGCGGCGGGAAGCCGGGATGCGTCGATCCACTTGAGGTCTGTGACCTCTCGATTCCTAATTTATCCTCGTACCGGGAGGATGTAAAGGATTCGCCGGGGGCTTCCGGGCGACCCGGCGGGTCGCCCCTACAAGACTCCGCGCTGCACGCCCTGCCCCAAGGAGGAGATGACCCCTCACAAGAGGACACCACCCAAAACCCGTCCCTATTGACGGATCGGCAAACGGGTGCTAGGTTGGAGAGTAGATGCCGCTTGGATCCCTTCGCGGGACCGAGACGGAACAGAGTGCGCGGGTCGCCGAGAGCCGGGGGAGGGGGAGACCTCTTCCAGGCGGGCGGCGGGATTTGCTTCCGATACCCCGGGGCTTTGTTCCGGGGTTTTTCTTTTGGAGAAGGTCATGGAGAGCGCCGGGCGCAAGGTCACGACCGCCGACATCCTGGCCCGGAAGCGGGCGAGGGAGCCGGGAGCGGGGAGCGGGGGCGGGACGCGTCGGCCGATCCAAACCCCCGCCGGGGGAAACGGGAAGGGCGAGTCTTCCAGCGGCCTCCGGAAAATCGCCGCCATCACGGCCTATGACTACACCTTCGCCCGTCTCGTGGACGCCGCGGGCGTGGACATCATCCTCGTCGGGGACTCCCTGGGGATGGTGATCATGGGCCTGCCCAACACGGTCGGCGTCACCATGGAGGACATGCTCCACCACACCAAGGCCGTGTCGAGGGCCCATCCCCGCGCCCTGCTGGTGGCGGACATGCCTTTCCTCTCCTATCACGGAAGCCGGGAGCGCGCGCTGGCCAACGCGGGCCGGTTCCTCCAGGAGGCGGGGGCCGAGGCCGTGAAGGTCGAAGGGGGCGTGGACGTGAAGGACGCCATCCGGGCGCTGGTCCGGGCCAACATCCCGGTCATGGGGCACGTGGGCCTCACGCCCCAGGCTGTCCACCGCTTCGGCGGGTTCAAGGTGCAGGGCCGCGGACAGGACGCCGAGATGGTCTTCGAGGACGCCCTGGCCGTGGCGGAGGCCGGAGCGTTCTCCCTCGTCCTGGAGGGCATCCCCAGCGGGCTCGCCAAGCGGATCACCGAGGCGGTCCACATCCCCACCATCGGCATCGGCGCCGGCCCCCACTGCGACGGCCAGGTCCTCGTCCTCCAGGACTTGCTGGGCCTTTACGAGGACTTCACGCCCAAGTTCGCCAAGGTCTACGCGCCGCTGGGCCGCCAGGTCAGGGAAGCCGTCGCCCGGTACGTGGAGGAGGTGGCGGCCGGCGAGTTCCCCACCGAGGCGCACTCCTACCGAGACTGAGCCGCGTTCACGGCCCCCGGGGGACGCCGTCCCCTTCCGGGCCGCCTTCATCCCGAGAGCCGCGGAAGGATCTTGCGGGCGATCAGGCCCAGTTGTTCCGGCTCGTCGCTGACGGGCCCGGGGGATTCTCACCTCGGACAGGGGAAGACGCGCGCCCGGCGGGACACCCCGGTCACAGCACCAGTTGGACGACAACCCCGGCGAACGCCTCGGGGGGAAGCTCGACGACCCGCCGTCCGAAGGCCCCCTCCCGGGGCTCCAGGGAGGCTTGCTGAAAACCGCTGTTCGAAAGACGGGGCGCGACTTCGGCGAGGTCCCACACGCGAAAGGCCACGTGATGGAGCCCCTGGCCGCGCTCCCGCAGGAAGGCCGCGGCGCGCCCCTCCACGCGGACGGGCTGGATCAGCTCGATGGCCGCCTCGCCCACGGCCAGGCGGGCGACCCGAACCCCCCTGGACGGCACCTGGGCCTCCACTGAGAGGGTCATCCCCAGCGCCGACGTGAAACCCTCCAGGCCCCTCTCCAGATCCGCCACCACGATGCCTACGTGGTCAATCCGCTCAAGCATCCGCTTCCCCTTCGCCGTTGGCCGGGGAGGCCAGGAGCCGCCCGAACCCCCGGATGTTCTCTTTCACCTGCGCCAAGCGCAGCCCGGCCCACAGGGCCGCCTGGTTGCTGGTGACGACGGGCAGCCCCAGGTCCCGCTCGATGAGGTCAATGACCTCGAAGGTCCTGAGTCCGCCGCAGCTGATCAAAACCCCCTCCGCGCCCGGGACCTCCCGGACCACCTCCTTGGTGAGGCGGTAGGCGGCGCTCGGCGGAAGACGGTGGATGTCCCAGTTGAACCGCTGGCGAAGGCCCTTGATGGCCAGCACCTCAAAGCCCGCCTCCTCCAGGAACTTCCGCAGGAGGTCGTTCAGCTCGTCGATGTAGGCGGTGGCGACGGCGATCCGGCGGACCTTCAGGTGGTGCAGCGCCTCCACGATGGCCGTGGCCTGAGTCGTGCAGGGAAGCCGGGCCGCCTCCCGGAGGCGCCCGGTGAGCTCCAGGTTGAAGGGGTGGCCCCGGAAAAACCCGGCCGGCGTTCCGACCAGGACCGCGCAGTCGGCCTTCATGATGGCGACTTCCCGGGCCGCCCGCTCCAAGTGCGTGACCATCTCCCCGAGGCCCTTGGGGTTCACCTCCTCGATGTACATCCGGGTGCCGACGAAGGAGACGCCCTCCGGGGCGGCCATGCGGAGCTCCTCCTCCACCACCGGGCCCCCGCTGGGCTGGACGATGCCGATCAACGCCCGCCATCCATACATGAAAGACTCCTCCTTACCCCCGCCGCCCCGGGCGCTCCCTGGCGCGGGTTCAACGGCGGGTCAACGGTCCAACGACGCCGAACCGCCGAGACGGCGGGACCTGTCCCGGCTCCTCTCGACGCGGATTACCTCTTGGGCAGAATGGGTCCCGGCGGAAGCAGGGCGTTGGTCGCGATCTCCTCGACCGGTATGTTCTCCCGGATGCCGTTGACCTTGAAGACCAGGTCCCGGGTGACGGCGACCCTCTTGAAGTCATGATGGCCCAGGCCCTTTTCCAGTATCCCCGGGGCCAGGATCCGCCCGATGGTGACCTTCCATTGCTGCTCTTCGATGTTGGCCTTCGCCGTGGGGACGGCGTTGACCAGGTGCCGGGCGGCCTCCGCCGGGTGCTCGATGGACCAGGCGTAGCCCTCGAGCGTCGCCCGCACAAACCGGCGGACCAGGTCCGGGTTGTCGCGGATGAGCTTGTCCGTCGTCACCACGGATTCCCCCAGCATCTCAAAGCCGTAATCGCTCCACCAGATCGCCTGGACCTCTTTCCCTGTCTTCTGCGCCATCTGGTTCAGGATCGGGTGGTAGATGCCAAAGGCGAGGAGGGCGTCGGCCTTGCCCGAAAGCAGGGTCGCGTTCATCGAGCGAGGCTCCACATAGATCCACTTTCCCACCTTGATCCCCAGCATCTCGGCGAACACCGGGAAGGTCTGGTCGACGATCGCCCCCGGGGCGGTGGAGACTATCCGGCCGGTGAGGTCCTTCGGGTGTCGGATGCCGGAGTCCCGAAACGTGAGGATGGCGTGGGGGGAAAAGGTCAGCAGCTGGGCGACGGATTTGATCTCGAGTTTCCGGGCCCGGCCGAGCGCCACGTTGGAGACATCGGAGATGCCGAGCGGGAACTGGCCCACCGCGATCCGCTTCGCCGTGTCGGGAGCCCCGTACCCCCTCTGCCACTGCACATCGAGGCCGGCCTTCCGGTAAAAGCCCTCCCCCAGGGCGCCGAAAAAGCCGCCGTGGAGGCCGTAGGGAACCCAGCCGATGCTGAATGTGAGCTTCTCGGCCGAGCCTGCCGGCGGGACGCCCGCCAGCAGGCCGCCCACCAGAGCGAGAGCCAACCACCCGTTTCGTCCAAGCCGCTTCATATCCCGTTCCTCCTCTTGATGACGGAAGGACCCCCGACGCCCTTACCCCACCTCGGCCAGCACGTCGTCCGGGTGGCCGTATCTGGAGGCGAACTCCCGGACCTGCGGGTCATCGAGAGCCGTCAGCCTCCCCTCCCGGACGAGCGCAACTTCTCCCAGGGTCAAGGTGGGACGCAGGCCGCCTCCGTCCCAGTGCCACTTGCTCGACACCTTCGCGCCCGGGGCGCCCCATTTTCCCACGGCGGCGTGGAAGGTCCCCGCGTGGCGGTGGGCGATGGTGTCCATCGCCCTCGTCTTGAGCCCCTCCGAGAGGGGAGCCTTCGGATGGACGCCGATGGCGATCTCGCAAAAGAAGTTCCCGTTCTCGTAGCGGTCCATCCGCTCCTTGAGCCAGCGGGCCTCTTCCCCCCCTTCCACCTGGACCACCCGCTGGTCTCTGATGGTGAGACGGATGGGCTCCTTCAGGAAACCCTCGAACCCTTCCAGCTGCTCGAAGACCAGCCGGCCGTTCACCGGAGGCGCCGGGAGCTCGGCCATCTCCCCGCCCGGGAAGAACTGCCACTTCTTCGGCGGCTCCACGTACTTGAAGCCGTAGCCGTAGGGAATGCGCCCGGTCAGGTCGGAGCCGAGGCGGTCGGTCAGGCGGAAGACGTCCGTCCCCGCCGAGAGGGACTGCTCCCGGACCTTTTTGTAAAGGGCGAAGAGGAGGTCGGCGGGAAACCGCGCCCAATCCGAGGCCAGCAGCCCGGGCGTCAGGCTGATGACGGCCGTGTTGCGAAGCCGCGTGGAAAAAAGAAGCGCCGACAGGTCGTCGTTGTGAATGGTGGCCGCGTTCTCCAGCCGCTGAAGGCTCAGGAGGACGTCGGCCTCCCGCATCGCGGCGAGGACGGGCCGTTGCAGGGGCTCTTTCAGCCGGTGGATGACAGACCGGGAGGAGAGGAGGATCGCCTCGGCGCCGGCCTCCTCCACCGCCACCCCGAAGGCCTCGACCACGCGCGGATGCGCCTCGCCGGAGCGGTCGGTCCACAGGATGACCTTCTCGCCCGGCGTGACGCAGGTGTATCCGCGCACGCAGTTCCGGGCGCCCTCCATCAGGTCCCACATGATCCATGACCCCCCTCAAGCGGACGCCTGTACATTATTCCATACCGTCAACCGAAAAAGAATGAGAAATCCGGCAGCGGCCCGGTTTCGGCCGCATCCGCCGCCTGTCCGGCAGGGATCGGAGGACACGACAGAAGAGGAGCAAGCGCGTTCCCGACGCCGCTTCACCCGGCCGGAGAAAGTCCGTATAATGGGTCGCAGTTTTCCCAGGAAAGCCAGCCGGCTCCGGCCCTCTGACCCGCCCGGAGCGGGAGATTCGCGCCGCCTCTGATTCGGAAAACGCAGCGGAGGTCGAGAGGATGTTCATGTACTTTCCCGAGAACCGGAACTGGTCGTCCTACTTCATGCGGCTGGTGGGCGAGGCCCCCCAGGGCGCGGCGGACTTCAACGAGTGTCACCGCGTCAGCCGGAGGACCCGGGAAGGAAACGAGGAGGACTGGCACACTGAATGGCGCCGGGAGGCGGAGCGGCTGGAGCGCCTCGCGGGCGAGGCCGAGGCCCGGGGCCACGCGGTCACCGCCCACGACTTCTATCTCCGCGCCTGCTCCTACTACAGGGCCGCAGAGTTCATGCTCCCGCCCGCCGACGGGCGCAAGTTGCCCACCTATCTTCGTGGGACAGATTGCTTCCAGAAAGCCGGCCGGCATTTCCGGCCGCCCCTCGAAGCCGTCCGCGTGCCCTACGAGGACGCGCACCTGCACGGCTACTTTTTCCCCAGCCGCAGCGGCGGCCCGGGCAGGACCCCGGCCCTGGTCTACTTCGGCGGAGCGGACTCCAACGCCGAGGAGCTGTACTTCCTCGGCACCCAGGAGGCCCTCAAACGCGGCGTGGCCTGCCTCACGGTCGACGGCCCCGGCCAGGGAGAGACGCTCCGCCTCCTGGGCGTCCCGAGCCGCCCGGACTACGAGGTGGCGGTCCGGGCGGCGGTCGACTACCTGGCGCGCCGCCCGGAGGTGGACCCGGACCGCATCGGCCTCATCGGCGTCAGCATGGGTGGATATTACGCCCCGCGCGGCGCGGCCTTCGACCCCCGCGTCCGGGCTTGCGTCGCCTACGGCGCTTGTTTCGACGTCCTCGCCGACCTCTACGACTTCTTCCCGCCCATCCGGGACCAGATGCAATGGCTGGTCGGGGCCGAAACCCCGGAGGAAGCGCGGAGGAAGCTCGGGGCCTTCACGCTGGAGGGCGTGGCCCGGCGCATCACCTGCCCTCTCCTCATCGTCCACGGCGAAGAGGACTACATCGTCTCGCCCGAGGCGGCCCAGAAAACCTACGACGCGGCCGGTGGACCGAAAGAGCTGAGGATATGGAAGCCCGAGGAGGGAGGCGCGGCCCACTGCAACATGGACAACACCCCCCAGGTCTATCCGTACATCTTCGACTGGCTTGCGGACCGGCTCGGCCAAGGCGCCGGCTGAGCGCGCAGGAGCCCGGGGGAGAGCGGAGGGCAGATCATGCCGCGCATCACAGGCGGGCGGGCCGTGGTCGAGAGGCTCCTCGCCCACGGGGTGAGACACGTCTTCGGCCTCCCCGGATCGAGCGTACAGGACGTGCTCGACGCCTTGGTGGACCGCCCCCAGATCGATTTCATCCTGGCCCTTCAGGAGGGGAGCCTCATTTCCATGGCGGACGGCTACGCCCGCGCCTGCGGCCGGCCGGCCTTCGTCCTTGTGCACATGCTTCCGGGCACGGCCAACCTGGTGGGCGGGCTTTACAACGCCCGGCGCGACGGCAGCCCCCTCGTCGTGGCCTCGGGCCAGCAGGACACCCGGCTTCTCGGCCGCGGCGCCTTCACCGATACCTCCGACATGGTGGAGGTGGTCAGGCAGTTCACCAAGTGGGCGTGGGAGGTTCCGCGCGCCGACCGCATGGCCGAGGCCGTGGACCGGGCCCTGTACATCGCCATGACCCCGCCGCGGGGCCCGGTGTACCTGGCACTCCCGAAGGACCTGCTCCACGAAGAAGCTGAGATCCCGCTGCCCGTCGTCCACCCGCCGCCCGCCGCCTTCGGCCCCGACCCGGAGGCCGCCGACCGCGCCGCCGCCGCCCTCCTCGCGGCCGAGCGGCCCCTCATCGTGTGCGGCAGCGGCGTCTTCACGGCCCGCGCTGTGGAGGACCTGGTCGAGCTGGCCGACCTGTTGGCGGCGCCCGTCGTCTCGGAGCCCTGGAACGCCTTTTTGAGCTTCCCGACCGCCCACCCGCTCTCCTTCGGCCGGTTCTCCGCCGAGTCCCCCCTCTACCGCCGGGCCGATGTCCTCCTGGGCGTGGGAGCCCGCCTCTTCATGGAGGCCGACTTCGCCCACGGCATCCCCCGGCCGCCGGGGGCCCGCCTGATTCAATGCCACGAGGACGCCACCGAGCTCGGCAAGACGCACCCCGTGGACATCGCCCTGCTTTGCGACGCCAGAAGCGGGCTCCGGGCGCTCCTCGCGCGCCTGCGGAGCCGTGTCGCGGACGCGGAGCGGCGGGACCACCTGGCCAAGGAGCAGGAAAGCCGCCGGGCCGAGATGGGCGAGCTGCGGCGCGAGGGCGGTAGCCGCCCCGTCAAGCCCTGGCGCCTGGTTCAGGAGATCGACGCGGTCAAAGGGTCCGACGGTGTCGTGGTGGACGACAGCATCACCGGGCGCGGTTACCTGGAGACTCTGCTCACCTTCGAGCGGCCGGCCTTCTTCTCGGTGTCGAGCGGGTGCATCGGATGGGGGCTGCCGGCGGCCCTCGGCGTGCAACTGGCCTGGCCCGACCGGAGGGTGTTCGCCTGCTGCGGCGACGGGAGCCTCGTGATGAGCGTCCAGGCCCTCTGGACAGCCGCCCGCTACCGGCTGCCCGTGGTCGCCGTCGTTTTCAACAACCGGGGCTACGTCTCGGTCAAGGCCCCGCTCCACTGGCTCGAGGGCCGCGCGGCGAAGACGGGGACGTACTTCGGCGTTGACCTGACCCCGCCCGATCTCGACTTCATCCAGCTGGCGAAGGGCTTCGGCGTCGCCGGCCGGAGGGTCGAGGACCCCGAGGAGATCCGGTCGGCGCTCGAAGAGGCCCTCGCGGCCGGCGAACCGAGGCTGGTCGAGGTCCTCACCGACCCCCGCGAGACGGGCTACGGCCTGCCGCCGCTGCCCGCCCGTTAGTGCTCGGTTGCAAAGATTCGCGTCACAGGATTGCCTTTGATGGAGCGGGTCTTCCTGAGGCCGCTGGGCTATGAGGTCCTGCGGCAGGTGCTCCTGACCGTCTTGGGGAGGGGGCACGCCCCCTGAGACCGGCCCCTCCACCCCCGCTCGTTCCCTCTCATTCCGCACATCGGGTCCCTCTGTTCCCGCCAACGATAAGAAAAAAGCCCTTAAGCAGCGTTTTTCAGCGGCCTGCTAAGCGTTCAGGAGCTTCGCAAAAGCGTCGAGGTCGGAGGTCGGGGACTGGCAGGCGTAGTTCTGGCAGACGTACACCGTGACTTTCCCATCGACCTGGCTCTTTCCAGCCAGCAGGGGGACCTCCCGGCCCGCCGCCCCGGCGTCCGCCGAGGGGTCCAGGAGCGCCAGGACCTTGTTGGGCAAATACCGCCGGTGGACCTCCCGCAGGAACTTGCGGGTCTCCCCGGAGCCGGGCGGCCCGAGGACGGCGATCTCCTTCGGGGCGTCCAGGTAGAAATCCAGCGCCGCGAAAAACCGGGCGAACCCCGATGGCAGACTCTCCATCATCGTCCGGAAGACCCGCAGCAGCTCCACGCCCTTCTTTCTGAACTCCTCCTCGCCGGTCAGGACGCCGAGACGCAGGAGAACCTCGGCCGCCACGGCGTTGCCCGAGGGAATGGCGCCGTCGAACCCGGACCGCGCGCGGGTGAGGAGCGGCTCGTGGTTTTTCCCGGTGAAGAAAAACCCTCCGTCCTCTTCGTCCCAGAAATACTCCAGGAGGACCCCCGTCAGCCGCCTCGCCTCCCGCAGCCACCGCAGATCGAAGGTCGTCTCATACAGGCCGAGGAGTCCCGCCGCCAGGAAGGCGTAGTCGTCCAGATAGGCGTTCAGCTTGCTCCGCCCGTTTCGGTGGGTGCGCAAGAGCAGCCCGTCCCGGCTCATCTCGGCGAGCACGAACCCGGCCGCACGCTCGGCGGCCCGGACGTAGCGCGGGTCGTCCAGGACCTGCGCCCCCGCGCACAGGGCGGCGATCATCAGGCCGTTCCAGCTGGTCAGGACCTTGTCGTCCAGGCCGGGCTTCGCGCGGCGCTCCCGGGCCTCGAACATCTTGCCCTTGGCCTCCGCGAGCGCGGCCTTCGCCTCCCCGGCGCTCATCCCCAGCTCCCGGGCGACCTCTTCCAAGGGCCGCGCCACGTGAAGGGCGCTCATCCCGTGCTCGAAGTTCCCGGCCTCGGTGACGCCGTAGTAGCGGCAGAAGAGGTCCGCCCCGTCGCCCAGGACCTCCCGGACCTCCGCGGGACGCCACACGAAGAACTTGCCCTCCACCCCCTCGCTGTCGGCGTCCCGGGTGGAGTAGAAGGGCCCGCGGGGGTCCTGCATCTCCCGGAGGACGTAGTCCAGCGTCTCCCGCGCCGCCTCGGCGTAGAACTCCTCGCCGGTGGCCTGAAAGGCCTCCAGGTACACGGGCGGCAGGAGGGCGTTGTCGTAGAGCATCTTCTCGAAGTGGGGGATCAGCCACCGCTCGTCCGTCGAGTACCGGTGGAAGCCCCCGCCGAGGTGGTCGTACATGCCTCCCCGGGCCATGTGCGCCAGCGTCTTCTCGACCATGTGCAACAGGGGCGCCTGTTTCGTCTTTCGCCAGACCCGCAGGAGCAGCGAGAGGCTCATGCTGGGCGGGAACTTGGGGGCCGCGCCGAACCCGCCGCAGCGCTCGTCGAACCGTTCCTCGAGCTCCCGGACCGCCGCCGAGAGGAGGTCTTCCGTCAGGAGGTCCGAGGACGGGCGGACCTGGGCGAGGGCCTGGAGGTTTCGGGTGATCTGCGCCGTGCTCCGCTCGACCTCATCCCGGCGGTTCCGGTAGACCTCGCTCAAGGCCGCCAGGACCCTCTTGAAGCCCGGCCGGCCGTGCCGGTCCTCGGGGGGGAAATACGTCCCGCCGTAAAAAGGTTCGAGATCGGGCGTCAGGAAGACCGTCATGGGCCATCCCCCGGCGCCGGTCATCATCTGGACGGCGTGCATGTAAATGTCGTCCAGGTCGGGGCGCTCCTCCCGGTCCACCTTGACGTTGACGAAGTGCTCGTTCATGAGGGCCGCGATCTCCTCGTCCTCGAAAGACTCGCGCTCCATGACGTGGCACCAGTGGCAGGCCGAGTAGCCGACGCTGAGGAGGATGGGCTTATCCTCCCGGCGCGCGCGCTCGATGGCCTCCTCGCCCCAGGGATACCAGTCCACCGGGTTGTGGGCGTGCTGGAGGAGATACGGGCTCGTCTCGCCGATGAGGCGGTTGGTGCGCTTGTGATTCATGGGGAAGCTCCGGCCGCAGAGGTCTCGGACCTCAAGAGGTTACGGACCCCTAGAGGAGAAACCGTCGGGATTTCGCGGAGGTCACAGACCTCAAGGGGGCTTCGGCGGGACTTCCCCCCCAATGGCCCCTCTTTTTATGTTATCGCGGAAACCGGATTTGTCGAACGGGCGAGGGAAAAGGAGGGATAAACCCCAGGGCCGGTGCCACTGGCAGCTTGAGGTCTGTGACCTCTTGTCCGCCCGTGCCGTTTTTTCCAAGGATGGCAGCCAATGTGGAGGTACGGGCGGATTTTGTAGGGGCGCAGCTTGCTGCGCCCGGCCCGCCCCTGGCACCCCCTGCGCGTAGGGTGCAAGCATCCGTCGGCTCATACTCTTATATGATCGATCACTTGTCTTTTGATTTCACGCCATCCCCCGGCAGTTGGCAATGCCGAGCGATTTTTCTCAGAATGGAATGATCTTCGCCATATCTGCATAGCGCATCGCATTCCTTACATAGATCATCGAAAGAAATGAAGGCAAGAGGAACGTCAGCCAGATCGTCGCGGAAGGCCGGGCGGGCCAGTTGCGCCATGACTTCTCTCTCTCGACTAGCGGGGGCAACCAGGTAAACGCTACAGTCGCAGCCCGGAATCGAGCGTGCGAGGTCTTCAAGTCGGAGTATCCCTGAATAGATCGAAGTGCTTTTCTCTATCTCGAACGCGCTCACAATTTCAGCTGCGCCCGGCTTCAACCAGATCACATCTATCAGACCCACCGTCTCCACCACTTCAGACGGCCAACTCATCGGCGGGAGTTGTGGTGTGGTAAGCATGGCGAAAGCCTGACCGCCGTAAGAGCGGTGATGATCATTGCGCGCCACATATACCTCGTATCCAAGGGCGCGACCGACCTTGATAAGCAGATACTGAATCCGTGTATGCTCAGACTCCGCTTTCTGCTCATCCAAAATGTCGCCGTGCCGTTTTTTAGCGTCCTTCTCCGCTCTGGTTTTTTCTACCGCAAGGACGGTCTCTACGTTGCCCGGGACCAATAACCTCCCGGAACCGATCTCGAACAGCAGGCCGGCGAACGCGCCGAGGTCCTTGGAAAGGTGATTCCGCATCTCGGCGTTAGTCCGGACAATCACCTCGCGCATTTCCAAATAGCTCTCCCACGAGCCGAGTTTCTTCTTGTCTCCAAATAATGCGTTGAAACCATTGACTATCGCGGTATTGAACGGCGGAATAATTGTCGGGTGCAAAAAATAGACAATACTGGCCACCGCTGGTCCAAGGCCCTTAATCTTGGCAGCGGCAAGTCGACTCATTTCAGTCAATACCTGCGCCTCATGTGTAGCGGTGAGACAAGTCGAGAGAAACGCGCCAAATTTCCGCTTGTTGACGTCATCTTCGTAGATGTCCGGGATGCGAAGCTTGGGTTTCCAGAAAAAAGGATGGGCCGCACCCTCAAAGACTTGTTTCTGCTCGGTAATCGCGGTCAGCACCACTTCGAGGGGAGAGCCTTTGAAATCATTTCCGAAAGTGCCGGCTGCAATGCTATCCACAACGTCGCGCACGCCACGACGAATCGCCCGGAAGGCTTTCAGACGTTCTTCGCCGCTCACGAACCAAGTGTTGTACACAGATTCCGGATCGGACTTGTAACGGCCAATCAGATCGGTCAAACCTGTTATTTCCATTGCATATCACCTTTCGGAAGGCCGCCCGGCGGCCCTTCGCCCCGCCCCAGCGAGTATAACCCCGGGCGGCCCGGCCGCAAAGGCTGGAGGAATCTCGCGACTTTCTCCGCCCCACAAGGGCGGACGGCGCTCGGAAGACCTCAGGCGTGCAGCTCGACCACGTCCTCGTCGCGCAGGACGTAGTCCCGCGTCACCTTCTGGCCGTCGAACTTGGCGGACCCCCAGATCCGGGCGTAGTGGAGAGAGCGGCGCAGGTCCTTGTGGATGGCCCCCGCGAAGTCGTCCACGGTGCTGCCCTCCGGGAGAACGACGGGGTCTTCCCGATCGGGCTTCTTTCCCGGCGTCTTGGTGTAGACCCGGCAGATCCGCAGGAGGGAGAAGACCTTGGGCTTCAGGTCCTCCAGGCCCTCGCCGCTCGCGGCGGAGACCCCGTGGACGGGAAATCGGCCCCGGTACGCCTCCTCCACGACCCGGAGATTCTCCGCCGCCCCCGGCGCGTCGAGCTTGTTGGCCAGGGCCAGGACCGGCTTGAAGACCTTTCCGAACTCGGCCTCCTCTTCCGCCCCCGCGGGATAGACCTTCCAGCCCCCCAGAACGGCCAGCGCGCTCTCGATCTCCCCCAGGGGGTCCTCGGCCAGGCTCGCCACCAGGAGGAGGGCGTCCGCCGCCCTCAGGACGTTGGGCAGCCAAGACCGCGCGGCGTCGTAGTTGACCGGCGGGGCGTCGATGAGCTGGACCTGGATGTTCTGAAACGGCATCATGCCCGGAGTGGGCAGGAGCGTGGTGAAGGGATACGCGCCCACCTCCGGCGCGGCGCGGGTCAGGCGCCGGAGGAGACTCGACTTGCCGGCGTTGGGCATCCCGACGAGAGCCGCCTGAGCGGCGCCTTCCCTCGGGATGGCGACGCCGGCCCCCTTGCGCGCGGTCGCCGTCCGCCGCTGGGACTCCTCCCGGAGCTGGGAGAGCTTCCTGCGGAGCTGGCCGATGAGCTTGTCGGTCCCCTTGTGGTGGGGGATGACGCGCAGCATCTCCTGGAGGGCCTCGATCTTCTCCGGCAGGGCGGAGGCCGCGCGGTACGCCGCCTCGGCCTTCTGGTATTCCGGTGGCAGGTTGGCCGGCATGCGCGATCACCCGGGGAGGAAATGTGCGTATATTCTACCAACAGAAGGGCGACAGAGGGGCGCTTTGAGGCGACCCGGCTTTCCAGGAGATTCACCGGCACAGGAGGAACGGGATGAAAGCGCTCGCCGGAAGCCTGATCGTCGCGGGCCTGCCGGGAGGGGAGATCACGGAGGCGGACCGCTCCCTCCTGCGAGACCTCCGGCCGGCCGGCCTCGTCCTCTACCAGCGTAACGCCCGCTCCGCCGGGCAACTGGCGCGGCTCTGCCGGGACCTCGCGGGCCTCGCGGAGCGGGCGGGCGACCCGCCCCCAACCGCTGAATTCGGGGGCGCGCCCCCGCTGCTCCTCCTCGACCACGAGGGCGGGCGGGTGAACCGCCTCCCCGTGGCCTTCACGCACTTCCCGCCGCAGGGGGCGCTTGGGGCCATCAATGACCCGGACCTGACGGAGGCCGTCTTCCGGGCCTCGGCCCTGGAGGTCGCCGCCCTGGGCGTGAACGTCCACCTCTCGCCCGTCCTCGACCTCTGGACGAACCCGGAGAACAAGGTCATCGGAGACCGGGCCTTCGGGTCGGACCCCGAGCGCGCCGCCCGCCACGGAAAGGCCGCCGCGCGGGGCATCCGCTCGGCCGGCCTCCTCCCCGTCGGCAAACACTTCCCCGGCCACGGGGACACGGTCGCCGACTCCCACGTGGACCTCCCCTTCGCCCTGGCCGACCGGGAGACGCTCAAGCGGCGCGAGCTCTTTCCCTTCCGCCGCCTCATCGAGGACGGCCTGCCCGCCCTCATGTCCGCCCACATCGTCGTCCCGGCCCTCGACCCCGACCGTCCCGCGACGCTCTCGCCGAAGGTGATCGGGGAGATCCTCCGGGGGGAGATGGGCTTTGGCGGGCTCGTCCTGACGGACGACATGGAGATGGAGGCGATCGCCGGCCGCTACAACCCGGGGGAGGCGGCCGTCCTCTCCGTCGAGGCCGGGTGCGACCTGCTCCTTTTCTGCCACCGGGCGGACCGTCAGGCCGCGGCGCGGGACGCGCTGGCGGAGGCCGTCCAGTCAGGAAGGATTGCCGAGGAGCGCCTGCGGGAGTCTTCCGAGCGCATCCGCCGGGTTCGCGAAAGCCTGAAAGGCCGCCCGCCCGTCGGCCTGGACGTCATCGGCTGCGCCGCCCACCGGGAGCTTCTGGAGGAAGTGAGACGGCGGGCGAGAAAGGCGGGGTATCCGCTCCGGCGAGAGGGTGCGACGTAAGTCCGCCCCACGCGGGTGCGCTGTCCCTTTCCATCCGTAGCCGCGATTTGAGCGAAGCGGAAATCGCGGAACATGCCCGTGCTCATGTGGGACGATTCCCCGATCTCCTCTCGCCCCCGATCCAGTCGGGGGCTCGCTCGGATCGGGGCTACGAAGCATACAGCTATAAAATCGTAGGTCCCATCAGGGGAGAAGGCTAAACTGAACAGGCGCGTCCAAGCCTGCCCCCTGCGAAGGCAGGGGGTCCCCGCCCGAAATCCTCGAACTGTCATGCCCGAGGCTTGAATCGGGCATCCAGGGGCCTCCCGTCCAGCAGAGACTGGATTCCCGCATTCGCGGGAATGACAAGTTGCAGCGGGGAGACATCAGCCCCCGCGCCCGGGGCCGGACGGGACGCCCGCGGTCTCACACCTGGTTGTACCGGTAGGAGGCGGGCTCGCGCAGGAGCGGGGCCTCGTCCCACCGGCGGTAGAAACTCCGGATCTCCCCGTCCAGTCTCTCGAAGGAGGGACGCTCGGGGTTCATCCGCCCGAACTTCTGGCGCTTCAGCCCGGCCAGGCGGCTCCGGACGTCCTCCTCGTCCACCGTCTGGAACCTCCCCTCCTTGAGGACGGGCGCTCCGTCCACCAGGACGGTCTCCACGTCCCGGCAGCCCGCCCGGTGGACCAGGACCTCCGCGGGGTCCACCCAGGGGTTGACGGCGGGGGAGTCGAAGACGCGGTCCTTGCGCAGGAGGACCAGATCGGCCTTGCCCCCCGGGCGCAGGGCGCCGATCCTCCCCTCCTCCCCCATCACCTTCGCCCCGCCCCGGTAGAGCAGCCCGAGCCACTCGGCGGCCGAGAGGGCCTCGGCCCCGATCCCCGGCGTCCGCTGGAGGAAGCAGGCCAGGCGGAGGTCGGAGAGGAGGTCGTTGTCGTCGTTCACCCCCGTCCCGTCCGTCCCCAGGGCGACGGCGACGCCCCGGCGGACCATCTCGCGCACGGGGGCGATCCCGCTGAAGAGCCGCAGGTTGACCGAGGGGTTGTGGACGCAGACGGTCCCCGTGTCCGCCAGGATCGCCATGTCGTCCCGGCCCGTCCAGACCATGTGGGCCAGGGAGACGCTCTCTCCCAGCACCCCCAGGTCGTTCAGGCGGCGGACGGCCGATTTCCGCCAGACCCTCTGGGCGTACAGGGCCTGATAGCGGGTCTCGAGGGCGTGGGTCTGAAAGCCGGTGGCGCGCTCGTCGGCCTCGGCCTTCATCCGCCGCAGGGAGTCCTCCGAGGTCCGCGTGACGCCGGTGGGGGCCACGTACACCTTCAGCCGTCCCCCCCGGCCGTGCCAGGCGTCGAAGACCCCGCGCCAGCGCCTCAGGTACTCGTCCAGGCTGAAGCCCTGGACCTTGCCGGCGAGCTGGGCGGCCAGGTCGCCGGGCAGACGGCGCAGGAAGGCCGCGTCCTCCTCGTACGCGAAGTGGAAGCCCTCCCAGAACAGCGGCCCCACGCACGCCCGGACGCCCAGGTCCCAGTAGGCCTGAAGGGCCGTCCCCGCCCCGAAGTCCGGAAGCGAGAGCGTCGGCATCAGGTTCACGACGCTCGTCACCCCGGCGCGGATGAGCTCCATGGCCGCCCACAGCGTCTGAAGATAGACCTCCTCCGGGGAGAACCCCCCCTCGGCCCCGGCGGTCAGGTAGGGGAGCCAGAGCTCGAGCGGGGTGTCGGGGATCCCGTCCCGGAAGGTCCCCCGGCCGTGGTGGTGCGCGTCGATGAGGCCCGGCAGAAGGATGGAGGAGGTGAGCGAGCCCAGCTCCTCGTCGAAAGGCCCCTCTCCCTTCAACCGCTCGTAGGGACCGACCTCCGCGATCCGGTCGCCCTCGACGACGACCGCCCCCTCGGAGAGGACCCCCGCGCCGCCCTCCATCGTCAGGACGAGGCTCGCCTTCACGAGTCGCCGCGCCATGCTCCCTCCCTCCTCCCCCCTCCGGGAAAACTCCCCCCTTCAGGATACGCTATCGCGCGGGAAGAGACCTATTGTCTCGTCTCAGAAATTCGCA
>JACPRG010000147.1 GCA_016190025.1 Candidatus Tectimicrobiota bacterium
ACCCGGACGGGTTCCCCAACGGAGGGTTCCTCAACGCCCCCGACTGGGACCGGGAGCGCGGGATCGTGTGGAAGAGCCCCCTCGTGGAGGGGTGACGCGGCGCGAAGATTCGTCGCCCCCCCGCGAGACCCGTCCGTGTCACAGAAAGGCCGGGAATTCAGCCGGCGTTGACCGACCCTATCCCCCCGACGTATGGTCGAAGGGATTCTCCGAGAGAAAAGCATCGCCTCTCCCCGGCCCCGAGGAAAGGCCGCAGGGCGAGTCATTCGGCTCATTCGAGAAATCCGGCCATGGACCTGACGGAACGGCTCGTCGAACACCTCGTCGAAGTGAAATACGAAGACCTCCCGCCCGAAGCCGTGGAAGGGGCGAAAAAGATGGTCCTCGACACGCTGGGGGTCGCCCTCGCCGGGAGCAGCGCCCCCGGCTCCGACGCCCTCATCGGCCGGATCCGGGCGTGGTCGCCGGCGGGCCGATCGACCCTCCTGGCCCACGGGGGAAAGGTCTCCGCCCCCCTGGCCGCCTGGGCCAACGCCTCAATGGCCCGGGCCCGCGAGCTCGATGACTCTCACGACCCCACCGGGGACCACCCGGGCGTCGCGGCGGCGCCCGCGGCGTTCGCCGTCGCCGAGGAGGTGGGAAGCGTGGGCGGCCGGGAGGTCATCGCCGCCGTGGCCCTGGGCGTCGATCTCGTCGCGAGGCTTCGGATGGCCTGCGAAATCCCCGTGGGGAGCATCGCCTGGGGGGCCGCCACGTTCGCCCCCTTCTCCTCGGCGGCGGTGGCCGGGAGGCTCCTCGGGCTCGACAAGGGCCGGATGCGGGACGCCCTGGGCCTGGCCTACAGCCAGCTGGCCGGCTCGCTCCAGTGCCAGCTCGACGGGACGCTGAACCTGAGGGTCCAGCACGGGATGGCGGTGGAGGCGGGCGTGCGCGCCGCCTTTCTGGCCCGCTCGGGCCTGGACGGCGTGCGCAACTTCCTGGAGGGGAGGTTCGGGCTGTACGCCACGTACTTCCTGGGCCGGTGGACCCCGGACGTCATCACCCGAGACCTGGGGAGGCGGTTCGAGGTCTCGGGTGTCAGCGTCAAGCATTATCCGTGCGGCCGGTACTTCCACGGCGCCGTGGACAGCGTCCTGGAGATCGTGAAAGCGCAAGACCTCTCCCCCGACCGCATCCGGGAGATCCGGGTCAAGCTGAGCCGGAACGGCTACAACATGGTCTGCGAGCCGAGGGAACACCGGCTCCAGCCCCGGACGCCCTTCCACGCCGCCTTCAGCCTGTACTACTGCCTTGCCGCCGCCGCTGTCCGGCGCAGGCTCTTTCTCGGCGAGATCGCCGAGGACGCCATCTCCGACCCCGCCATCCTGTCCCTCGCCCAGAGGGTCAGGCCGGAGGTGGACGACCGCCCGGCCCAGGGGAGACAGGTGATCCCCCCGACGCCGGTGGAGATCCTCACGACCGACGGCCGGACCTTCCAGAGGACAACGGAACACCCCAAGGGCCACCCGGCCAATCCCTTCAGCCTCGACGAGGTGTTCGAGAAAGTGAAGGCGTGCGCCGGATTCTCCGCGAGGAAGATCGCCGACGGGAACCTCCGGAAATTCAAGGAGGCCGTCGCGGCCCTGGAAGACGTGGATGACGTCTCCTTCCTCCCGGCCCTCCTCTCCCCCTGAGCTTCCCTTCCAAGGCCCCGCCTCCGGCGCGAGATGTAAGGAGCGGACCTTGTGTCCGCCCGCGGGAGGAGGCAAGCTCCTCCCCTACAGGCCCCGCCCCCGGCGCGATGAGGAAAGTCTTCAAGGGGGAGCCGGCTTTCAAAAAGCACCCTGCCGGATGAGGCCCCTGCGGGCGCCCTTTTTCGCACAAGAGGCGGCGGGCCGCCGCGGAAAGAAAGCCTTGACAGCCCTTTCGTGAGACGGGGATAATTTTCAAGGTCAAATCTCTGGATCACAAAGATTTCCGGCGCCGGAGAGTCGGGCTCTTCGGGGGAGGGGAATTTCCTCGGGCGTGGGCGGAGGCTGTCCCCGAGGGTCGTCGCCGGGAAGCGGGGGAGGAGGCGTCCTTTGCGTATCCCGCGGGAAGAAAGGAGGGAGCGATGAGCAAAGGGATCAAGAGGATCAACAGGCGCGAGTTCCTCAAGAAGTCGGGGGTGGCGGTCGGCGCGCTCGGGGCCTCCAGCCTGATCCCGGGGTTTCACGTCCACGCCGCGGAGCCTCTCAAGATCGGGCTCACGGTGGACTTGGCGGGACTGCTGGCGGAGTTCGGCTACTGGATCGAGAAGGCCGCCCAGGCGGCCGCCAAGCGCATCAACGGGGCCGGCGGGATCGGCGGCCGCGAGGTGGCCCTGATCGTCGAAGACACCGAGTCCAAGGCCGCCACGGGCGTCCGCAAGACGAGGAAACTCATCCAGCGGGACAAGGTGGATTTCGTCATCGGGTCCCACCACAGCGGGATCAGCCTGGCGACCAACCCCATCTTCAAAGAGCTGGAGACCGTCGGCTTCCCCAACGGAAACGCCACGCCGGTCACCGGGGATAAGGGCAACCCCTACATCTTCCGGCTCAACCCGAGCGTCTTGCAGGAGGTCTGGGCCACCGGGGAGTGGGCCGTGAAGAACCTGGGCAAGCGCTGGACGCTCATCGGCTCCGACTTCGCCTGGGGGCAGGACCAGGTGCGCCAGTGGTCCGCGCGGGTGCCGGTCCACGGCGGCCAGATCATCACCAAGATGCTGGTGCCGGTCGCGACCGACAACTGGGTCCCCCATCTCAGCCGCATCGACCAGAACAGAACCGAGGTGATCTTCCACGCCATCCCCAATCTTCAAACCCCCGCCTTCCTGAAGCAGGCCAAGGAGATGGGGATCCTGGCCAGGTTCAAGTATTTCGGCACGTACGACAGCTCCGAGGGATTCGACCCGTCGCCTTTCGAGGGGTCGTACTTCCACACCCCCTTCCCCCAGCGGCTGAGTCAGGTGCCCAAGGAGCTCCAGCCCTACGACGCGGCCTTCCGGAAGGCCATCAACGTGGACGAGGAGGGAAAGGACCTCGACCGCAACCGCCCCTCCGGCCACGCCCACAACTACATCGGCTGGGAGAACATCTACCTCATCAAAGACGCCGTCGAAAAGACCGGCTACAAATCAAAGCAAAGGCACGCCAAGGACGTGATCCGGTTCCTCCAGGGATACCGGTTCAAGCCAGGCTATGAATATCCGACCGGCGACAAGCTGATGCGGGCCGAGGACCACCAGACGTTCGGACCCGTCTACATCCAGCAGGTCCGCGGCGGAAAATTCGCCGTCGTGGGGACCATCCCCCTGGAGGCCGGGATGTACCCGCCCCAGGGCAACTTGAAGATCTGAGGCGGCGCCCCCCGTCCGGGGGAACAATCGCCGCGAGAAACGGAAAGTCCGCGGAAGAGGTTTCCCTCCTCTCCGCGGACTTTCTTTTCCGGGCCGGCGCTCTCCGAGGCCGCGCCGCCGGCTACAGGCCGACGCCCATGTACCGCCCGAGGACCTCCTCGCTGGTCTCCGAGGCGCGCTCCTCGCGGACGATCGCCCCCTTCTCCATGACGTAGATCCGGCCGCAGACGGCCAGGGCGGTGTTGACGTTCTGCTCCACCAAGAGAACGGCCATCCCCCCGTCGCCAAAGCCCTGAACGGCCCTCTCGACGGTCTCCACCGCGGAGGGCATCAGCCCTTCGGTCGGCTCGTCCAGGAGCATGAGGCGAGGGTGTTTGACGAACGCCCGGGCGATGGCCAGCATCTGGCGCTCGCCCCCGCTCAGGGTGCCGGCCAGCTGGCTCATCCGCTCATCGAGGACCGGGAAGTAGTGAAACACGGACTGCAAGACGCCCGCGTCCAGCTCCCCGCCGGGGGAGGCGACGCGCAGGTTCTCCAGGACGGTGAACTCGGCGAACACCCCCCGTTCCTGGGGGACGTAGCCGATCCCGAACCTTGGGATCTTGTGGGGGGCCAAGCCGGAAATGTCCCGGCCCTCGAACCGGACCCGGCCCGAGCGCTGATCGACGAGGCCCATGATCGACCGCAACAGGGTCGTCTTGCCCACGCCGTTCCGGCCCAGCAGGCCCACGACTTCCCCCCGCTCCACCTCGAGGGACACGTCCCAGAGGATCTGGCTCTTGCCGTAAAAGGCGCTGAGCCCCTCGACGCGGAACACGCTCAGGCCCCCCTCGTGAGGTAGACACGGCGCACGTCCTCGTTGGACCGGATCTCCTCGGGGGCCCCTTCCGCCAGCACCTTCCCCTGGTGGAACACCGAGATCCTCCGCGCCAGGGACATCACGACCTTCATGTCGTGCTCCACGAGCAGGACGGTCCTGCGGTCCGCGAGCCCCTGAATCCTGTCGGTCACGGCGCGCGTCTCCACGGCGCTCAGCCCGGCCGTGGGCTCGTCCAGCAGGAGAAGCTCCGGGTCGCCGGCCAGGGCGATGGCGATGTCCACGAGCTTCTGCTCCCCGTGGGACAGCTCCGCCGCCCGCACGTCCCGGCGCTCCGCCAGGCCCACGATCCCGAGGACCTCCTCGGCCTTGTCCCACGTCTCCCTCCGGCTCCACAGGCTGCGAAAGGGGTGGGGAGCGCCCAGGCGGCTTTGGACGGCCGGCTGCACGTTCTCCAGGGCGGTGAGGTTCGGAAAGATGCTCGTGACCTGAAAGGAACGGCCGATGCCCTTGCGGGTGATCCGGTCGGGGGAGAGGCCCGTGATGTCCTCTCCCTTGAAATGGACCCGGCCCGCGGTCGGAGGGAACCGCCCGGTCAGCAGGTTGAAGAAGGTGGTCTTCCCCGCCCCGTTGGGGCCGATGATCGCCCGCAGCTCTCCCGCCCGGAGGTCGCAGTCGATCCCGTTCACGGCCGCCAGGCCCCCGAAGCGCTTCACCAGACCCTTGACTTTCAGCAGGACGCCGTCCTTGGGGCTCTGCAACCTTGTCCTCCCCCTCCCGAAGACATCCACCGGCCGCCGTCAAAAGCGCGCGAGGAGCCGCCTGACCGTCCCGACCAGACCCGAAGGCGCGAATATCACGACCGCGATGATGACGGCGCCCAGGACGATGGGATAGGTGAAGGCCCACTGGGCGCTCAGGTACTCCCTCAGGTACAACAGCACGCCGGTTCCGACGAGGGCGCCGTAGAGGGTCCCCGCCCCCCCGAACAGGGTCCAGACCACGGCCTCCGCGGAGATCAGCCAGGAGAAAAACTCGGCGCTCGCGTAGCTGACGGACAGCGAGTACAGCGCGCCCGAAAGGCCCGCGAACGTCCCCGAGATGATGAAGGAGATGAGCTTGTAGCGGTCCGCGTTGTAGCCGACGAAGCTGGCCCGGGCCTCGTTCTCCCGGATGAGCTCGAACACCCGGCCCAGCGGGGAGTGGAGGATCCTCCAGCAAAGGAAAAACGACAAGGCCACGCAAAAGAGGATGAAGTAGTACCTCGGCCACTGTTCCATCAGGTCGAATCGGACGAAGCCCAGGGAGAGCGGAGGGCGGCTGTACGTGAGGCCGTCGTCCCCGCCGGTCACCGACTTCCACGCGAGGGCGAGGAGGGTGACGACGGTCGCGGCCACCACGGTCACGATGATGAACCCATGACCCCGGACCTTGACGGCGAAGGCGCCGATGACCCAGGCGAACAGGGCCGACGCCGCCAGGGCCACCAGGAGGGAAAGCCAAAGGCCCGCCCCCCAATGGATGACGGGGAGCGCCAATCCGTAGAGGCCCACCCCGAAAAAAATCGAATGCCCGAGGCTCAGATACCCGGTGTAGCCGTAGAGGAAGTCGAAGGCCACTGCGAGAAGGCCCCAGACCAGGATCTCCATCAGGAAGGCGATCCCGAAGCTCCCCAGGAGGAAGGGCATGACCGAAAGGACCGCCAGCGCGCCCAAACCGAGGAGCCCGCCCCCCCTTGCACTCGAAACCCGCCGAGGGACCGAGGTCATCATCCCCTTCGCACGAAAAGGCCGTCCGGCCGGAAGAACAGAAAGGTCGTGACGAACAAAAGGGCGAAGACCTTGGCGAGGGTCGCGTTCACGAAGACGGTGGCCAGGCTCTCGGCCACCCCGAGGATCAGGGCGGCGACGACGGCCCCTCTCAGGTCTCCCAGCCCTCCGACGATCACCACGATGAACGCGACGATCAGGACGTTCAGCCCCATCTGGTACGTGATGGACACGAGGGGCCCGGAGAGCACGCCCGAAAGGCCGGCGAGCGCGCCCCCGAGGCCGAAGGCGAGGGTGTTCACCTTCCGCACGGGGATCCCGTCCACCAGGGAGAGATCCCCGTTCTGCCGGACGGCCCGGACCCAGATCCCGTATCTCGTCTTGTACAAGAAGGCCCAGAGCCCGAGGGCGACGAAGAACGCAGCCCCGGCGACGAACAGCCGATAGGTCGAATACTGGAAGCCCAGCAGCGAGACGTGGCCCGCGATCCCCGCCTTCAGGTACAGGGCCGAACCGCCGACCCAGCCCAGGACGGCGTGCTCAAAGACCAGCAAGAGCCCGAACGTGGAAAGGATCGTCATGACGGGCTTCTTTTCGATGGGCCGAAGAATCGTGAGCTCCACACAGGCCGCCAAAACCCCGACGGCCAGCGGGGCGAGAACGAGAGCCACCCAGTAACCGCCGCCCCCCCAGCCGATCTCGCGCACAAGAAACCACCCGAACACCGCCCCCAGCATGTAGAGCGTCCCGTGAGCGACGTTAATGATCAACAGGAGTCCGAAGATCAGGCTCAGGCCGAACGCAATGAGGGCATACACCCAGCCGAAAACGAACCCGTCGATGGTGTGCAGGACCAGACGCGGAAGCAGGTCCACGGAACCACCCCCCGGCCAAGAGACGAGCGCCTCGGGCGACAGGCGCCGCGCGAGTCCGGCGGCCGAACGATCCCGGAACGCGCTTCTCCGCCCCCAGGGCGCGCAAGGGCCGCCAATTTTACCAAACCCGTCCGACGGACAAAACCCCTTGTCGCGGAACGGCTCCACAGCCGCGTCGCACAAGGCCGGGGGCGTCGCCCCGCCCGGGGCTGAGCCGCCCGCGGGACCGCAGCCTACTCTTTCTGGCTCAGCGCCCAGATCTCCGCGCCGGACATGTACCCGCCCGTTTGGATGGGCTTGCACCAATGGATGTACGCCTTGGCGGCCACGGAAGTCTCGCGCCCGTCCTTTTGAACCACACGGATGGTCACGTTTCTGGTCACGCCCACGGGCATCTTCCGCTTGCTGATGAAGCGGAAACTCATGACCGAGATGTCCTGGATTTCGCAGTCCATGTCGTCCACACGGAGCGGGAACACGACTTCAAAGCGGGGGAACCGCCGCTTGACCCGCGTCGCTTTCTCTTCACCGCTCATCGGGAAACCTCCCATAAAGGGCGAATCCGCCGTCGCCTTCTCCCCTCACATCCCGGAGGGCTCCACTTCCGCGCCCATCCAGTACTCGCCGGAGGGGGTCTGTTCGCACCACCGGATGGCCGCCTGGAACTGCAGCACCTGCTCGCGGCCGTCTTCACGAATCAAGCGGATGATGGTTTCCCGGGTCTCCCCCGGCAGGAGGGGACGCTTGCTGGAGAGCCGGAACCCGTGGACGGAGACTTCCTGGATCTCGCAATCCAGGCCCTCCACCTCGCACGGAAGGACCGCGCGGAACCTCGGGTAGCGTCTCTTTTTGAGGGCCTCTCTCTCCTCGGGGTCTTGCCTGGGCTCGATGTCCCTGTCGAATTCCACCTTGAATCCCCAAATCCCCCCGGGCTTGAAAGGAGCCCGCCGCAGGACGGCGGGGCGGCTGACGACAGAATACAGGTTCAAGCGCAGGAAACAAGCCTTTTCAGGCCGCGCGGAGATCTTTTTCAGTCCTCCTCGACGGGAGGGCACGAGACGCCGGGCGCCGGCCTTGGGCATGCGCGAGGCGTTTACTCGGCCCGCCCGGGGAAGCTGCGGCGGATGAGGCCCACGACCTCTTTGCATTCGAGGAGGCGTGTGAGAAAATCCGGACGCCTCTCCCCCACGGGGAAAACACACGAAAGGGAGAAACCCATGCAAGAGATCGCCGACGGGGTCTTCAGCGAGATCAAATATTACGGATGCAACGTCTCCTGCGTGAAGACGGACGAGGGGCTCCTCCTGGTGGACGTCCCCCAGAACCCCTCCGACGCCCTCCACTGGCGGGCCGAGGTGGAGAAGATCGGTCCCATCCGCTACCTGGTCAACACCGAGCACCACGCCGACCACATCATGGGGAACTGGTTCTTCCGGGAGGCCGTCTTCGTCGCCCACGAAGGGACGCTGGCCAGGTTCCGGGAGGCCGTGAGCACCGCCGAGGAGTGGAAAAAGCGCGTCGCGTCCACCAACCCGAAAGAGGCGGCCCATATGGACGGGTTCGACTTCCGGGAGCCGGACATCCTCTTCAACGACCGGATGACCCTCTACCTGGGAGGCCGGGAGTTCCAGCTCATCCACAAGGTCGGCCACACCGAGAACCAGGCCATGGTCTACGTGCCGGACGCCAAGGCCCTTTTGCCGGGGGACAACGTGGTGGAGAACTGGCCGCCCCTTCTGCACTCCGGCGTGGCGGACGCCTGGCTCAAGACCCTCGACTTCATCGAGGGGATGGACGTGAAGGTCATCACGCCGGGCCACGGCGAGGTCTGCGACAAGTCGGTCCTGAGCGTCCTGCGCAAGGACATCCGAGAGCTGGTGGCGAAGGTCCAGGCGGCCATCGACGCCGGCAAGACCAAAGAACAGGCGCAGGCGATGAAGGACTACGTCGTCCACTGGGAGCCCATCCGGAAAAAGGCCCCCGACTTTTACCAGACGCTGGGGGCCAGGAGCATCGGGCGGATCTACGACGTCCTGAACCCGCCCCCCGAGGAAGAAGACCCCAAGAAGAAAAAGAAGAAGGGCTGACCGCGAGAGGTCGCAGACCTCAAAAGGCGACCGGGACCTGGAAGGCCCGGCTCCACACGCGGGAAGACCCCGCGGGACGGGCCGGGAGGAACCGAAGCAGGAAAGGAAGCCCGCATGGCCATCGAGGAAGTCGCCTCCGGAGTGTTCATCGAAACCGCCTACCACCTGGCCAACGTCGGCTGCATCGTCACGGGGGACGGCGTGGTCCTGGTGGACGCGCCGATGGTGCCCTCGGAAGCGAGGAGATGGGGGGAGTTCGTCCGCTCCCAAGGGGAGCCCCGGTATTTCGTCTGCACCCACGCCCACCCCGACCACATCGGCGGACACGGCTTTTTCCCGGAAGCGGAGACGGTCTGCCACGAGTCCCTCAAAGGGCGGTTCGCCGGATGCAGGGAGGTCCTGGAGGGCTTTCTGCCCGAGGTCGGCCTGGGGGACGACCTGGACTTCGCCGGCTACGCCGCCCGGGAGCCCACCCTGACGTTCAGCGACCGGATGACCCTGAGACCCGGGGGCCGCCGGATCGACCTCCTCACCGCCGACGGCCACACCCCGAGCCACACCATGGTCTGGCTGCCGGAGGACCACGTGCTCTTCTCCGGGGACAACGTCGTCAACCAGTGGCCCCCCATGTGCCACGAGGCCGTCATGGACGGGTGGCATCGCACGCTGAATTGGATCTATCAGGAGATCCACCCCCACCTGATCGTCCCCGGGCACGGCCCCGTCTGCGACGCGACCTTCGCCCTGAACGTCCGGGACATCCTGGAGGGCCTCAAGCGCCGGGTGCGAAGCGCCATCGCCGAGGGCAAAAGCCGCGAGGAGGCCGTCGAGGCCATCCGCTACACCGATTCCTTCGAGGTCCCTAAATGGTTCGCCGAGCGCGCCGAGCGGATGCGAAAGATCGGCGTGGGGGTCCTCTACGACCGCTACCAGAAACGGTAATCGGCCGGCCGCCGCCCGGCCGCCGAACCACCCGGAGGACCGCTCGCCCCGCGACGCCGTCCATTCCGGGACACGGAGGCGTATGAGCAAAGACTTCTTTCTGGTCCACCGAGAAGAATACGTCGCGACCCTGACGATCAACCGTCCCGAGGTCCGAAACGCCGTCTCGCAGGCCATGTGGGAAGACCTGCCGGGGCGCATGAAGGCCCTGGACGAAGACCCGCAGGTCCGGGTCGTGGTCATCCGCGGGGCGGGGGAAAGCGCCTTCGCCTCCGGGGCGGACATCAGCGAGTTCGAGAGCACCATGTCCACGCCGGACGGGGCCATGCGCCAGAACGAGGTGTACGAGATGGCGCTCGAGAGCGTCGAGGCGATCTCCAAGCCCGTCATCGCCATGATCCACGGCTTCGCCCTGGGCGGCGGGTGCGGCCTCGCCACCGTCTGCGACCTGCGCATCGCGGCGGACACGCTCCGGATGGGCGTCCCCGCGGGAAGGCTGGGCGTCGTCTACAGCGTGTCCAGCACGCGCCGCCTGGTGAACCTGGTGGGGCCCTCCTGCGCCAAGGAGCTCCTCATGACGGCCCGGACGGTGGGCGCGGAAGAGGCCCTGCGCATCGGCTTGGTCAACCACGTGCTCCCGGCCCCGGGCCTCGCCCCCTTCACGTACGAGCTGGCGAAGAGGATCGCGGAGAACGCGCCCCTGACCGTCCGCGGGGCGAAGCTGGCCGTCCGGGTCGCCGTCGGGGGCGGCTCCGAGGAAGACGAGCGGGAGATCCATGAGCTCCGCATCCGGGGGTTCCTGAGCGAGGACTTCAAAGAAGGGGTCCGGGCGTTCCTGGAAAAGCGCCCCGCGCGCTTCGCCGGGAAGTGAGGGGGGTCAGGCGGCATCGGCATCCGCGATGGCCGGCTTGGCATCGCTCGCGGGCGGGGCGCACGGGCCGCCCCCGCCTCGCCATCCGCATCCAGGAGGGACACCGCGGGGCATTGTCCCCGGGGAAGAAGGGCAGACCCTCGGAATCCGAGTCCCTCCAAAATTACGCAACGGGAGACCCCCCATGAGCAGCGCCATCCGCAGAGCCCTCATCAGCGTGTACGACAAGGCCGGCGTCCTGGAGTTGGCCGAGGCCCTCCGCCAGCGGGGCGCGGAGATCCTCTCCACCGGAGGGACGGCCAAGGTCCTCGAGGAATCGGGCGTCCCCGTCACCCCCATCTCGGCCTTCACCGGGCAGGAGGAGATTCTGGGCGGGCGGGTGAAGACCCTGCACCCGAAGGTCTTCGGGGGCATCCTGCACCGCAGGGCGGCCGAGCCCGAGGCGCCGGGATCGGACGTGCCGGCCATCGACCTGGTGGCCGTCAACCTCTACCCCTTCCGAGAGACCGTCGCCCGGCCGGACGTGAGCCTCGAGGACGCCCTGGAGATGATCGACATCGGGGGGGTCTCGCTTCTTCGGGCGGCGGCCAAGAACTTCCAAAACGTCGTCGTCCTTTCCGACCCCGGCGACTACGCGGAGGTCCTGAAGTACCTGGACCTGATGGAGGACGTGCCGGAGGAGGCGCGGCGGCGGCTGGCCGTGAAGGCCTTTCTCCACACCGCCGGGTACGACGCGGCCATCACCCAGTACCTGGGGCAGTACCTGGGCTCCCTGGAACCCGGCGGGGAGCCGGGGCCGGACCTCCCCGCCCTCCTGCCGCTGACGCTGGAGCGGGTGGCGGAGCTGCGCTACGGCGAGAACCCCCACCAGCGGGCGGCCCTCTACCGCTCCGGCCGGCCGGCGGAGGTCTCCCTCCTGGACGCCGAGCAGCTCCAGGGGAAAGATCTCTCCTACAACAACCTCCTGGACCTGAGCGCGGCGGCGGCGATGGCGCTGGAGTTCCTGGAGCCCGCGGCGGTCGTGGTGAAGCACAACAACCCCTGCGGGGCGGCGGCCGGCGAAAGTCTCCCCGAGGCGCTGGCGGCGGCCTTCGACGCCGACCGGATGTCGGCCTTCGGGGGCATCGTCGCCCTGAACCGGAAGCTGGACGCGCAGGGGGCGGAGGCGCTGTCCAAGCGATTCCTGGAGGTGGTGGCCGCGCCGGACTTCGAGCCGGGGGCGCTGGACCTCCTGGGCAAGAAGCGGGACCTGCGCGTCCTCCGGTGGCCCGCCCTGGCCTCCGGGACGGAGGGGAGGGCGGAGCTGGAGTTCCGGTCCGTCCCCGGGGGGATGCTGGTCCAGCAGTCCGACCGGTTCCAGTTCAACCTGGAGTCCTGCCGGATCCCCACGCGGAGGAAGCCCTCGGTGGAGGAGTTCGAGCTGTTGGCGTTCGCCTGGCGGGTGGTGAAGCACGTCAAGTCGAACGCGATTCTGCTTGCCGGACGGGGCGCCGGGTCGCAGAATTTAATGGTGACGCTCGGGATCGGGGCGGGGCAGATGAGCCGGGTGGACGCGGTGAAGCTGGCCGTCTGGAAGGCGAAGGAGGCGGGGCACGGAGAGCGCCTCGCGGGGTCGGTCCTGGCGTCGGACGCCTTTTTCCCCTTCCGGGACGGCGTGGACGCCGCGGCCGAGGCGGGGGTGAGGGCGGTCGTTCAGCCGGGGGGCTCCAAGCGGGACGAGGAGGTGATCCAGGCCGCCGACGAGGCGAACGTCGCCATGGTCTTAACGGGCGTCCGGCACTTCCGGCATTAGGCCGAAGGCGGCACTGGCGGACGAGGGGTCGCGGACCCCAAGCCGCCAGTGGCACACGAAGAAAGGAAATTGAACTTCGTTGTCACCCTGAGCAGAGCGCAGGGGTTTCGCCGTCAGGACGCCCAGCGCCGAGATTCTCCGCTGCACTCGCAATGACCGAAGGAGGCAACGTTCTTTCTGTGGGCTGAGTGCCACTGGCAGCTTGCCTGCCAGTGCCGCCTTTGAGAACAAGAAATTGAGGTCGAATTCGTAAATGTCACGAGTGGTCCCAAGTCAAGTAGTCAGATTCATCGACAGGGCTTTCCGAGGCACGCTGCCTCAATTCCTTGATCACACATACTCAGACAAGCTAAGCGCCTTAATCTCCTTGATAGATGAGATACCTGGGGAATTATACATTCTCGATTCTAACGATTATAACAACTTGATCATAAGTGTGGCTGCTACTCGTAATTCCCTGGAATTCTGGCGAAGGCAAGTAAATATTGGAATGCTTGGCCCCATGTCCGGTATTGACGATCGTAACCCGGTGATTCTGATTCGCGAAGCCCTTCTGAGATGTCCAGATGAATTTCCGCCAGCGGATACGGCAGAATTGAATTTCGTACAGGATGAAGAACTAAGGCAAAGTCTGCGGATTGACCTTGCCGCCATCCAAAAAGCCATCTCAAATGGTGAATACAAAGCCGCCACGGTCATTGCCGGTTCCATCGTGGAGACACTCTTGCTTTGGAAACTAGAACAGCAAGATCCGACGAAAATTTCGAACGCAGTGAGCGCGCTTGCAAGCAAGAATATCTCACTCCCGAAAGCCAGCGGACCACTTGATAAGTGGGATCTGCATCACTATGTAGAAGTTGCGTATGAAATGAGGCTGATTAAAGAGCAAACAGCAAAATCAATGAGACTTGCCAAAGACTTCCGAAATCTGATTCACCCAGGTCGTGCGCAACGGCTTGGTCAGGTTTGCGACATTGGAACAGCACACACTGCGATTGGCGCGGTGTTCAACCTGATTCGAGATCTAACGCGGTGAAAAAACTTGGCGATGCCAGTCAGATAATTGCCGGTCGGACGATACGCGACTTCCACCACACGGTCCGGTGGCTGGACTCGCTGGTGGATTTGCCCATCTACGACCACCGGGACTACCCGGCGGTGAGGGGGGAACCGTTCGTCCTGGGTCTCCGGCGGATGGTGGACTTCCTGGACGCCCTGGAGATCCCCTGGCGGGAAAAAGGCAGCTTCGAGATCGCCCACGTGGCCGGGACGAGCGGGAAGGGCTCGGTCTCGGCCTACCTGGCCGCGATCCTCCACGAGGAGGAGAAAGAGAAGAAAAACCCCAAAGGTGCCGGGGCCTTCTTCTCCCCCCACGTCTCCTCCCTGACCGAGCGCGCCTGGGCGAACGGAAGGCTCATCTGCCCGGCCGAGCTGACCCGCATCGTCGAGGAGATGAAGCCGACCCTCCACCGGATGTTCCTGTCGGGCCGCTACGGCATCCCCTCCTACTTCGAGATCACCCTCGCCCTCGCCCTCCTCCACTTCCGGCAAAAGGGGTGCAGGCGGATCGTCCTGGAGGTCGGCCTCGGCGGCACGTACGACGCGACCAACGCCTTCCCCGCGACCGACCTCTCCATCCTCACCCACATCGCCCTCGACCACACGGACATCCTGGGGAACACGGTGGAGCGGATCGCCGCCGAGAAGGCCGGGATCGTCAAGCCCGGCGGCCTCGTCCTCTCGGGCGTCCAGGACCCATCCGCCCAAAGGGTCATCCGCTCCGCCTGCGCGGAGAAGGGCGCCCGCCTCATCGACCTGGGCGACGCGGCCCGCCCGCGCGCCTCCGGGACGGAGGGGAGCGTCTTCGACCTCAAGCCCGCCCCGGAGACCGGCCTCGCCCCCCTGGAGGGCCTCGAGGTCCGCATGCTGGGGCCGCACCAGGCGAGGAACGCCGCCCTGGCCGCCGCCGCCGCGCAACTGCTGGGCGTGAAAGAAGAGGCCATCCGCCGCGGCCTCAAGAAGGCCCGCCTCCCCGCGCGGGTCGAGGCCGCGGGGCGCTCTCCCGCCGTCGTCCTCGACGGCGCCCACAACCCGGACAAGGCCAAGGCCCTCCGGGAGACGCTGGACCTCCTCCACCCCGGCCCGCGGCGCTTCGTCCTGGGCGTCCTGGGGGACAAGGACGTGAAGGGCCTGTGCGAGGTCCTCCTGCCGGGGAGCGCGGGCGTCTACGTCACCCGGCCCGCGCGCCCGCCGCGCCCGGCCTGCCCGCCCAAGACCCTGGCCGAGACCGCCTCCCGGTCCGCCCCCGTGAAGGGCGTCTTCCTCGACCCCTTCGACGCCGTGCAGGCCGCCCTGGACGACGCCGGGGAGGAGGGTCTCGTCTGCGTGGCGGGGTCGCTCTTCCTGGCCGGCGAGGTGCGGGAGCGGTGGTATCCCCTGAGGGACGTCCTGGCGGAGGGGACCTCCTTCCCCCACGGCCGAAGGGAAGACGGCGGGCCATGAGTGGCGCGAGTCCCGGAAAGACCGGCGAAGCCCGGCCCTCCGCGCGGGGCATCCGCCTGGGGGAGAGACTCCTCCCGCTGGACCGGCCCCTCATCATGGGCGTCCTCAACGTCACGCCCGATTCCTTCTCCGACGGAGGGCTCTTCTACCGCCCCGAGGCGGCCCTGGCCCAGGCCCGCCGGATGGCGGAGGAGGGCGCGGACATCCTCGACGTGGGGGCGGAGTCCACCCGGCCCGGATC
>JACPRG010000152.1 GCA_016190025.1 Candidatus Tectimicrobiota bacterium
GAGCGTGAGGGCTCCGCAGGACCTTCCCGATGAGCAGGCGGGGGAAAACTAGGTCAGCGAGGTAAAGGGCCGCCCCCCGGACCTTCTCCGGAGCGTTCCGCTGGGGCAAGGGCTTCCCGATGATCCAAGAATCAGACGCTCTCATGGTTGCCCGTTCGTTCATCTTCGAGCGGCCTTCTCCCACGTCCGACACGGAAGCCGCCGTCCTTCGCAGCCCCGCGCAAACAGGCCCACCGCACGCGGGAAGGCCGCCGGCGACGCATCGCCTTCGTCCTCCCCCCTATTCCCCGGTGAACCGGGGGGCCCGCTTTTCGGAGAACGCCTGGGTCGCCTCGGACGCGTCCTTGGTCCCCCGCAGGAGGTTCGACAGGAGGTTTTCCAGCAACAGGCCGTCCCGCAGCGTCATGCCGGCGCCCCGGAGGATCGCCTCCTTTGCGAAGCGCACCGCGACCGGGCCGCGCTTGCAGATGGTCTCGGCCGTCTCCAGCGCGGCGCCCATCAGCTCGCCCGGAGGGACGACGCGGCTGACCAGCCCGATGCGGTAGGCCTCCTGGGCGTCAATCCGGCTCCCGGTCAGGGTCATGTACAACGCCTGCGAAACGCCCACGGCCCGCGAGAGCCGCTGGGTTCCCCCCGCCCCCGGGATGATCCCCAGGCCCACCTCCGGCAGCCCGAAGGTCGCCCGCTCGGACGCGACGCGAATGTCGCAGCAAAGCGCCAGCTCCAGGCCCCCGCCCAGGGCGTACCCGTTGACGGCGGCGATGACCGGCTTGCTCAGCTCCCCCAGGACGGCGAAGAGGTCCCTGCCCTGGAGGAAGGGCTTTCGCCTCCCCCAGACGGTCTGGTCCAGGGACGCGGCGATGGTCTTCTTGATGTCCGCCCCGGCGCAGAACGACTTCTCGCCCGCCCCGGTCAGGACGGCGACCCACAGCTGATCGTCGTCCCGGAATTCCTCGAACGCCTCGCACAGCCGGCTCCGCGTCTCGGGGTCGAGGGCGTTCATCGCCTCCGGCCGGTTGATGGTGATGGTAAGAATGCGGCCTTTCTTATCGACGAGGACAGTCATTCGATTCCTCCCGGGAGTCTGGAGACCCTGAGCCTAAAGGAGTCCACTCCGCCCCTGGCCCTGAGGGCTGAATTTATTTTTGAACGGCTACGGTCGAAACGTGCACAGCAAAGGAAATCTTATCTTCTTTCCGGGATCAACCGAAAGTCCAAAAGGTTTTCCGGAGATCGAGAAAATCCCACCGAAAATGCAAACACATCGCCCCGGAAGAGTCAAGGACCCGCCCCCCAATCCGCCCATCGCCCAGGGGTCAGCGTGTCTGTCTCCCGTCGAATGTGCTATAAAGCTACCGGGGCCGCGCAGGCGGGGAGAATCAAGACCCGCGAGAGGGCCGCTCATGTCGGTTCGGGGCCAGCGAGATCAGTCCCGCCGGGCGGCCGTGAGCCTCAAGACCTGACGTTCCACGAAGGGAATCGCGTTGCAATTCGGCATCGGATGTCCTCCCAAGGAAAGCCGCCAGTCTGCAGAAGCCCTCGCCCGCACCGCCCAGCGGGCCGAGGACTGCGGGTTCAACGAGGTGTGGGTCGGGGATTCCCAAGGAATCTGGCAGGACCTCTACGTCTCCATCACCCTGTGCGCCGTCCGGACGCGGCGGATCCGGCTGGGGGCGGGGGTCACGAACCTCGTCACCCGGCACCCCGCCGTCACGGCCCGGGCGATGGCCACGCTGGACGAGGTTTCCGAGGGCCGCGCCCTGCTGGGCCTCGGGGCGGGGGACTCGGCCCTCAATCACCTCGGTCTCAAGGTGTCGTCCCTGAGCACCCTGGAGGAGGGCATCCGGCTGATCCGCGGCCTGCTGAAAGGAGAGGGCGGGCAATTTCGCGGGAAGACGATCGCCGCCTTCTTGCATTTTCGGCCGCGGGACGTCCCCATCCATCTGGCGAGCTACGGACCCAGGATGCTGGAGCTGGCCGGACGGGCGGCCGACGGCGTCAACGTCCCGGTGGGGGTCTCCCCCGAGCTCATTCAATACGCCCTGAAGCACATCGGCGACGGCGCTCGGGCCGCCGGACGGGACCCCGCCTCCCTCTCCGTCGCCTTCCAGGTGGGGTGTTCCATCCGCAAGGACGGCGCCCGCGCGCGGGAGGACGTGAAGTCATGGGTGGCCCGCCGGGCCCTCTCCCCGATTCCCCTCTCCCTGATGGGGATCACGGCGGAAGAGGCGGAGGGGCTGCGGCAGGCGTATCAATATGCGGAACATCTCATCCCCCACGCCCACCACGCCGTCCAGGTGTCGGACGCCTGGGCGGCCCGGCACGCCCTGGCGGGAACCCCCGAAGAGTGCGTCGAGAAGATCCGCGAGATCGAGGAACAAGGCATCCGGCAGCTCATCCTGGTCCCCGCGACCCAGGACTCCGAAGAGCTCCTGACCCTCTTCGAAAAGCACATCCTCCCCCGCCTCGGCTGAGCTGAGGGGAAACCCCCGCGGGGACGAGGACCCCGGGGGTCCCCTCCTCCGGCGCGCGGGACCGCCCTCACCCTTTGAGGTCCGCGGGGATCGCCTCCGGGTCGGACGTGACCCACTTTTCCCAGTTCCGCTCCACCTCGGCCAGGACGCCCCTGGGCACGTCGCAGACCTTCGGAAAGTCCTTGTCGTCGGGCCTCGTGGCGTCGATCCCCACCTTGGTGATCAGGTTGTGGGGGCGGCTTCGCGAGGGATCCAGCTGGCCGGGGACCTGGGTGAGGACGACCCCGTCCCGGTCGAACTGGCTACGGGTCGCGATGGCCCACTCCACCTCGTCCATGTTCCGGATGTCGATGTCGTCGTCCACGATGACCGCGTACTTGACGATGATGCGGCTTGCGAGGATGGCGCTGAGGGCGAGCTTCCCGTCCCCCGGCGACCGTTTCTTGATGGAGACGATGACGTGGAACCGGCCGCAGCCGCCGGTGGTGAAGTGCACGTCGCGGACCTCCGGGACCACCTCCTTGACCAGGTTGTAGAGGTCGGCGGAGGCCGGCAGCGCGCGCATGAAGGTCCCTTCCGTCGGCGGCTTCCCCAGGTACACGCTCTGGAAGATGGGGCTCCGCCGGTGCGTGACGGCCTGGAACCGGATCACGGGCATGCGGTTTTTCTCGGCCAGGGAGCCGTGATAGTAGCCGGTGAACTCCCCGAAGGGCCCCTCGTCCTCCCGCACCCCCGGCGGGATGATCCCCTCCAGGACGATCTCCGCGTCGGCCGGCACCTCCAGGTCCACGGTCTCGCACCGGACGAGCTCGACGGGCCTGCCCAGCAGCGCGCCCGCCAGCCCGTATTCGTTGACGTCCACGCTCCGCGTGATCTGCGAGGCGATGTGAAGGGCGGGGTCGCACCCGATGGCCACGGCGATCTCCAGGGGCTTTCCCCTCTCCTCGGCCCGCTCGTGATAGGTCTTCAGATGGACGACCGGGTTGTAGAAGATGCCGGTCTCACGCGGGCCCCGAACCTGAAGGCGCTGCAGGGAGAGGTTCGGCCCGAACTCGGGGTCCTTGACGATGATGATCCCCGCCGTGAGGAAGCGGCCCCCGTCGTACTCGTTGACCGTGGGGATGGGGAATTCCCGAAGGTCCACCTCCTCCCCCTTCAGCACGACTTCCTTCACCGGCCCGTCCGGGACCACCCTGGGGGGCAAAGGCTGCCGGACCCTCCGTTGATACTCGGCGATCAACTCCGGCGCCGGACGGTCAAACAGGATCTCCAGCTGCCGGAAGCTGCCCAGCACGTTGGCGGCCAGGGGGACCCCAGACCCTTTCACCCGGCTGCAAAAGACTGTCTTCCCCCCGGACCTTTTGATCAAGGCGGAGACCTGATGGTCCGGATCGACCTCCCGCCGCACGAACGCCATCTCCCCCGCCCGCCGGACGCAGTCCAGAAAACCCCGGAATCCTTCGTAGGCCATCGACCCTCTCTCCTTCCAGGTCCCTCACCGTCAGCGTCTGCGCGGTGGACGGGCACCTTTTGAAAGGTGTTCCTCCGCCCCCGAATTTACCGCCTCGCTAACCCGCCGGATCGGCCGGCCCGGCACCAGGCGCGGCCCTCGCAAGAGAGACAACACCCTTTCCCCCGGCTTTTCCAGAAAATCCCGCAGCCCTGGGAAACGCAGCCGATTTTCATCCCCGCCCGGGCTTCGAACTCCGGATGGGCCCGGGGGCTCAGGCCGGTTTGAGATGCCGGTCGAAAAAGGCCGTCATCCTCTCCCACGACCTCGCGGACGCGTGGGGGTGGTAGTTGGGAGCGCCCTCAAAGAAGTAGGCGTGGCCGGCCTCGGGGAACTCTTCGAACTCGTAAGTCTTTCCAGCCGCCTTCAGTCGGTCCCGGTACCGGCGCGCACCCTCGACGGGATAGGCGGTGTCCTTCCCCCCGTGGAACACCAGGATGGGCGCCCGGATGTTTTCCACGAGGTCGATGGCCGAGACCGGTTTTTTGGGCTCTGCCCCCTCATAGACGGCCTGGCCGTAAAAGACGGTCGTCGCCGCGATCTCCGCCACCCGGCCCGCCGCTAGCATGGCGATGGTCCCGCCCCGGCAGAAGCCCACCAGACCCATCCGGTTCCGGTCGACCGCCTTGTTTTCTCCCAGATAGCGGACGGCGGCCCGGAGGTCCTCGATGATCCAGTCATCCGCCGGGTCGCGCTCCCGGCTCTGCCAGCCGTGGGCGAGGGCCAGATACCCCCGCGCGGCGAGCCGCTCCAGCAGCTTCAGGTCGGGAGGATTGAGCCCGAAGATCCCGTGGATGGTGATGACGGCGGGGAAGGGCCCCCCGCTCCGGGGACGGGCGAGGAACGACCGGATCCGCACACCCTCGCCGGCGTACGACACCTCCACGGGCGGATGGATCTCGCCCGACATTCGCTCTCACCCCTTTCAGGTCCAGGCGCCCGCAACCCTCACGACCGGTCGGGGGGAAGAGGATGACGCGGTGCCGCCCCTTCACCCTTTGCCTGCAATCCGCCCCGGCCGTCGACCCGGCGATCTCGTCACCGGGCCTTGATTTCAGAAAGAAACTGGTTCGTGTAGAGGTCCTTCAGGGGGAGCTCCTTCTTGATGTTGTAAGCCTGCAAAAGGGTGTCCCGGGTCTTTGTCATCTTGGCGTCGGTGATCCAGCCCAGGCCCTTCTCCTTGGCGATCTCGGTGGTGAGGGCCACCGCGGTCTTGGACCACTGGAGCTCCACGATCTCGCGGTCGAGTTCCCGGTGAAAACCCATCAGGATGTCCACGCCCTCTTTCGGGTTCTCCAAGGCGTAGGCCACCCCCTTGTAGGTCCCGCGGAGGAAGCGACGGACGAAGTCCCCCTTTTCTTCGGTCGTCTGGGAAGAAGCGAAAATCGCGCTGTTGTAGACGTCCAGCCCGTTGTCCCGGTACGCGATCCAGTTGACCTTCTTCCCCTGCCGCTTGCCCACGACCTGAAGCACGGCGAACAGACTGTCCTCCCAGGCCGGGACGAGGTCCACCCGGCTCTGGAGGAGAGAGGTGACGTAGACGTCCCCGTCGATGGCGATTTGCTTGATGGACGCCGGTTCCACCCCGTTCAGCTTGGCGAGCACCGGGAGAAGCGTCCGGGCGGCGTCCCACACGGCGGAGCCCACGGTCCTTCCCGCCATGTCCTTCACCGTGGAGATCCCCGATCCCCCGAGGCTCGCGAACCCCTCCACGTTCCGGTCCAGGATCATCCCGACCATCTTGAGCTTGGCGCCCTTCGCCTGGCTGAGGATGATGGTACCGACGCCCGCCAGCCCGAAGGGGACCTTCTTCTGGTCCACCGCGATGACGGTGTTCATGCTCCCGCGCCCGCGCGTGACGGTCACCTCCAGGCCGCTCTCCCGGTAGTATCCCTTTTTGACGGCGGTGTAGAAGCCGACGTAGCGGCCCTGGGGCGTCCAATCCATCATGAAATCGATCTTCTCCGCATAGGCCGGGAGGCTCCCCGGCCCCAGGCCGACCCCCCAGGCCAGAGACAACGCAAGGGCGTAGAGCCCCCATCTGAACCCGCGCCTGAACGCCGACTGGAACATGGTTTTTTTCTCCTCCGGGATTTCCCCTGCCTGCAATGGGCCGGCGCGCCTGACCTCTCCCGATCCCTTCGGCCGGGCCCGCAAAACGACTCCGCGGCGCAACGCTACGCCACGAACTGCATCAGCCGACTCTTGATGTCCGAGACGTGGTCCACGAACCGGGGCCGGTTCTTCGTCTCCAGCGTCCGGGGGCGCTCCAGCTCGATGTCAACGGTGGAGGCGACCCGCCCCGGACGGGGCGTCATGACCACGATCCGGTCGGACAGGAAAACCGCCTCCTCCACGCTGTGCGTGACGAACACGACCGTCTTCTGCGTCTCCGTCCAGATCCGCAGCATCTCCAGGTTGAGCCTCTCCCGGGTGAGCGCGTCCAGGGCGGCGAAGGGCTCGTCCATGAGGAGGACGGCCGGGTCCTCGATGAGCGCCCGGCACAGGGCCGTCCGCTGCTGCATCCCGCCGGAGAGCTCGTGCGGGTACTTGTCCTCGAAGCCCTGCAGCCCCACGGACCGGATCAGCTCCTGCGCGCGGCGGCGAAAGGGGGCGACCTTCCGGCCGTGCATCTCCAGGGGGAAGAGCACGTTCTCCGTCACCGTCCGCCAGGGCAGGAGGGTCGGCGCCTGGTAGACCATCCCCATGCCGAACTGGGTCCCCGCGATGGGGGCGCCCTTGAAGAGAATCTCGCCCTGCGTCTTCGGGAGCAGGCCCAGGATGAGGCGCAGGATGGTGCTCTTCCCGCACCCGCTCGGGCCGACAATGGACAGAAATTCTCTCTCGCGCACCGCGAACGAGACGTCCTCCAGCGCCACCACGGACGCGGACCGGCTCGGGTAGACCTTGTGGAGCCCCCTGATCTCAATCAGGGTCCCGTCGGAACCAGGGACGTCCGGACTCCCCGGCGAGGCCGCCACGGCGCCCGAAGGGTTCCCTCCGCCCCCCCCGCTCCCGGGGCGCGCCCGGTCCCTCCTCCTCGCGTTTTTCACTGGAGGGACCTCCACCAGGCCACCCTTTTATCCGCCCAGACGATCAGCCCGAAGAGGACAAGGGAGATGACGGCGATCACGACGAGCGTGGCGAACATCAGGGGAGTCTTCATCACGCTGCCGGCGACGAGGATGAGGTTGCCGAGTCCGGTGTTGGCCCCCACGAACTCCCCGATGATGGCCCCAATGAGGGCGAGGGGGAGGGAAATCTTCAAACCGTCGAACAGGTAGGGAAGGGAGTGGGGAAGGCGCAGTTTCCAGAAGATCCGGTTCCGGTTCTGCGTCAGCGCGGACGCCATCTCCATCTTGCCCGGGTCGATGTCCGTCATCCCCGAAATGGTGTTCACCGTGATGGGGAAAAAAGAGATCAGGAACGCCAGCACCAGCTTGGACATGAGCCCGAACCCGAACCAGACGATCAGGATCGGCGCAATCGCCACGATGGGAACCGAGCGGATGGTGATGAGGATGGGATAGAGGACGGAGCGCAAGAAGTCTGAATACACCATCAAAACCGCCAGGAACACCCCGACGACGACGGCCGCAGCGAACCCGACAAGGGTCTCCAGGAGGGTGGCGTAGCTGTTCTGCAGGAGCAGCGGGTAATCCTTCGCCAGCGTGAGGGCGATCTCGGAGGGGGCGGGAAGGATGTACGCAGGCAAGACCTCAAGGGAGACGAACCATTCCCACAGCAACAGGAGCGCGACGAAAAAGACTGCGACTCTCAAGGATCGCATCGTCGCCCCTCCCGAACCGGGCGAAGAGAAAGAAGAACCGCGGGAAGCGCGCTCTTTGCGGCGGGCAGGCTCCCCCCTCCCTCGGAAGTCTTAAATGAGCGCGCACGCGACGACCCGGGAATCAATCTGACTACAGGTAATTGATTCTAGAATTCAGGCGTCCTCCCTGTCAACCGCCTTGCGGTCTCGGGACGCATCCGTCTCCTGGGCCTCGCCGGCACCCCGCGCACCCGGGGACGGAAAAGTGATAAAGTACGTACTTCTTGAATGACAGGCCGGCGGGGCGGCCTGAAATTTTTCCGGGGCCGGGTCTTCCGCGCGCGGGCGGAAAACCGGCGGGGTCATCGGGGGTTTCTCAGATGGGGTACCGCATCGGGATCGATGTGGGGGGCACGTTCACGGACTTCCTGGTCATGGACGACCGGGGGCAGGGGGAGGTCTTCAAAACCGCCTCCACCCCGGATGACCCGGCCACGGGCGTGTTCAACGGGTTCGAGGAGGCGGCGTCCTCGCAGGGCCTGTCCGTGACGGAATTTCTGGAGCGGACCCGGCTGATCGTGCACGGCACGACGGTGACCACGAACGCGGTCCTGACCCGTTCCGGCGCCAGGGTCGGTCTCCTCACGACAGAAGGGTTCCGCGATTCCCTGGAAATGAGGCGCGGGATCAAAGAGCGGCTGTACGACATGCGTTGCAGCCCCCCTCCCCCGCTGGTGCCCCGCCATTTGCGGATCGGGGTCGCCGAGAGGATCGACGCCCAGGGGGACGCGGCGACCCCGCTGCGCCCGGAGAGCGTCCTTCGCGCCGTGGAGGCGTTCCGCGCGGCCGGCGTCGAGGCCGTGGCGGTGAGCCTGCTGTTCTCCTTTCTGAACCCCGCCCACGAGCGGGAGGCCGGCCGGCTGATCGCGCAGGCGTGGCCGGAGGTCTACCTTTCCCTCTCCTCCGAGGTGCTCCCCGCCATCCGGGAGTATGAGCGGACGAGCACTGTCGTGCTCAACGCCTACGTCGGCCCCATCCTGCACCGGTACCTGGGACGGCTCGAGGCGCTGCTCCGGGAGCACCGGTTCAGCGGCGCGCTCCTCATCATGCAGTCCAACGGCGGGGTCTCGAGCCCGCAGGCCGCCCGGAAATGGGCCTCGGCCACCCTCCTGTCCGGTCCCGCGGCGGCCCCGGCGACGGGGCTGTTCTACGGCCGCCCCCACGAGACCCGCAACCTGATCACCCTGGACATGGGCGGGACGAGCTGCGACATCTGCGTGGTCAAAGACGGAGAGCCCCGGGTGACCACGGAGGGAGAGATCGGCGGATACCGGATCGCCTCTCCCATCATCGACATCCACACCATCGGCGCCGGCGGGGGGAGCATCGCCTGGATCGACGAGGGGGGGATGCTGCAGGTGGGCCCGAGAAGCGCGGGGGCGAGGCCGGGCCCCATTTGCTACGGCCAGGGGGGGGAGGAGCCCACCGTCGTCGACGTGAACCTGCTCCTGGGATACCTGAATCCGAAGTATTTTCTGGGCGGGAAAATCCCGCTGGACGAATCCAGGCCGAAGGCGGCGCTCCGGGAGCGGATCGCCAGCCCCCTGGGCCTGGACGCGCTGGAGGCCGCCGTCGGCATCTGGAAGGTGGTCAACGCCAACATGGCCGACGGGCTCCGCGCCGTCACCGTCGAGCGGGGGGACGACCCGAGGGAATTCACCCTCGTGGTCGCCGGCGGGGCGGGACCCATTCACGCCTGCGCCATTGCCCGGGAACTGGACGTCCCCGCCGTCGTGATCCCCCGGAACTCCTCGGTCTTCTGCGCGGCGGGGATGCTGATCTCCGACCTGCGGCATCACTTCGTCGCCACGCACCGGGCGAAAGAGGACAAGCTGGAGATGGGCGCGGTCCGCGGCCTCTTCGAGCAGATGGCCCGCAGGGGGGCGGAGCTCCTGGACTCGGAGGGCGTCCCGGAGTCCGACCGGGGCTTTTCCTGCTCCGTTGACGCGCGCTATGTGGGCCAGCCCCACGAGGTGAACGTCTCCGTGGAATGGGAAGAGCTGAAGCGGGGAGACCTGGCCGCGGTGATCGAGCGCTTTCACAAGCGGCACGACGACCTGTTCGGTTACAGCGAGCCGGAGGAGAAGGTGGAAATCCTCAACCTGCGGCTCGTGGCGAGCGGCCTCACCCCGAAACCCGTGGCGCCCCCGCGGCCCCGGGCGACCGTCTCCCCCGAGGCGGCCCTCAAGGGGACCCGGGACGTCTTCTTCGCCTCCTGCGGCGGATGGAAGCCGACCCCCATCTACGACGGCCACCGCCTGGATCACGGGCACCGGGTCCGGGGAGGGGCGGTCATCGAGCAGCGGAACACGACCATCGTCGTGGAACCCGGGTTCGATCTCGCCTGCGACGAGCACGGGAACTACCTCCTCACCCCCCACAACGGAGGCCGGCCGTGAGCGGATTCGACCGGGTCCAGTGCACCGTCATTCAGAACCGCCTGATGGCCATCACGCGGGACATGGGAACGACCATGTTGCGGACGTCGCGGTCGCCCATCCTGACCGAGGCCCGGGACTTCATCACCGCCCTCTTCGACGAAACGGGAAGGGTCGTGGCCCAGACCGAGTACATCCCCATCCTGTTCGCCTCCACCCCCGAGGCGGTGCGGAAGACGGGAGAGCTGTTCGAGGGGGAGATCGAGGACGGAGACATTTTCCTGCTCAACGACCCCTTCTGCGGGGGAAACCACCTGCCGGACCTCACCATCCTGAAGCCCGTCTTCGGCCCCTCCGGCCGGCGCCGGTTCTGGGCGGTCACGAAGGGGCACCACGCCGACATCGGCGGGGCGGTGATGGGAGGATACAACCCCGGGGCGCGGGACGCCTTCCAGGAAGGGATCCGGATCCCCCCCCTCAAGCTCTACGACCGCGGCCGCCGCCGGGAGGACCTCTGGCGGATGCTGCTGTCCAACACGCGGCTCCCCCGCCACCTCAAGGGGGATCTGCGGGCGCAGATCAGCGCCGTCCGGCTGGCGGAGCGGCGGCTCAAGGACATGCTGGACAAGTGGGGGGAGGATACCCTCCTCGAGGCCATCGAGTTCTTTCTGGACGCCACGGAGCGGCGGGTCCGCCAGGAGATCGCCGGCATCCCCCCCGGAAGGTACCGGGCCCGCCGCGCCCTCGATCACGACGGGATCGACAAGTCGCGCAGGGTCTGGATCACCGTGGAGGTCACCGTCGACTCGGACCGGATCGTCTTCGACTACTCGGGGAGCGACCCACAGACGAAGGGCTTCGTGAACAGCTCCCTGCCCAACACGGTCTCCGCGAGCCTGATCGGCCTGTTCACCCTCATTGACCCCGGCATTCCCCACAACGAGGGGTGCTCCCGGCCCGTCCAGGTCATCGCCCCGCCGGGTCTCGTGGTGAACGCGCGGGAGCCCGCGCCCTCCAGCCTGTGCACCCTCGCGACGGCGGAAGCGATGATCGAGGCCATCTGGCTGGCCCTGGCGGAGGTCATCCCCCGGCGGATCCCCGCCGCCTGGGGCCGGGTGTGCGGGCCGAACATCTCGGGCGTCGATCCCCGGACCGGGGAGGGCTTCAGCGAGATCACCTTCCTGCGGAAAAACGGCGGGGGGGCCGCCTCCGGGTTCGACGGGTGGAGCCACGTGGGAACGGTGGTCTGCTGCGGCGGGGTGCGCGCCCCGAGCATCGAGATGCACGAGATGGACAGTCCGCTCTTCCTGTTGCAGCACGAGTACCGTATGGATTCGGGGGGCCCGGGGCGCTGGCGGGGCGGGCTCGGCGTCGATTACGTCTTCCGGGTGAACACCCCCGTGGCCCAGGCCTGCACCACGGGAGACGGCATGCTGGAGGAGAACCGCGCCTTCGGCCTGGCGGGGGGACTGCCCGGCGCGGCGAACCGGGTCTACTTCCGGCGCCCGGACGGAGAGACCCTCGAAATGGACTCCAAGGCGGTCTATCCCCTCACCGAGGGCACCGAGATCCACATCCACTCCAGCGGAGGGGGAGGCTGGGGGGCGCCCTGGGAGCGGGAGAAACGGCTTGTGGCGATGGACGTCCGAAACGGATTCATCTCCCCGGAGAGCGCGCTCCGGGACTACGGGGTGGTCCTGGACGCGGCCACGGGCGAGGCCGACCCAAAGGCCACGGAGCAATGGAGGCGAGAACAGGCGAAACCCGCGGGAAGTCCTGCGGGAGGTCACAGGCCGTGAGCCGGCTGCAACCCCTCCTCGACCCGGCGTCCGTCGCGGTCATCGGCGCCTCGGAGAAGGGCGCGGGCCGCCACGTGCTGCGCAACCTGAAGGAGCTGGGCTACCCGGGGGACGTCTACCCCGTCAACCCCAAGTACCGGGACCTGGAAGGGTGGCCCTGCTATCCCCGCGTCGCCGAGATCCCGCACCCGGCCGATTGCGCGGTCATCCTGACATCCGAGAAGGCGGCCCTGGAAGCCCTTCGAGACTGCGGGCGAATGGGGATCCGGGCCGCCGTCATCCTGGCCAGCGGGTTCGCCGAGGCGGGCGGGAGCGGCGCGGCCCTCCAGGACCAGCTGAAGGCCGTCTGCCGGGAATACGACATCCGCGTCTGCGGGCCCAACTGCCTGGGGGTGATCAACCTGCACGGGCGCGTCCCCCTGTACGCCTCCCGGATCCCCGACACGCTGACGCCGGGCAACGTGGGGGTCATCGGCCAGAGCGGGGCGGTCTGCATCTCCTTCGTGTACAACGACCGGGGCCTGGGGCTGAGCCATCTCATCTCCACCGGCAACGAGGCCGTCGTGCAGGCGCCCGATTACCTGGAGGCGCTCCTGGAGTGCCCCCGGACCCAGGTGATCGCCGCCTTCCTGGAGGAGATCCGGAACCCCCAAAAGTTCCTGGAGCTGGCCCGCAGGGCCCAGGAAGCGGGCAAGCCCATCGTCGTCCTGAAGGTCGGCCGGTCCGCCCGGGGGAAGCGGGCGGCGTCCTCCCACACCGGGTCCCTGGCGGGCAACCACGAGGTCTGCGCTGCCGCCCTGCGCCAGCACGGGGTGATCGAGGTGTCGGACCTGGACGAGCTGGTGGAGACGGCCTTGCTCCTGTCCAGATTCCCGGCCCCGGAGAAGCGGGGCGAGGGCGCCGGCATCATCACGGCGTCCGGCGGGGAAATCACCCTGCTCCTGGACCTGGCCGAGGAGATCGGGCTCTCCCTGCCCGAGCTGTCCCTCCGCACGCAGAGCCGGCTGAAAGAGATCCTCCCCCCCTACACGAGGCCCTCGAACCCCCTGGACACAACCCAGGTAGGCATCCGCGATCCGGGCTTCTACAAGGCCTGCCTCGAGGCCCTCGCCCAGGACGAAAACCTGGCCTGCGTCGCCGTGGGGCAGGACTGCCCCGCCAACGCCGAGCGGGGGGGGATGACCCACTTCCGCGACCTCGCCCAGGCCGCCGTGGAGGTCTCCGGGAGGACCGGCGCGCCGATGGCGTTTTTCTCCAACACCTCGGGACCTTTCCACCCGGACGTCAGCCGCATCCTGCGCGAGGGCAGGCTCCCCCTTCTGCAGGGGAGCCGGGAAAGCCTTCGGGCCGTCGGGCACCTGATCCGATGGTCCGGGCGGAGGGGCGAAGGGGCGCCAGCGGCGGGGGCGGCGCCCAGACCCGCGGCCTCCCCTCTCGCCCCGCTCCCCGGCCTCGGTCTTGTGGGAGATGGCGGCCGGATGCTCACCTTCCGGGAATCCCAAGAGCTGCTCCGCGCCTACGGGATTCCCCTCTGCCGGGGGAAGGTCTGCGCCTCCCTCGCGGAAGCCCTCCAGGCCGCGGAGGAGACGGGATATCCCGTCGCGGTGAAGGCCATCTCCTCCGCCATCTCCCACAAGACCGAAGCCGGGGGCGTCATCCTCGACGTGGCCGACGCGGACGGGCTGCGCCGGGCCTTCCAGGCGGTCCAGGAAAACGCCCGGCGCTTTTCTCCGGGGGCGGTCCTGGACGGGGTCCTGGTCCAGGAGATGCTCCGCGGGGGGGCGGAGGTGATCGTGGGGGTCTCCCGGGACGAGCAGTTCGGGCCGGCGATCATGGTCGGTCTCGGCGGGATCTGGGTCGAGCTCTTCCGGGACGTGGCGTTCCGCCTCCCCCCCCTCCAGGGGGAAGAGGCCCGCGCGATGCTCCGGGAGATCCGGGGCCACCGCCTGCTGGAAGGGTTCCGGGGACAGGCCCGGAAGGACGTGGACGCGCTGGCCGACGTTCTGGTGCGCGTCTCGCGCCTGGCGGAGGACCACGGCGCGTGCATCGCGGGCCTCGACCTCAACCCCCTCCTGGTGTTCGAGGAGGGCAAGGGCGTGAAGGCGGTGGACTTCCGGGTGGAGCTCGTCTAGCGGGAGAAAGCACCCGGCGGGCCCGCGGAGCCCGGCAGAGACGCCCTAGGTGCGGAGCAACTCCCGGGCGATGAGGACGCGGAGGATTTCGCTGGTCCCCTCCGAGATCCGGTTGTGCCGCAGGTCCCGGTAATTCCGCTCGATGGGGAGCTCCTTCGTATAGCCCAGCCCGCCGTGGATCTGCAGCGTGCGGTCCACGACCCGGGCGGCCATCTCGGTGCAGTGGACTTTCGCCATCGCCGCCTCCTTCCGGACCTCCTTGCCCTGGTCGGCCATCCAGGCGGCGTGATGCACCATGAGCCGCCCGGCGTGAATCTCCATGGCGGACTCCACGAGCATCCACTGGATCGCCTGGCGCTCGCAGAGGGGCTTCCCGAACGTGGTCCTCTGCCGCGAGTAGTCCGTCGCCAGGTCCAGCATGGATTGGGCGACGCCCACCGAATAGGCGCCCACGGACAGCCGGCCGTGCCCGAGCCACTTCATGGCCAGGCGGAACCCCTCGCCCACCTCGCCCAGGACGTTTTCCACCGGGACGCGGCAGTTCTGGAAGACCAGCTCCACGTGGCCGGTCCCGCGCCAGCCCAGGGTATCCACGGGCGGGCTGACGGAAAGGCCCGGCGTCCCTTTGTCCACGAGGAAGGCCGTGATCCCGCCCCTCGCGCGGCGCTCCTTGTCCGTGACGGCGAAGGTGATGAAGAAGTCGGCGATGTCGCCGTCGGTCGCGAAGTGCTTGGCCCCATTCAGGACGAAGTGTCCCCCGTCTCGGACGGCCGTGGTCTGAATGGCGGCCGCGTCGGAGCCGGCGTTGGGCTCGGAGAGGGCGAAGGAATACTCCCGCTCGTTGCGCAGGTAGGGCCGAAGGTAGCGCTCTTTTTGGTCCTCGTTTCCGAACAGAAGGATCGGGGGCGTCGATTTGACCATCTGGGCCATGGTGTAGCTGGTCCGGCCGAGTTCTTCCCGCACCACGCAAAGAGCCAGCAGCCCGAGGCCGGCGCCTCCCTCCTCTTCCGGGATGTTCAGACCCAAAAGGCCCAGGTTCCGGGCCTTGTCCCGGACGCTCTTGCGCAGCTCCGGCGGCACCCGGTCGGTCCTCTCGACCTCCGCCTCGTGGGGCTTGAGCTCACGGTCCACAAAGTCACGGACCATCTGCTTGAGAAGACTCAACTCTTCCGGAAGTCGAAAGTCCATGTGTTCCAGCCTCCCTTGCGAGCCACACCCCCCTACCCAGAAGTCCGCCGGAAACCGTCATTCTATTCCCGGACGGGTTTTAATGGAAGCGCGCGGACCGCAGCCGGGATTCGGGAGAGCATCTTGGGGGGGGACGGCGCCCTGCGAGCGGAACGGCCTGCGAGGGAAGTCGCGCGGGCGACTGTTCACTGTCTGATTTCAATTGACTCCCAAACCGACGTCTGGTTCAATCGATCTATAACGTCCCGGCGAACGGAAGAGAGTTCTTTCAGGGGGCTACCTTCCTCATTGGGTCCTTCACTTGGAGACGACGGCCATGGCAAGAAAGACGTGGAAAACCGCTGCGGTCGTGGTGGGGCTGGGTTGGGCGACCCTTTCGGGGAGTCCCCCTCCGGCCTTGTCCTCGGAATCACTCACCTTCCTGCTGGACTGGATCCCCTATGCGGCCCACGTGGGGATGTACACAGCCTTGGACCGGGGCCTCTACAGCCAAGCCGGGCTCACGGTGAACATCGTCCCCGGACAGGGTTCCGGCGACACCATCAAACGGGTCGGCGTAGGCAGGCCGCAGGTGGGATTCGCCGACACCGGAAGCCTGGTGGTGGGGCGGGCCAAGGGGATTCCGGCCAAGGTCGTCGGCATGGTCCTGGACAAGTCGATGTTCATCGTGTACACCCTGAAAAAGGGAGGAATCCGCGCCGCCAAGGACCTCGAGGGCCGCAAAGTCGGGACCCCGAAGGCTAGCTCCACCTATATCATGTTCCCCGCCCTGGCGGCCTTGAACACGGTGGACATGCGGAAAATTGACTTCGTCTTCATGACGTCCTCGGCCCTCATCCCCAGCCTGATGGCGCGGAAGGTGGATGCCATCCTGACCTACGACAGCGACAGCCCCGCCGTGTTCGATGCGGCCCGCAAGGCGAACGAAGAGGTCGCCGGATATCTCTACAGCCGGTGGGGCCTGGACCTCTACTCCAACGGGCTCATCACCTCGGACGAGTTCATCCGGAACAAGCCCGACGTGGTCCGGGCCTTCGTCCACGGCACCCTGAAGGGGACCGCCTGGGCGGTGGAGCACCCCAAGGAGGCCGTGGACATCTTCCTGAAGCACAACGCCGCCCTGGATCGGGACCTGACCCGCAAGACCTGGGTCAACGTCGTGGATCACCTCCTCACGCCGACCGCCCAGAAAATGGGCCTGGGACACATGGACCGCAAGAAAATGGAGTTGACGCGGGACATCGTCGCGAAATACATGAAGCTGCCGGTCCAAGTCCCGGTCGAGGACATCTACAC
>JACPRG010000015.1 GCA_016190025.1 Candidatus Tectimicrobiota bacterium
CCTATGGCGATGCCAACGTCGGCCTGGGCTAAGGCGGGAGCGTCGTTGATGCCGTCCCCCACCATGGCCACGACCCTCCCCTCCTCCTGGAGTTTCTTCACCTGCAGGGCCTTCTCCTCCGGCACGACCTCCGAGAGGACGCGGTCGATCCCCACCTCGCGGGCGATGGCCTCCGCCGTCCGCCGGTTGTCTCCGGTGATCATGGCGACCTTGACGCCCAGGCCGTGAAGCGCCCGGATGGCCTCGACGGAGTTGGGCTTGAGGGTGTCGGCCACGGCCACGACGCCGGCGACCGCGCCGTCCACCGCCACGTACATGGGGGTTTTGCCCCGGCCGGCCAGGTCCTGAACGCGCTCCTCCGAGGACGCCACGTCGACCCCCAGGTCCTCCATGTATTTCCGGTTCCCCAGGCCGACGCGGCGCCCGTTCACCGCGGCCGTCACGCCTTGGCCGGGCACGGCGCGGAACTCCTTGGGCTCGAAGAGCTCCAGGCCCCGTTCCCGGGCGCCCCGGACGATGGCCTCGCCCAGGGGGTGCTCGGAGCCCCGCTCGGCGCTGGCCGCCATCTGAAGGACCCGGTCCTGCGAGAAGCCGTCGGCGGGGAGAACGTCGGTCAGGGCCGGCTCTCCCCGGGTGAGGGTGCCGGTCTTGTCGAAGATCAGGAACCGGATCTTGTGGGCGGTCTCGAGGGCCTCGGCGCTTCGGATGAGGATTCCGTTCTCCGCCCCTCTTCCCGTCCCCACCATGATGGAGGTCGGGGTGGCGAGCCCCAGGGCGCAGGGGCAGGCGATGATCAGGACCGCCACGAAGTTGAGCAGGGCGTAGGTCAGGGCCGGGGCCGGCCCGAAGAAGTACCAGACGGCGAAGGTGATCACGGCGATGGCGATCACGGCCGGAACGAAGTAGCTGGTCACCTTGTCCACGAGCCGCTGAATGGGCGCCTTGCTTCCCTGGGCCTCCTCCACCAGCCGGATGATCTGGGAGAGGAGGGTGTCCTTGCCGACCTTGGTCGCCTGGAACTTGAAGGCCCCGGTCTTGTTCAGCGTGGCGCCGATGACCTCGTCCCCGGCCGTCTTGTCCACCGGGATGCTCTCGCCGGTGATCATCGACTCATCCAGGCTGGAGGACCCATCGGTGATCACCCCGTCCACCGGGACTTTCTCGCCCGGGCGCACGATGAGCACGTCCCCGATGCGTACCTCCTCCACGGGGATGTCCACCTCCTCGCCGCCGCGGATCACCCGGGCCGTCTTGGCCCGCAGCCCCATCAGCTTTTTGATGGCCTCGGAGGTCCGGCCCCGGGCCGCGGCCTCCAGGTACCGCCCGAGGAGGATCAGCGTGATGATGATGGTGGAGGTGTCGAAATACACCTCCCGGGCGATCCCCTGGGCCGCAAAGAAGCCGGGGAAGAGGATGAGGAGCACGCTGTACAGGTAGGCCGCCGAGGTCCCGACGGCGATGAGGGTGTTCATATCGCTGGTCTTGTTCTTGAGGGCCTTCCACGTCCCCACGTAGAACTGCCAGCCCACCCAGAACTGCACCGGCGTGGTGAGGAGCCACAGGACGACGAAGTCCTGCAAGAATCCGGGCACCCACGGGAACAGACTCGGGTAGCTTCCGAAGAAGACCGGGACGCTGAGGGCCGCGCCGAAGGCGATCTTCCGCCGCAGCGTCCGCATCAGGCGCAGGTGGGCCTCCCGCTGGTGATCGACCTCCTCGCCGCCCTTCGCCTCGTCGGGGAGGACGACCTTGTAGCCCAGGTCCTCGACGACCCGGTGAAGGCCCCGGGGCTCCACCGCGCCGGGCAGGAAGCGGACCGTGGCGGTCTCGGTCGCGAAGTTCACCTCCGCCTCGATGACGCCCGGCTGTGAACTAAGCGCCTTTTGGATCTTGTTCACGCAGGAAGCGCAAGACATCCCCTGGACGGGAAAGCGCGTCTGACGGGTCTCCACATCGTAGCCCAGCTCCCGGACGGCGCCCACGAAATCGGACGCCCGGACCTGGGCCGGGTCGTAGAGGAGCGTGGCCTTCTCGGCGGCGAAGTTGACCACGGCCCGGGAGACGCCTTTCACCTGCCCGAGCCCTTTCTCGATCTTCGAGGCGCAGCTTGCGCAGCTCATCCCCGTGATGGGGAGGTCGATCCTCGCTCCGCCTCCCTCGGAAACCGGAACCGCGCTCTCCGGGAGGATCTCTCCAGGGGCCGCGCGGCCCCCTTCTCCCCCCGCGGCGGACTCGCGTCCGTTCGGTCCGCCCAAATACCGCTCGGCGTCCGCCGAAAAAGAAGCCTGGCAGGACTCAGAGCAAAAGTAGTAGGTCTCCCCGTCGTAATTCAGCTTGAAGGGGGCGCTCCGGTCGTCCACGTCCATCCCGCAGACCGGGTCTTTTTTCATCCCAACCTCCTGTTTTCTCCGCCGACCCGTCTGAAGACCGACCCGGCGGGTCATCCCGGCCGCGACGCTCACCGCTCGATGGGGAGGTCTTCCCGGTTGCCCCATTCCTCCCAGGAGCCGTCGTAGCCCAGGACCTTGTCGTAGCCCAAGAGACGCAGCGTGAAGAAGGTGTGGGCCGCCCGGTGCAGGGTCTGGCAATAGACGACCACCTCCTTGTCCCGCGTCACCCCTTTGGATTCGAAGAGGGCCCGCAGGGATTCGGGGCTCTTCCACCGCTTGTCGCCGCCCCACAGAACCTCTTCGATCCACTCCACGTTGACCGCCCCGGGGATGTGGCCGGCGCGCCGGCTGCCGCTCTTCTCGCCCCGGTACTCGGCGGGGGAGCGGGCGTCCACCAAGGCCGCGCCCCCCTTGCCGATGCGCTCCCGCACGCCTTGGGCGTCCGCGAGAACCTTCGGATTCAGGTTCGCACGGAACCGCTTGGGCGCTACCCTCGGGACTTCACGGCTGAGCTTTCCGCCGCTGGAGACCCACGCGCCGAGCCCGCCGTTGAGGATCTTGACCGAGGTGTGTCCCGCGTACTCCAGCGTCCAGTACAGGCGGGCGGCGTTCAGGCCGGCCGAGTCGTCATAGGCCACGACCGTGGTCCCCGCGTCGATCCCCAGCCTTCCCAGGACCCGCTCCAGGTCTTTCGCGGGGGCGACCATTTTCCCGACGCCCCTCCGCGTGGCGCGGATCTCGTCCAGGCTCAGCCACACGGCCCCCGGGATGTGCCCCCGGCGGTATTCCTCCTCCGGCCGGAGGTCCACGATGCGAATCCGCGGGCTCTCGAGGTTCGCCGTGAGCCAGGCCGGCTCCGCCAAAAGGTCCGCGCGGGCGTAGCCGGAGCCGGCGGCCTCCGCCGCGGGCCCCTGGAGAACCCACCCGAAAAGCAGCAGGATGCCGAACCCGACCCGCCGGAGGGCGAGCCGGGGAGACTCCGGTCGAAAGCGGCGGTCTAAGGGGGCTCGCTCACGGTTTGCCATGTTCAAGATCCTTGTCCTTCGCCGATTGTGTCGGGCGTTTTTGACTCATGCCGGCCCGCGGGCGGCCCCGTGCGACCTTATGGCCGCGTCCCCGTCCCGGACCGGGGCGAGCCGTGCGAAAGGCCCGCCCTCCGCGGAGGACGCGCCCTCGCCGACGCGGCTCTCTATTTACACCTTCCAGCTTACTGGAAGGTCAAGGGTTTTTTCGCCGCGCTCAGCGGGCATTTGTATTCAAGGGCAGGTTCCAGCGGAACACGCGCTCCGGGACGCCCGCGACATCCCGGATGACGACCTCGATGAACTGGGCGCCCTCGGTGAGGACTGAGGTCCCTTCCTTCTCCTTGAGGGGGAAGACCAGGACCCCCTCCCGGTGGTGTCCCCCGCCCGTCGGGTCGGCCCAAGCGCCGGCCCGGACGGCGCGGCCCCGCCCGTTGCGCAGGAGACTCGCCTTCACCATGTCGTAATCATCCAGGGCGACGCTGTGCGTGTCCATCCGGACGCTGAACCGGAGGTCTTGCGAGCCACCCTTGGCGGGAAGGGGCGTGACATCAATGGTGACTCCCCCGCCCCGGTGAGTCCGGCGGAGACCCTCCTCCGCGTTCCCTGCGCCGGCGACGAAGAACAACCCCAACGCCACCAACCCCAACGCCGCGAGCAGCCCCGGTCTCATCCGCATCTCCCGACTCCCTTCTTTAGAATGTCCCCGCCGGACCTCCGTGCCAACTCGGAGGGACGGGAATCTCTCTTTTCCTTTCGTCTCTTGATGAGCATTGCGCGTGCCAAAGTCTATTTTCTCCGAAGTCATTTGTCTCGCCACAATATATTGAATTTA
>JACPRG010000148.1 GCA_016190025.1 Candidatus Tectimicrobiota bacterium
ATTCAATCCATTGAAATTAAATAGATTTCTTTCCAACAGACTCAAGGAAACCCTCCAGGTGATACGCCTTCTTGTCCGGGTGGAGGAGGCTGAACCGCTCGCGGAACTTTTCGCTCTGGCTCACCAGAATATCCACATGGACGAGACAGCAAAGGTGAATCAGCTCCTCATCGTCGCCGCGCCTTTGGTCTTTATAGCGCATCTTGTAGAGGTATTGCTTGAGCAGGGGCAGCTTCGTGAACGTCGCCACCGTGGGGCACCGGTGGATCTTGCCATCGACCCGCCGGGCGATCTCGCCCGGCTTCTCGGCCCGGATGACATCGCCCATCAGTTTCCGGATGAGCTCCCGCCGGTTATCCTTCCCGTAGCGCGCCAAGAGGGTTGCGAAGTCCTCTACACCCCCTTCGTCAAAGGAAGACTCCTTGAACAGATGGTGCAGCACCCGCCCGAACGCCTCCTGGCGGCTCATCCGGTCCCTCAGCTCCAGCTCCGCCGAAACCTCGTACTTCCCTTCAGAGAGGTCGGCGACGAGCCTGCGGATCTTGTCCCCCTCCTTGTCGTCGTAGTGCCACCAGTACCGGGGGATCATCTCCAGGAATGCCTGGACCTCATCCCGGACCAGCCAGCCGAAGTGCTGCAGGACACGGTCGGAGACAACCTTCCGGACCAGCTTGAAAAGCCCGGCCCCCTCTTCCACTTCGCCGAACCGGAAGGGGCTTGAGAGGTCGATGAGGGCGGTGTCGTCAAACGCGACCTCGATGTCATCGTGCTCCCGGCTTCCTTTATCGATCGGCGTGCCCGCCGGGTCGATCCCCTCTTCTCTGAGGCGCCGGTACACTGAGGCGTCAAGATACACAATGGGCATGATGAGACCCCTGATTCAGCCGCCGAGCTCCACGACCACGGGCGCATCGACGCCCGCGCGAAGGGTCCGGGCGGCGCTTCCCGAAGAAATGAAGACCTCCACAAACCCCCAGGAGTTGAACAGCGCCGCCGGCCTCCCCTCCGGGGACTCGTAATAATACCTGACGAGCTCGCCGATTTCCCGCCCGCCGAGGTACACCCGCGCGCCTTCTTTCCCCGCGACGGAAAGCGCCCGGTCCCAGGAGGCGCGGTCGATGTTGGTCATCAGATTGCCGAAACGGTCCACGTGGATCACCACGCCGTGAACCCGGACGCCTCCGCCCGCTTCGGCCTCGATCCGGGGCGCTGGAAGCGGCAGCCGGACAGCGTCGAAGACCTCCGGGCCGGCGTCGGCCGGGTCCGCGCCCGCCGCCAGATGCGCCGCCGCAGGGGCGAAGACGTCCCGCCCGTGAAACGTGGCGGACCTTTCCGGAAGGAGCCACGCCGGGTTGCAGAGCTCGCGGACCTTCGCCCCCTCCCCTTCCACGGCGAAGGTCAGGATTCCGTTGTCCGGCCCCAGGAAGAGATACCTCACGCCCTGGACCAGAATCGCCCGGCGGCGGCTCCCCACGCCGGGGTCCACGACCGCGACGTGGACGGTCCCCTCGGGAAAGTACGGATGCGCCGCCCGGAGAAGCAAGCCCCCGGTCCGGACGTCCTGGGGGGGGACGTCATGGGTGATGTCCACGATGATGAGGCCGGGGCAGATCCCCAGCGCCACCCCCTTCATCGTCCCGACGAATCCGTCCGAGAGCCCGAAGTCCGTGGTGAGGGTCACAATGCGGCCGGTCACGGCGCCACGGGAAGCCGCAAGGGCGTCCCCCGGACGTTTTCGGGCTCCACCTCCTCCACCCGCACCTTCACCAGCTCGTTCATCCACGCGTCCGGTCCCAGGGTCAGCGTCTTGATGTAATTTCCGGTCAGGCCCTGAAGGAGACCCGTCTTCTTGTGCCGGGTATTCTCGATCAGGACTTCGACCGCCTGGCCCAAGCGCTCCTCGAAAAACGCCCGGCGCTTGCGGAGCCCCAGCTCGCGCAACAGGGTCACGCGCTCTCTGCGCGCCTCGGGCGAGACACACCCCGGAAGACGCGCCGCGGGCGTGTTCCTCCGGGGGGAGTAGGGAAAGACGTGGAGATAGGTGATGGGCAGCTCCTCGACGAGGGCGCACGTGCGCCGGAACGCGGCCTCGGTCTCGGTCGGGAACCCGGCGATGACGTCCGCGCCGATCCCCGCCGTCGGAAACGCCTTCTTCAGGGCCCACAGCCGGTCGGCGTAATGGGCGGCCGCATAGGGCCGGCGCATGGCCCTCAGGACGCCGTCGTCGCCGCTTTGAAGCGGGACGTGGAAGTGGGGGGCGACGCAAGGGGTCTCGGCGCACGCCTCGATGAGGCGGTCCGGGATCTCCCACGGATTGAGGGAGCTGATGCGCAGCCTCCTCAGCCCGGGGATCTCTCCCAGGCGCCGGACCAGATGGGCCAGCTCGATGGGGGGATTCAGGTCCCAGCCGTAGCTACCCAGGTCCACCCCGGTCAGGACGACCTCGCGGAACCCCCGGGCGACCAGGACCCGGACCTGCTGGACGGCGGCCTCCAGCGGCAGGCTCCGGCTCTTCCCCCGGGCCAGGGTGACGGCGCAGAAAGAGCAGCGAAATTGGCAGCCGTCCTGGACCTTGATGAAGGCGCGGGTGTTACCGGGGAAATTCCGGAGGGGAACCTCCTCGAACCTCTCGACGCGGTCCATTTCCCCCACCTCGACGACCGGCGCCCCAAGAGGGCGCTTGTGCAGACCGTTGCTCTCCAGGAAGGTCTTCAGCCGCTCGGCGAGCCGGAGCTTCTCCCGGTTCCCCAGGACCAGATCCACCCCCTCCAGGGCGGCCGCGCCTTCCGGGTTGGCCTGGGGGTAGCAGCCGGCCAGGACCACCACCGCACCCCCGTTGGCGCGGACGGCCCGTCGGGCCAGTTGGCGGGAACGGTAGTCGCTGTTGCCGGTCACCGTGCAGGTGTTGATGACGTAGACGTCGGCGGCGCTCTCGAAGGGGACCACCCGGAACCCGCCCGTCTCCAGTCCTTCGAGCATGGCGGCCGCCTCGGACTGGTTCATCCGGCACCCCAGCGTGTCCAGCGCGACCCGAAGTCCCTCCCCTCTGAACGACATCGCCGATCCCTCTCTCAGGCGCTATCTCCTCCCGCCCCGTTCCGCGCGGCGGGAACCCGGACGGATCGCTATATTACCGAACTTTTCCGCCGCGGACGACCCCGCCGAGGGCGCCGGACCTCTCCCCGCCGTACGGCGCGGGGAGCGGGGTCCACGAGAAATCCCTTGACTTGCGGTCACTTGTCTGTTAGGTTGACTTTGCTTGTGGAAGAACGTCAACCCTTGGAAGACCCTGTCTGCCCTGTAAGCGTAGCGGCGATGCGCGTGTGGCTCGCAACCGCCCATCTGGATAACGGGATTAACCAGAGATGAAGAACTTCGATTACACAGCCCCTCGAACGCTGGAGGAAGCCCTTTCCGTCCTCAAAGGGGCGGAAGAAGGCTGGCACGTCCTCTCCGGGGGAACCAACCTCGTGGTCGAGATTCGAGACCGGAAAAAGGCCCCCGACGTCGTCGTGGACATCAGCTCCATCGATTCGCTCCGCTACATACGCGAGGAAGGCGGAAAGATCAAGATCGGTGCCCGGGCCAGCGTGGAGGATTTGCTGCGATCCAAGCTCATCCGGGACAAAGCCGGCGTCCTGTACGAGTGCGCGCTGAACTTCGCCGGCCCGCCGATCCGCAACCGCGCCACGGTCGCCGGCAACATCGTGGACGCCTCCCCCGCCGCCGACCTTGTCCCCCCGCTGCAGGCCCTGGACGCCGTGGCCGTCCTGAAGAGCGCCGACGGGGAGAGGCGGGTCCCGGTCAGCGAATTCGCCCAAGGCGTCCGGAAGACCGTGCGGCGGCTTAACGAATTGGTGACGGAAATCGAGTTTCAACCCATCCGGGACGGCTCGGGCTACGGGTACTACAAGCTGGGACGGCGGAGGGCCATGGCCATCTCGGTCGTCAGCGCGGCGGTCGTCCTGCGGATGGACAACGGAACCTGCCGCAAGGCGGGGATTTCCCTGGGGGCGGTGGCGCCGACGCCCATCCGAATCACGCGGGCGGAAGCGCTGCTTTCGGGCCAGCCGGCACCGGACGAGGCCACGGTGAGCGAGTGTGCCCGCCTGGCCGCCGAGGCCGCCAAGCCCATCGACGACATCCGGGCCTCGGCCGAGTACCGGAAGCTGATGTGCGAGGTGCTGACCCGAAGGCTGATCCGCCGGGCCCTGGGCCGGGAAGCCTAAGAGGGACGAGAGGCGAATGAAAAAGGAACACACCGTCAAATTCACCTTGAACGGCGAGACCATCGAGCGGACCTTCTCCTCCAACCTGTCCCTGCTGAACGCCCTCCGCTATGAAATCGGCGCCACCGAGGTCAAGAACGGCTGCGAGAAGGGCGATTGCGGGGCGTGCGTGGTGATCGTGAACGGCCAGGCCGAGAACACCTGTTGCATGCTCGCCGTGCAGGCCGACGGGAAAGACATCGTCACAGTCAAGGGCCTGGGGACCATCGACAACCTAGCCCCCCTCCAGAGGGCCTTCATCGAAATGGGGGCGATTCAGTGCGGTTTTTGCACGCCGGGCATGTTGTGCGCCGCCCAGGCGTTTTTGGACGAGCATCCGAGCCCGACCCGCCAGGAGATCAAAGTGGGAATCTCGGGCAACCTCTGTCGTTGCACGGGATACGTGAAGATCATTGACGCCATCGAGGCCGTCGCGCAGGGAAAGTATTGACGAATTCGATGGGCGAAGGTAATTAGATAAGTGGAATTGACGCCCGCGCTCCCCAGGGACCGGGCGTTCACTTTCGTGGTGAGCCGATCCCCGGGTGACCCGCCGCCGCGGGCCGCAAAATGGATTGTCTCCCTTTCATGTTCCAAGCGGCAAGAGAAGGCAGGGCCCCGGCCCTCCGGAAGACTGCCCAAAACCCCAGCGACGAGGACCCTTTCCGAATGTTTGAATCGATTGAGGCTCTCCAGCAAGCGCTCCGGAAAGAAAACTACATCGCCGACCGCACCCTGGCCACCACCCTCTACCTCTCCATCTCCATGAAAAAGCCCATCTTCCTCGAAGGGGAGGCCGGAGTGGGGAAAACCGACGTGGCCAAGGTGCTCTCCCGGCTCACCGACAGCCGGCTGATCCGCCTCCAGTGCTACGAAGGATTGGACGCCAACACCGCCCTGTATGAATGGAACTACGCCAAACAACTCCTTCGCATCAAGATGGAGGAAGGGAGCAAGGCGTCCCGCCATGAGCTGGAGGAGACCATCTTCAGCCCCGAGTTCCTCATCGCCCGGCCCTTGCTTCAAGCCATCCAGGAGAGCAACGAGAAGCCGCCCGTGCTGCTCATCGATGAGGTGGACCGGAGCGACGAGGAATTCGAAGCATTCCTCCTCGAGGTCCTGGCCGACTTCCAGATCACGATCCCCGAGATCGGCACGATCCAGGCGGCTCACAAGCCCAACGTGATCCTGACCTCCAACCGGACCCGGGACGTCCACGACGCGCTGAAGCGGCGCTGCCTGTATTTGTGGATTGATTACCCGACCTTCGAGAAAGAGCTGGAGATCGTCCTGGTCAAGATCCCCGGCATCCGGGAAGAGCTGGCCCGGCAGATCTGCAACTTTATGCAGGGGTTCCGGGAGATCGACTTCTACAAAAAGCCCGGGATCGCCGAGACCCTGGACTGGGCCACGGCGCTGATGACCCTGAGCCGGAAAACTCTGGAAGCGGAAGCCGTCAACGAAACCCTGGGCGCCATCTTCAAGTACCAGGAAGACGTGATCCGGGCGCGCCAAGAGGCCGTGCCCATGCTTCTCGCCCGGTACGCGGGAGACTAGTCTCTTGCTGGAAGGTCAGAGCAAGCCGGCGTCGGACGGAAGACACATCGTCCGGATTCCCCGGGGGGCCCAGCACAAGGACTTCACCCGGGACCTCCTGGCCTTTTGCCGCCAGCTCCGGGCGCGGCAGATCAAGGTCACGACGGGAAAGATCCTGGACCTCTACAACAGCTTCCAGTTCATCGACGTGACCCGCAAGGAGGACTTCCGCGCGGCCGCCCGGTCCAACATGATCTCCAGCCACGATGAGATGAAGATCTTCAATGAGGTCTTCGACGAGTTCTGGGGCCTCGAGCAGGACGAGGAGGTGACGCCCGAGGGGCTGGAAGGGTGCGGAGCCGAGGGAGAGCCCCCGCCCTTCGATCCAGAAGGCTGCGGCGCGGAAGGACAAGAATCCGGCCCCGAGGGAGAGGAAGAGGGCCCCGAGGTGGAAGGCGAGGGAGAAGGAGAGGAAGAGGAATTCTTCCTCATGGACGAGGGGGCCGATCAGGAGGGCGAAGAAGACGAGTCTGCGGCAGACGAGGACAAGCTCCCCAGCTACAGCCCCTACGAGGTCCTGGCCGTCAAGGATTTCGGGAACATCAAGGGCGAAGAGGTCGAGGCGATCCGAAAGCTCATCGCCGAGCTGGCCCCCAAACTGGCCACCCGGCTGAGCCGGCGCAAGACGGCCAGCCCGCGCAGAAAACTGGTGGACATGCGGCGCACCATCCGCAAGAACCTGCGCCACGGCGGGGACATCCTCCGTTTCTTCCACCGCAAACCGAAGATCAAAAAGAACGACATCGTCCTCATCTGCGACGTCAGCGGCTCCATGGACGCCTACAGCCAGTTCCTCGTCCAGTTCATCTACGGACTCCAGAGCGAGATCAAGAACATCGAGACGGCCGTGTTCAGCACCCGCCTGACGATCGCCACGCCGTACCTGCGGGAGCGGGAGCTTCACAAGGCCCTCGGCCGCCTGGCGGAAAAGGTGCACGACTGGTCGGGCGGAACCAACATCGGCGGCTGCCTCAAGACCTTCAACGAGCGTTGGGGGTCTATGATGGTCTCCAAACGAACCATCGTGATCGTCATCAGCGACGGCTGGGACCGGGGCGAAATCGAGGTCCTGGACCGCGAGATGCGCAGGCTTCGAAACCGCTGCCGCCGGCTGATCTGGCTCAACCCCCTCTTAGGGAGTCCCGGCTACAAGCCCATCGACCGGGGGATGCGAACCGCCCTGCCCTACCTGGACCAGTTTTTGCCGGCCCACAACCTGAAGGCCCTCACCAATCTCGCCGAGACCCTGACGATCGATTAGCCCTCAGGGGGGCCTTTCACACAGGAACCGGACCCTCTCCCGGAAGGCTGCCGTTCGCGGGAGCGATGGGACGCGCAAAGGCGGCCCGCCGGAAAGTCGCGGACAACCGTCCTTCGCGCATTGACACCCGGCGGGATCGGGGCCAAGATTCACGTTGTTTTCTCTGTCCCGCGCGCAAACGAAAGGAACAGGATGGGACGGCAAGTATTCCTCATCGTCTTCTCCGCGTTGCTTTGCCTCATCCTTTACAGCCAATGGTACCTGTTCCGGCGGGCGACGGAATTCGTGCGCAGCCGGACGTGGACCCCTGGAACCAAGCGGGCCGCGACGCTCTTTGTGTGCCTTTTCTTCGCCTTCATGCTGGCCCCCTATCTTTATCGCCTCCTTCTGGGAAGGCCTTCCGCCGTCTCCTCTCCCTGGTTCACGTATGGGATCCTCTATCCGTTCGGCATCTGGAGCCTCGGTTCCTTCTTCACCTTCCTTTACCTCGCCTCCACCGCCCCCATTCGCCGGCGATTGGCCGGGACACGGGAAAAGGCCGAGAGGCCAGACCCGCCCGCAGAGACGTCCGGCTCAAAGGAGGCGCCGGCCATCGACCGGAGGACATTCCTCCGCCGGGCTCTTGCGGGGACGACGGCGACGCCCCTTCTCTTCTCGACCTACGGCACCGTCTACGCCCGGACGGCCTTCGAGACGGTGGCCCTCGACGTGCCGGTCCGGGGCCTCCCCAAGGAGCTGATGGGCCTGCGCATCGTCCAGATCACGGACCTCCACGCGGGGCCCTTCATCTCGGAGCGTCACGTCGCGCGGATCGTCGCCAAGGCCAACTCGCTCGACCCCGACCTGGTGATGGTGACGGGGGACATCGTCCACTCCTCCGCGGACTACATCGCTCCCTGCATGCGGGCGCTCTCCCGCCTGCGGGCGAAGCACGGCCTGTTCGGCTGCCAGGGGAATCACGAGTACTGGGTGGGCCCGGAGGAGGTTCGCCGGGCCGCGGAAGCCATCGGCCTGTCGATCCTGGTCAACGAGGGCCGGGTGCTCTCCATCGGCGGGAGCCGGCTGAACCTGGCCGGGATCGACGACATCCGTCTCGGGACGCCCGACCTGAACAGCGCCCTGGCGGGTCTCGCCCCCTCGGCCCCGACCCTGCTTCTCTCCCACCGCCCTGAGATCTTTCCCTACGCGAAGCAGCGGGGAGTGGACCTCACTCTCTCCGGCCACTACCACGGCGGGCAGGTGAAGGTGAAGATCTTCGGCTTCCCGTTCACCCCGGTCCGGCTGTTCACCCGGTACGTGGAAGGGCCCTTCCGCATCGAAGACAGCAGACTCTACGTGAGCCGCGGGCTCGGAACCACCGGGGCGCCGATCCGCCTCGGTTCCCGCCCCGAGTTGACGCTAATCCGGTTGGTCCGGGGCTGACCCGGCCGAACAGAGCGCCCAGGGGACCTTCTCCCTTCCGGACCCATCCCGGCTGAGGCCACACGGACCCTTGACTGGGAATCGCCTCAGGCGCAGGGGGGGCCTGCGCGGGCCTGCCGGCCCTGGCGGGCGCTAGAGCGGCCAGCTCTCCCGCCGGTAGGACATCTCCCAGAAAAGGTACTCGTAGCGGCTGCTGAGGAGGAAAATCTTCTCAAGCGCCCGCTTCGAGACGGGTGAGAGGTCCCGCCCCAGGCGATCGACGAGTCCGCAGAGCCAATCCGCGATGGAGCGGAACTCCTCCGAGGCGTACGTGCGGATCCAATCGGCGTAAGGGTTGGCGCCGGAGACGTCGCCCTCGCGGAAAAGGCGCGCCCCGAGGTCGGCATATCCCCACTGGCAAGGCATGAGGCCGACCGCAATCTCGGGAAGGCCCCCGGAGGAAGCAACTTCCAGCAGGTGGCGGGTGTAGGCCCGGGCGGTGGGCGCCAGGACCGCGGCCTCGAGGTCTGCATGGGTCAGGCCGAAGCGGGCGGCGTACGCCCGGTGGAGCTCCATCTCCCGGTTCAAGGTTGCGTCCAGCAGGCCCGCGAACTTCCCCATGGTCTCAAGCCCGCCCCCCTTGAAGACGGCGAGCGCCAGAACCCGGGCGTACTCGATCAAGAACGCGTAGTCCTGGCCCATGTAGAAGCGGAAGGCCTCTTGCGGCAAAGAGCCGTCTCCGATCCCCTGAACGAAGGGGTGGGCGTGAATCTCCCTCCAAATCCCCTCCCCGGCCTTCTTGAGCTCCTCGGAAAAGGTCACGGCGCACCCCGCTCGCGGTTCGGCTCAGCTCAGTAAAAAACTTCCAGGAGAAAAAGTCCCCGGGGAGGAGCCGTCGGGCCCGCCTGCCTCCGGTCTTTCGAGTCCAGGATCTCTTTCACCCGCGAAGACGGGATCTTCCCCCTCCCCACTTCCACCAGCGTGCCCGTGATGTTCCTGACCATGTAGCGCAAAAATCCGTTGGCCTTCACGCGGATGTCGATGGTCTCTCCCTTCCGCTCGATGTCCAGCCCCTCCACGGTCCGGACCGGGTCCCGGGGGCTCCCGGCGTCTCCTCCCCAGAACGCCCTGAAATCGTGCGTCCCGATGAGACAGGCGGCGCCCTCCCGCATGGCCGCCAGATCCAAGGGACATCTTACATGCCAACTGTATCGCCAAAGAAGCGGGGATGGGACTTGGCGGTTCCAGATCACGTACTTGTAGGTTTTCGCGGCCGCCGAGAATTGGGCGTGAAAGCCGTCCGGGACCTCGGCCGCGCGTACCACAACGACGTCCCTGGGAAGCAACGTGTTCAGCGCGCGCTGCAGCTCATCGGGCCAAAGCCGCGTTTCCGCCTTGAAATTGACGACCTGGCCGAGGGCGTGGACGCCGGCGTCCGTCCGACCCGAAGCATACACGACCGGCCTCTCGCCCAACACCTTTTCCAGGGCGTTCAAGAAGACCCCTTGCACGGTCGGCGCGTGGCCCTGAATCTGCCAGCCGTGGTAGTCCGTCCCATCGTATTCCAAGGTGAGGGCAACGTTCACCATCATGGCGGGACTTCTCGGGGGTTCGTGGTGTGCGGGGTTCTTTCAGGGCGCTTCTCAGTATGTCAGCGGGCCTGAACGTTGTAAAGCGGAGAACGGCACCGCACTTTCCTGGATGACCCGACGGGGCCTGGACAACCCAACGGGGCGCGACCGCCGCGAAGGGCGAAAAAGACATCCCTTAACCCTGTAAAAAAATCTTTGACGCCGGGCAAGTCTTCGATTACAATCCGCCGGGTTGGGGTCGCGGCGTCACCGGAGGCGGTGAGGGCTTGGTCCCAAGCGGGGAGCGTCGGCTCTTCAGAATTCTGAACAAGAGGGGCCGGCATGGTCGCAAGAGGAAGAACGGGAGTCTGTAGAAGTCATGCCAACGGGTACAGTCAAATGGTTCAACGAGTCCAAGGGATACGGGTTCATCAGCCAAGAGAACGGACCCGACGTGTTCGTTCACTATTCAGCCATCCTCGGCGATGGGTTCAAGACGCTGGCCGAAGGGGAACCCGTCCAGTTTGAAGTCGAGGAAGGTGCGAAAGGCCTGAAGGCGTTGAACGTCTCGCGCGTGAGAGAATAGTCGGAAAACGCCCGCGCTCGGGTTCGCGGATTCAAAGAGCAAGGCCGCAAACGCCGGTTCGCCCCCCCTGGGGTCCGCCCGAAGCAAAGGATGCGTCCGATTCTCCCCCGGTCACCGACCGGGGAGAATCCGGTTCGTCGATCCGCCGGCGCCTTCCCCTAGGGAAAGGGATCCTTCCATCCCGGGACCCTGGTTCCCGAAAGACAGACCGCTCTGAAGCGGGGGCTCATTCACGGTCAAGTCAGGCGTAACGGCGAAGCGAAGGGCCTGATGCGCTCTGCGCAGCGCCCGCTCCACCCGCTCCGGCGACCCGTCACGGGCGAAGATGAAGCCCAGGTAACTGGCCCCTTCGGGAAGCGGCACGAGAACCTGGCGGTTCTTGGCCGTGATGACGACATCTTCCACCCCCGGAATCCTCTTGGCCTCGTCCAGTCCTTCCACGCGCTGCAAGATGCCGCCTCGGGGGATGGGGATCATCATGACGCCCGACGCCCCGCCTTCCAAGCCGCTCGATTCAATCTCCAGCCCCAGGCTGTGGCGCAAGATCAGCTCCTCCAGCGAGCGGCCGCACGCGAACCGCAGGGCCCGCGAGCAGATCCCTCCGATGGACCGGGCCGCCACCTCCACGACGAAAGGCCCTTCCGCGTTGACCCGGAGCTCGGCATGGATCGGACCCTGGAAAAGGCCGAGGGATCGAGCCGCCTCCTCCGCCCCCCGCGCGACCTCCTCCTGCGTCCCGCCCTCCAGCCGAGAGGGGGTGACGTACAGGGTCTCCTCGAAAAAAGGGCCGTCCAGGGGATCGGGCTTATCGAACAGGGCCAGGGTCCGCAGACGGCCCCGGTCCAGAAGTCCTTCCAGGACCACTTCCCGTCCTTCGATGAAACCCTCCACCAGGATCTTCTCGTTGGCTTCCTCCCGCAGGGCGAGAATCCCAGGGGTTTGAAGGAGCGCCTTCAGCCGCTGAAAAGCGGCGACGAATTCCCTCTCGTCATCCGCGCGAATCACGCCGCGGCTCCCGCTGAGCGCGAGGGGCTTCAGGACGCAGGGATATCGGGTTTCGCGGGCCACTTCGCGGGGATCGGCGCCGAGCTGATGGCAGGAAAACGCAGGGACTCGAAGACCCGCCTCTCGGAGCAAGCAGCGGGAAAGGAATTTGTTGCGGCAGGCGCGGGCCGCCTCGGGAGGATTGTGAGGAAGCCCCAGGGCTTGGGCGGCGAGGGCGGCGACCACCGTGGGGCGGTCGCCGACGGGCACGATGGCATCAATGGGCGCTTTCCCGGCCTCCTCCACGATGGTCCGAAGGGAGGCCTTCGCGTCCTCGAACCGCAAGGCGATCGCGCCGTCGCGCCAGGGGTCGTCCAACCGGTGGCACCGGTCCGTCCCGATAAGGGTTTCTACGCCGAGCCCGCAGGCCGCCCTCAGAAAATCCTCGGCCTGGTAGCCGGTCGTCGCATAGAGAAGGAGAACGCGGCGGCGCGGGATGGAAGAAGACACGGAACTCCTCCCTTTTTTTTCATCAGACGGGAGCCAACTGCTCCTCCAGGGGCTCCGCTCAGCAATACCAGGGCTCGGTCAGGAACGGGATGGCCGACCGGGAGGGCAAGACCGGCAGGTCGGGGATGTCCGCCTCTTCCACCCCGGACGCCAGGTGGGCTGCCCGCCAGACCCCGGCGAAGATCTGCCGGCGGCTCTCCCCGCGCGCTTCCCCGCTCTTCACAATGTCGAGGACATCCAGGTGAAGTCGATCGACCCGGGGGTCCTCGTGTTCCCAGAGATGGCTCAGGGCCGCCTCGTCGAACCCGGCGACGGCCTCTCTCACAGCGGGCAACTCCATCAGCCGGGAACCGGCGGGGATCAGGAGGCGAATGGCCAGCTGGACCGGAGAGACCTGCTCCACCAAATCCAGCTCCAAAAGCAGAGAGAGCAACTCCCGGTATCCCTCGATCGTCGCCCAGGGCGTAAAGGTCACAAACGTCGGGTTCAGGTTCAGGCCAACCTCCCGGAACTGGCGCACCACCCGGAGGAAGTCCTCCCGCGTGTGCCCCTTGTCGAAGATCTGCAAGACCCGGTCGTCGATGGACTCGACGGCGCTGGTGACGAACAGGCATCCGGTATCCCGGAGGGCGGGAAGGTGGGAGGCGTGCTTCAGCAGGTGCTCCACCTTGATGGTCACGTCATACGTGAGATGCGGGAACTCCCCATGCAGACTCTTGACGAGCTGGACGGCGTGGCGGACGCCGTTGAAGAAGTCCGGGTCGCCGAAGGTGATGTGACGAGCCCCCCGGGCTACCTGTCTTCGGATGTCCTCCAGGACGACCTCCCGCTGGACGACGCGGAACACGCCCTGATAGACGGGGACGACGGGGCAATGCCGGCAAAGATGCTTACAGCCTCGGCTCGCCTCCGTGTAGCCGACCGTGCGGATTCGCCCGTCGCCCAGGGCCAAGCGGGCGTACCGGGAAAGCTCGGGGAGCCCGCTCCGGTCGGGGACCTCGAACTTCAGTCTCTTCAGGGACACAACAGGCCCTTGCTGGCGAGGGTCCCCCCCTTCGCCCGCGGCCAGCCTCCGAGCCAGTTCGACGATCCCCTCCTCAAACTCCCCCCCCAGGAGGGTCTGGACGCCCAGGCGGCGCAGGTACGGCTCGTTCACGGGGGCGTACAGGCCGTAAAAGCAGAGGTGGGCCGCGGGATTGAGCGACTTCACCCGCTCCAGGGTCCGCACCGCGATGCGCGTCGCCGTGTGCATGGGGACGTAAAAGGCCACCAGGTCCGCGGATCGGATGGGGGCTTCGTCCAAACGGTCGACCGATAGATCCTGGCAGCTGACCTCGGCCCCCGCTTTGCGCAGCCAGGCGGCCGGCGAAGCCAGGCCGAACGGTTGCCGGCCCAAATCGTATGCGGAGAGCAGAACGACTTTCATCCGATTTCCGCAGCTCCGGTCCCCTTCACCCGGCCCGTCCGTCGGAACCACCGAGCCGGGGCGTCCAGAGCAAAATGCGGCGCTTTCGGGAATCCCCCCCTGGGAAGACCTGAAGCACCAGTCGAAAAATCAGCCCTTCGTCCGGGGCGGGACGTATCCTTCCGGCATCTTTGCGTCGCCGCCGAAAAAGAAGTCCTCGATCGCCTTATTGAATATTTCGTCCGTCGACTCGTCCATCAGGTTGAGGCGGTATTCGTTCACAATCATCTTAAAATACTCGAGGAACAGGTCCCAGCCTTCCCGAGAGACATTCTCATAGACCTTCCGGCCCAGTTCCCCGGGGATGGGGGGCTCGTCCAACCCTGGAGCCTCATGGCCCAGTTTGACGCACTTGACCATTCTTTGACCCATTTCAATTCCCCCGCGCGGCGTCCATTCACGCCGTCACACTCAACTGATTCAAATATTGAGACTGAGAGAACACCCTGTCCAGCGAGTTTCAGGCGACAACGGGGTCTCACCGGCGTCGGCCCGGATCTCGGGTGTCCGGTGAGCGCCCGGGGCTAGCGGGCGAACTGAAACGCTTTCCCACCCACCCGCACACAGAGGAATTATAACACCCCGTGGAGGAGGGCCGGCCGATGGGCGGTCCGCTCCACCCTGAAGCCCCGGGGCCGGCCGTTCCCGCTTGCGGGTGGCTCCCGGACCGGGAGTGTGGTATTCTTTGGGTGAAGACGCTTTCTCGACAGCCGACGCCAATTCCTGATCGGGCAAAGGGGCGCGCATCCTCTGCCGTCCCCCCCCTGCTGTGTGAGGCTCTCCCGACCGTTCCGGAGGACTCAGACCATGGCGAACGCTCACCCGCCCGCCGGCTCGTCTGATCGGTCATCGATCGGCCGTACCATCCGAATCCGGGGAAGCCTGGAGGGAAACGAGGATCTTTTGATCCTGGGAAATCTCGAAGGCCGGGTCGACCTCAACGGCTGCCACCTGCAGATCGGGGAGGGCGCTTCCGTCCAGGCCGACATCCGCGCCCGGGAGGTGAGCGTCGCGGGGACCGCATCGGGCAAGATCGAACCGAGCGAGCTCCTGGCGGTTCACGCCACGGGAAGCCTTTCGGGCGAGATTCACACACCGAGACTCATCGCCCAACCCGGCTCGAGGCTTCAGGGCCGATTCGTCGTAGGATTTCCGCTGGACGGGCAAGCCGCACCGATCCCCGACTTTGACGGCGTGCGCCGCATGGTGGAGACGGAGGTGGAGGGTCTGGCCGACCACCAGCTGGATTTCTCGGCGAAGTCTCCGGACTGGGCCCGCTGGAGCATCCGGCGGCAGGTCAGCCATATGGCCAACTCTGTCATCTTCTGGCTGGTGGGCAGGTGGAGAGACGTTCTCTGGAAAGACCGGAGGCCGGACCCCGAGCTCGTCAAGATCAGCCTGGCGGATCACGGGAACGACCGGATGCTCGACCCCGAAACATATCGGGACATCCAGACCCTGTTGAGAATGCTCCAGCGGTCCATCGGCCTGATCCGGGAAATCGCATCCCGGGAAACCGCGCAGACCCTCCGCGAGAAAAAGCTGGCCTTGAAACTCCCGCCCGACGCGAAACTGGGGACCTCGGGCGAAAGCGCCCACGAACTCTGGGAGAAGTACAGCCGGGCGCACGAGAGCGGCATCAGCCGGGACAAGGGAGACCCACACACCTGGGTGTTCACGCTGGAGGGAACGCTTCGCCATCTTTACTATGAGCACCTGGCCCATCTTCGGACCATTCAACGGCTCAAGGGGCTTCAAGGGCTGAAGACGAGAGTCACCCTTCCCAGGGTGGGCTACCTGACGTTCGAAGAGTATTGGGCCCCTTAGAACTGAGCCCCTTAGGGGACAGGACCGGCGCGCAACTCTCACCGGACAGATGGCCGCGCGGCTGCGTCCGCTCTCCAGGCGGCCGAGGAATTCGAGGGCGACGCGCCCGCGGGTCGAACGACAACCCCCGAGAGGAGAGAGTCCAGGTGGCGTCTTTTCGTTGCGACCACATCCATTACCGCACGACCGATGTCCCCGCCTTCGTTGAGTTCTTCGAGAAGATGCTCGGCGCCGAGGTTTTCTCCCGAGAGGTAAGCGCCGGCGTCCCCCTCGTCCGCGTGAGGCTCGGGGACATCAACCTGACCCTCTCGGGGCCTCCCAAGGGCGTGCCGGAGCTTCTCCCCGCGAAGGGGAAGGTGGTGCACGGCCTCGATCATCTCGCCCTCGCCGTGGACGACTTGGACGCCGTCGCGGCGGACCTGAAGGCGAAAGGCGCAAGGTTCATCACGGAGCCCACCCAGTCCAGCCCCCACCTCAAGATCTCTTTCATTGAGGGACCCGCGGGCATCCGGATCGAGGTCCTGCAAAGAATGTAGCGGGGCTCGCTCGATTTCCGGCGCATGCCGGTTTGCAAGGAGACGGAAAAATGAGCATCGTCACCCAGGTGATCAAAGTGGAAGGGATGTCCTGCGCGCACTGTCAGGCCACGGTCGAAAAGGGGGTCAAGGAGATCCGGGGGGTCTCCTCCGTGACGGCGCATTTCCAAAAAGGCGAAGCCCGAATCTCCTTCGACCCTTCCGTGGTGCAGGTGGAGGCCATCAAGGAGAAAATCCGCTCCCTGGGCTATCAGGCCGCCTGAGAGAGGGCGGCCCCCGCCGCCCCCGGGTCTGCCCCGTTCGCCCGAACCGGGCCAGAGCCCTCCAAGCGGAGCCCATCCGAATCTCAAAGAAAGAGCCTGTTCCTCGGGAGCGATACGCCCCATGCCGGCCCTCTCCCCCCTCCTTGAACCCCGATCCATCGCCGTCGTGGGCGCCTCGGCCTCGGCGGAAAAGCCCGGCCATATCATCCTCAAGAACATCCTGGCGAACGGCTTCGCCGGGGCCGTTCACCCGGTCAACCCCCGGGGCGGAGAGATCCTGGGCCGCAGGGCCTACCCCGCCCTCTCCGCCATCCCGGGGGAACTGGACCTGGCCGTTTTGGTTTTGCCGCGCGAATCCGTCCTCCCGGTCCTGAAGGAGGCGGCCGGCCGGGGGGTGCGGGCGGCCGTCATCGTATCGGCCGGGTTCGCGGAGGTCGGCCCGGAGGGAAGGCGCCTGCAAGCCGAGCTTCAAGAAGTCGCCGCCCGGACGGGGATCCGCTGTCTCGGTCCCAACACCATCGGATTCCTGAACCGACCGAATCGGCTCGTCGCCACCTTCATCCCCTTCCGCGACTGGCAAGACGGCCCCATCAGCCTCATGGGGCAGTGGGGAATCTTCGCCGGCGCCCTGGGCGACGACCTCATGGACCGGGAGAGTCAGCGCCTGGGCATCGGGAAAAACGTCAGCTTCGGCAACATGATGGACCTGGACGAGGTGGACTTCCTGGAATACTGCGTGCAGGACCCGAAGACCGGCCTCGTGGGGGTCCACGTGGAGGCCATGCGCCGCCCCGAGCGGTTCTTCGACCTGGCCCGGGAGGCGGGGTTGAGAAAGCCCGTGATCCTTCTCAAGTCCGGCCGGACGCCGGAGGGCGCCGAAGCCGCCTCCCGCCACACCGGCGAGCGCGCCACGGACGAGGGGCGGGTCCGGGAGGGCGTGGCCCGAAGCGGGGCCGTCCGGGCCCGGGACCTGGACGAGTTCCTCGGCTTTCTCCTGGGGTTCAGCCGCCAGCCGCTCCCCCGAGGAAAGAGGGTCGCCGTCCTGTCCTACAGCGGCGGGAGCAACGTCCTGGCGGTGGACGAGCTGACCGAGGCGGGTCTCGCGCTGGCGCGACTCTCCGGGGAAACCCGCCGGAAGCTGGGAAACCTCCTGCCGGGGTGGCAGCCGGTCTTCGACCCCGCGGACATCGGCGTCGCCCAGGGACACGAGAACCGCAAGACCCACGGGGAAGCCCTCGCCGCCGTGCTGGACGACCCGGGCGTGGACGCCGTCCTGTACATCCTGTGCGCCGTGCCCAACTCCGACTTCGACGGGGTGGGGGAGACCTTCCGCAGCGCCGCCTCAAGTCACCCGGAGAAGCCCGTCTTCCTGGTCGCCATGGGGGGCGCGGTCAAAAGGTCCTGGCTGCGGGACCTGGAGGACACCCGCCTGCCCGTGTATCCTACCCCCTCGCTCCCCATCCGGACGCTGGGCGCCATGCACCGGCTCGCCGCCTTCCGGAAAAGCGTCCCGGCCCGGACTCCTCCCGAGGCCTAATCCTCCGGGATCAGCACGAGCTTTCCGAAGGCCTGGCGCTCCTCCAGGATCCGGTGGGCGCGGCGGGCCTCCCGAAGAGGCATGACCTCCTGAACGACGGGGTGAAAGACACCGCGATCGAGAAGGCGGACGAGGGTGCGGAACTCGGGGAGGGTGCCGTAGTTGGAGCCGATGAGGGTCAGCTCCTTGTGGAAGATGTGGGCGACGCTGGTTGCGACCTCGTATCCAGAGGTCCCGCCGCAGGTGACGAGACGGCCCCTGCGAACCAGGCTGCGGACGCTGCCGTCCCAGGTGTCCCGGCCGATGTGCTCAAACACCAGGTCCACGCCCCGCTTGCCCGTCAGACGCCGGACCTCCTCGGCGAAATCCTGCTTGCGGTAGTTGATCACGTAGTCCGCGCCCATCTTCCGGGCCCGCTCGCACTTCTCATCGGAGCCCGCCGTCGCGAAGACGCGGGCCCCCGTGCACTTGGCGATCTCGAGGCCGGCCATGCCGAGTCCGCTCCCGGCCGCGTGGATGAGGACGTCTTCGCCCGGCCGCAGCCCCGCCCGGGTGACGAGCATGTGCCAAGCCGTGAGATAGACCTGGTTGAAGGCGGCCGCCGCCTCCCAGGAGACCCTGGCGGCGTCGAAGGGGACGGCGTTGGCGGCGGGCAGCTTCATGTATTGAGCGTACCCTCCCCATTCGTGCGCCCCGAGATAGCCCCTCCGAAAGCAGATGTTCGTGTCGCCCGCCGCGCAGAACTCACACCGGCCGCAGGACAGCGTGCCGTAGGCGATGACCGGGTTGCCCACTCCTATCCCTTCCACGTCAGGGCCGAGCTCCACGATCTCGCCGGCGATGTCCGCCCCCAGGACGTGCGGGAAAGACCTGTTCGGGCGGTAGGGATGCCCCCTTCGGGCCATGAGGTCGGCCTGGTTGAGGGCCGTCGCCCGCACCCGCATCAAGACCTCGCCCGAGGAAGGCTTCGGGGTGGGGACTTCCTCGTACTTCAAGACATCGACCGGGCCGTACTCGTGAAAGACCACGGCTTTCATCCCCGTCCTCCTCTCCGCTCTCGGAATCCGGCCGCTGCGTTCCCACGAAAGACCAAGGCTTCTCCCTTTGCCTTTGGGCTCCCCAAAAGGATCGCCCGAGGAGCCGCCGCCCCTCAAGCTCCGCCGCGATGCGCCCTTCCCAGAAGCGAAAAAGGGGCGCGGCCTCGGTCGCGCGAGGCCGCACCCCCCTCCCAAGACCCGCCCAGCCCCTCTCCATGAGCGCCGCATGAAGTTTCGCGCCCCGGCGAAACCCCCTTCCGGCTACGACATGGGCTTGTACTTAGGGAAGAGCTTGGGCAAGAACTGGTTGGTGTAGAGGTCTTCCGCCTTCACGGGCGGCACCTTCTCGCTGTACTTGACGACCAGCTCCACGGTCCGCTTCAACTTCTCCGGGTCCGTGTAGCCGATCCCGTGCTTTTTCGCCGTTTCCGTCATCAGGTGCTTGGCCGCCACCTCCCACTCCAGCCGCGTCAGTTCCCGGTTCATCGCCGGATGGAGCCGCAGGAAGAGGCCGATGGCCTCATCCGGATTCTCCACCGCCCAAGCCATGGACTTGTAGATGGCCTCATTGAACCGGCGGACCAGGTCCGGGCTGCTTTGGATGGTCTCATCCCGGGCGATCATCCCCGCCCCGGCCATATCCAGGCCCCAGTCGGCGAATGTGATCTCGCGGACGGGGGTCCTCTGCTTTTTCCCCATGGTGTACACGACAGGGCCGACCGTGACGAAGGTGCAGATGGCGTCCACCTTGCCCGCCAGAAGGCTGGGGTTCTTTGCCGCCGGCGACATCACCACATGCTTCCAATCCTGGATCTTGTGCAGCCTGGCCAGGGCGGGAAAGATGGTGATGCAGGCCCCCGCTTGGGTGTCCCCGACGGTCTTGCCGGAAAGGTCCTTGGGCTCCCGGATCCCCGATTTCTCCAATATGTAAACCACGTTCATCCCCTTATCGGCGACGATACCGATGAGCTTGATCATCCCGCCCCGGGCGCGGGTGATGATCACCGAGGGGGCGTCGGCGAAGCCGAAGTCGATCTGTTTCTGGGCCACCCGCTTCGCCGTATCGGCGCCGCCGTGGCCGCGGAGGACCTGGACCTCCAAGCCGACCGCCTTGAAGTAGCCTTTCTCGGCCGCCGCGTAAAAACTGGCGTGCTTGCCGTAGGGGACCCAGTCATGGGCGAAGGCGAGCTTTTCGGCATACGCCTGCGGACGGAAAAGGAGCATCCAAGCAACCGCCAAGAATACGAAGGCCAAGACTCTTCGAGATTTCATGGGATCTCACTCCTCAAGTGGGTTGCCTCTGCACGCACTCATGCCACCCGCGTCCCAGCGCGTCTCCCCTCTCGGAGGGAAAGCCGCGCGCAACAGCGACTTCACCCGAGGAAAAAGGCTCCCCCCCTTCCGCCGCTCGTGCCCATTCCCGATAGGATAACACTTGCGCCCTTCAAGTAAAGCCCTTTGCCCGCCCGCCGCTTTGCGGACGCGTTCGCCGCCTCCGAGACCTGCGCCGGTGAATCCGCCCCGCCGAACGGGTGAAAGAAAGGGACTCCCCCTTCTTTCACCCGCGTCGAAACGGACAGCGTCCAAATCCTGTGACGGACGGATCGGCAGCCGCCCAAAGGAGCAACGGGGCAGAAGACTTCAGAGGTTTCCCGTCAAGTAAAGGCTGACAAAAGCCACGGTCGCGATCAATCCCAGCATCAGCAGGAGAAAGCGATCCAGCTCGTTCGAGGAATAAAAGCGGCTCTGATGAATTTCCATCTGCTCGCGCTCGATGCCGGAAAGTCTATCCCTGTAACTTGTCCGCGTCGTCTTGCTTCCCCCCTTTTTGGACCCCGCGTGCTCGGTGTTGTGTGGTTCCTTATCGGATCCGCCCGGTGTCCCTTTTTGCCGACTCATTCACGGTCTCTCGCCAGAGCACCATCCATCCAATATGCCTCCAAGGCTCGAAACACCTCAACTGCGGGAAAACGCCCGACTGCGACATCGAATATATTGTACGACAATCTAGGAGAAATCCCCAAAAGCGGGTATGATGGAAAAGAAGCGCCTCGTCTGCACAACCGTCCTGAGGGGCAAACACCCCAATTCTGTGCAAGAAGGAAAGCCGCATGCCAAAGGGTCCGACAGCCACCTTCCTTTCCCGTCCCATCCATTACACCGAGGCTGAGTTCCCGGCGCTGGAATGCGTTCCCAACGCCTATGCGGGGCGCGAGTACACCGTCAGCACCTCCATTCCGGAATTCACGTGCCTGTGTCCCATCACCGGACAACCCGACTTCGCGGAGATTCGAATAGAATATACGCCAGGAAATCAATTAGTTGAACTAAAATCTCTCAAGTATTACATCCATTCATACCGGAACGTAGGCATCCACCACGAAACCGCCACCAACAAGATCCTGGACGACCTGGTCGCCGCCTGTGCGCCCGAAAGGATGGAAGTGGTCGGCGACTTCTCCGTCCGCGGCGGCATCAAGACCGTCGTCCGCGCCAGCTACCGCAAAGACAAGTGACTTCAAGGAGGATCGGCGGCCTCTCGGCCGCGGCGAAGCCCCCGGGGCGACTCAACCCGGCCGTCCCTCCCGGGGGCCGCGCGCGCCCGGAGAGGATCCAATGCGCGGGATTCAACCGGTCGGCCGCCCTCCCAAGAGCCGCGGGGAGAAATTCGCCCTCTCACTGAGATACCCCAATCCCGCGACGCCGAGCCCCAGCAGGTCGGTGAAGGGGTTTGGGTCCAACAGGAAGAGCCCTCCCGCGACGTAGAGAGCCCTCTCCAAAAGGGTCGCCGGTCTCCGCAGAAAGCCCATCACGCCCGCCTCGATGGCGAACATGGCCACCGTCGCGCTCGCGACGGCCACAACGATGTGCAACGGACTTCCGCGCATGAGGAGGGCCGGGTTGTAGATGAAGTAGAATGGAACGATGTATCCCCCGATCCCCAGGCGCATGGCGTCCCAGGCGGTCCGGAGCCAGTTGCCGCCGGAGATGGCCGTGGCGGTGAAGACGGCGATGCAGACGGGGGGCGTCAGACCCGACTTGATGGCGAAGTAGAAGATGAACAGGTGGCCGGCCAGATCGGGCACGCCGAGCTGGGCGAGGGCCGGCGCCAACACGGCGGCCGCGATGACGTAGGCCGCCGTGGTCGTCATCCCCATCCCCAGGATGATGGCGGTGAGCATCGTCGCGAGCAGCGCCAGCGCCCGGCTCGTCCCGGACAGGGCCAGAATCAATTCCGACACCTTCACCCCGAAGCCGGTCAGCGAAATCATGGTCACGGCCATCTGGACGCAGCTCATCATGACCATCAGCCAGGCCAGGGACGAGAGGACCGCCGTGTAATAGCCCCGGCCGATGGTCTTCAGCCTCTCCCAGACATCCCCGCGGCGCAGAGGCCCCATCAGGAGAAACACCGCCATGGCGGCCAGGATGGCCCAGGCGGCGGCGAACTGGGCCGGATAGAGCCGAACGAGGAGATAGACCAGCAACCCGACCGGGATCATAAAGACCAGGATCTGCCGGGGCGCGAACACCTCCCGCAGCGGAGGGATCTGGTCCGCCGGCATCTTCTGAATGCCCCGTCTCCCGGCCTCTACCCATACGCCCGCCAGGATCCCGGCGAAATAGATCACCGCCGGGATCGTCCCGGCGATCATGACGCTCACATAGGAGATCCCCAGCATCTCGGCCATGACGAAGGCCCCCGCCCCCATGATGGGCGGCATGATCTGCCCGCCCGAGGAGGCCGCGGCCTCGATCGCCCCCGCGGTGTCGGCCCTGAACCCCAGGCGCTTCATCGTCGGAATGGTGAAGGCGCCCGTGGTCGCCACGTTGGCCACGGCAGAACCCGAGAGCATCCCGAAGAAGGCGCTGGAGATGGTGGCGATGTGTCCGGCGCCCCCGCGCAGCCGGCCCCCCGACACCTTGGCCAGGTCCAGGAAGGTCTTGCCCACCCCGGTGGCGAACAGGACCGGGCCGAAGATCACAAAGAGCGCGATCAGCCGGCTGGTCAAATCGGTGAGGAGCCCCCAGATGCCCTCCGTCATGAGATAGAACTGGTAGAAAATCTCCTCCAGGCCGAAACCGGCGTGGCCGAAGCCGCCGGGAATCCAGGACCCCAGCAAGCCGTACAGGATGAACAGGAGGACGAGCAGGGGGATGACGAACCCGAGGGCCCGCCGGGTCCCCTCCAGGAGGCCCACGGCGAGGACGACGCTCAGGACGATGTGGAAGGGCTCGTATATCCCCGGCCTCCGGACCAGGTCCTCCCAATTCCACATCAGGTAAATACAGGGGATGAGACTGACCGCGGCCAGGACGAGGTCCAACGCCCCCGGCCCGCGGGGCGTCCCCAACAGGAAGCGGCCCGCCGGGGAGCCGGACGCCCTCGACTGGACGGCGGGGTGGACGGGATACGCGATGAAGACGAGGACCAGGCCGAAGGCCAGGGAGATGGAGCCCTGGAGAACAGGGTGGAAGGCCACCGTGAGGGCCGTGTACACCAGAAAGAGGCTCCACACGGCCACACAGATTCCCGCGACCCACTTCCAGACTCCCGCCAAGTCCCGCACTATCAGCCCACCTCCCGCAGGGGGGGCGCCGGGGCGCCCTCCTCCGCCTCAGCTCCCGCGCAGGCGGGCCCCCCCATCGCCCCCTCTCACATCTCCGGCGGACGCAGATGAGCCGGGACCTTGACGCGCAACACCTCCTCGTAGAACCGAACGGCGCCGGCGTGGAACGGCACTCCCAGGTCGTGCTCGACGGCGTTCTCAAAGAGCCTTTCGAACTTGCCGGCCCGCAGGGTGGTCAAAGAGCCCACGATGGCCTTGCGGTTCTCCCAGACGGCCTTCACGATCTTGTAGACCGCGTCGCCCGGGGTGTCCTTGCGCACGAAGTCCGTGATGACGTAGGCGAAGCTGAGCTGGTCCTGTTTGAGCGCCTTGAACAGACCCGCCGGGACGGTCAAGGCCTTCCCCTGGCCGGGGAACTTCTGGTTCATCTTCTTGATGTCCTCGAATCCGACGGGGATGATGTTGATGTCCATGGCCGCCTCGACATCCAGGATGGCCGCGTCCTTGTAACCGGCCTTGTACCAGCCCTGCACCACCCCCGACTTCAGGGCGTCCGGGCTCGCCCCGAGGCCCATGAGCTTGTACTTGGGCTTGATGTCCAGGGCCTGGAAGAAGAACTCCATCAGCCTGCCGGAGGTCGTCCCGGGGTTCATCGCCAAAGACAGCCTGTTCAGGCCTTGCAAGGTGGTGACGCCGCTCTTCTTGCTGGCGAGGATGTGGATGGGGGTGATGTAGCCGCCCCACAGAGACCTCAGGTCCGCGTGGGGCCTTCCCTGGAAGTCCAGGATCCCCTTGTAGCTGGCGTACCCGGCCGCCGCGTCCGCCGGCCCCAGGGCGATGCTTCCCTTTTGCAGGCGGACCAGGTTCTCCACGTAGCCCCCCGTTTCCACCACCGTGATCTGGACATTGCCCGGATACGCCCGGTTGACCACGCCCGCCATGGCCACGGTGTTGGCGTACAGGCCGGAGCGCACGCTGGTGGAACCCCACTTCAGCCGGGTGACCGCGTCCCCTGTGCCGGCCGCGCCGAGGGCCACCGTCAAAGCCGTCAAGACCAGACAAACGATCCGTCTGGACATCTCCGTTCTCCTCTCTCGAAGGGAATGCCCCAGCCGGCCGCGGCAGAACGGAGAGGTTTTCGCCGTGTCGCAGCCGGCTTCATCACCGACTCCCAGGATTCCTTGAATCCGAACGAACCACGTGAAGGCGGCGGACAATGGGCCGAAACAGGTGCGTCTTCCAGAGGGGACACCCAAAAAGGCTGGATGGGGGGCATCGCAACGCATGTTCAGCCCCCGGCCCGCATCGCCGTCAAGCTGCAATCCCGTCGAAGATTTCACCTTTTCCCCGGCAAGAACCGGCCCCGAAGAAAGAGCCAGGGAACGCTCCCGTGAGTATAAAATCCCCAGCCTGATGACACAACCATGAACTTCGCCTATCCTGTCTTGACGGGTCGGCGTTTTTCACCCGCGCGCCCCCCGCGGGAGACGCCACCCTCCGGCCTCGTGGAGCATGAAATGCCGAATTCGTTGCCCCGGATCACCCTTTCCGGCAAAATGCCTTTCGGGAAATGAACCGGGAGGCTGAAGAACATGCGCCGGACTTTTCGACTGACCATCGCCGCCGTCCTCCTTGCGGGCTTGCCGTCTCAAGGGTGGGGGCAGGGCCCTCCGACGGGCCCCCCCGCGGGGGCGCCTCCGCCGCCCAGAGCCCCGGCATCCATCCCGAAAGAACTCCTCCTGGTGTGGGGCTATCAGTACAAGGGCTACGCGGTCCCGGCGCCACTGCGCGCCTTGGCGGGGAGACCGGAGGCCCGGAAACCGATCCCCTTCAAGGATCTGAAACGGGAATTCAGGAAACACCTGGCGGACCAGCGCTTCCAGACAGGGTGGCACGGCATCCTTCCGGGCGTTTCCAGGCGCGTGGACATCGTGAGAGTGCTGGGGCTGCCCGATTACACGGAGACCCGGGATTTCCTGACCCGGTGGCTTTTCCGGGACGTCAAGGACGCAAGAACGGTCGTCTTCGAATTTTTCTTCAGCGAGGAGGACTCTCTCTCCGCCGAGCCCGCCCAGCGGACAAAATCAGGCGCATCGGCCGAGGAAGAAGAGGAAAAGCGGGACCCCCAGGTCGCCGTCACAATCCGGGTCATCCCGAAAGAGCGGACCTTGGCCTCCGACGTCCGGAAGAGGTTCGGCCCTCCCGAAAGCGTCGAATATTCCGAGAACGCCACGCTGCAATGGAAGTACCTGCGCGGCATCCTGGTTGAATTTCAGGAAGATCGAAGGACGGTCACCCGAATCATCTTCCGCGTCAACGACGTGCTCCGCCTGGGATGAGGCGCGCGCGCCGATTGCCCGCCCTTACGCCCCGTTTCCTTTCAGCATCGCCAACAGGCGCTCGGCGTTGATGGGGAGGGAGTTGATCCGCGCGCCCGTCGCGTCGATGACGGCGTTGGCGATGGCGGGGGCGATCCCAACCAGGGCGGGCTCGGCCAGGCCCTTCGCGCCCCAGGGGCCCGTCGGCTCGTGGGATTCGACGAGGATGGGGATCGTCTCCTCCGGCATGTCCTCCGAGCACGCGATGCGGTAATCCACGATGTTGGCGTTCAGGGGCAGGCAGGTGGCCGGGTCCACCACCAAGTGCTCGATGAGGGTGTAGCCCACCCCCTGGCCAGCGCCCCCTTCGATCTGCCCCTCGCAGATCTGGGGATTGATGGCGCGCCCCAGGTCGTGGGCGCAGACCAGCTTCAGCACCCTGACCTCCCCCGTCTCCGTATCGACCTCCACCTCGGCGAACTGGGCCAGAAACGGGGGGCAGTTGGTCTCGGGCGCGAAGGTCCCCCGTCCCATCACCTGGACGTTTTTGTCGCAGTGGATGGCGTACATGGCCGCCTCTTCGAAGCGCAGAGCCCGGTCCGGGGCGCTCCGGACGGAGATGCGCCCGTCGGCGCACGCCAGGTCCTGGGGGGCGGCCTCCAGCTTGTCGGCCACGGCGGCCAGGAGCTGGTCCCGCGCCTCCAGGGCCGCAAGGCGCACGGCGTTTCCGGCGAGATAGGCCTGGCGGCTGCTGTGCGTCCCGTTGTCGTACGGGCAGAACTCGGTGTCGCCGCTGAAGACATCGATCCGGTCGGGATCGATCCCCAACACCTCCGCGGCCACCTGCGCCAGGATCGTGTCGGAGCCCTGTCCCAGGTCGCAGGCCCCCACCGCGATGTTGACCGTCCCGTCCTCGTTCAGCTTCAAAACGGCCCCGGTGATCTCGTTCACGAAGGGTTTCACCCCCGTATTGTGGGTGCCGATGGCCATCCCGACGCCCCGGACTTTCGAGCCGCTCCGCAGCCGCTTGCCCCGCTTCTCCGCCCAGCCGACGGCCTCGGCCCCTTTGCGGATGCACTCCTCCATCCCGGAGCTTCGAATGGTGATCTTGCTCATCTCATCCCAGTCGCCCACCCGCACGTGGTTCTTGAGGCGAAGCTCCAGGGCGTCGACGCCCAGATCCCGAGCCGCCCGGTCCATCAGCACCTCCATGGCGAAGGTCTGCTGGGGGGTCCCGAACCCGCGGAAGGCCCCCGCTACGGGGAAGTTGGTGTAGGCGGCGAACCCCTCGTACCGGACGTGCGGCGTGCGGTAGAGCATCATCCACCGGTGACCGGTGGTCATGGCCACCTTGGGGCTGGCGGCGGAGTACGCGCCGGCGTTCAGGTACGCCCGGAGCTCGCGGGCGTGCATCGTCCCGTCCGCCTTGAACCCCAGCTTCAGGCGCATGCGGTTGGCGTGGCGCGTCCGCGTGCCCACGAACTCCTCCCAGCGGGTGAGGGTCAGCCGGACCGGCCGGCCCGTGCGCATCGCCATCAGGGCCACCACGATCTCGTCGAACAGGTCGTTCTTCCCCCCGAAGCTGCCCCCGGTGAAGGGCTTGATGACCCGGATGCGCGTGAGGGGCATGCCCAGGACCTTGGCCAGGAGGATCCGGATGTTGTGAACCCCCTGGGTGGACGTCCAGACGGTCAGCCGGGCGGCGTAGGCGTCGTACTCGGCGGCGTAGGTGTGGGTCTCCATCGGCGCGTGCTGGACCACATGGGTCTCGAAGGAGTCCTCCACGACCACCGCGCACTCGCGAAAGCCCTCCTCCACCGAGCCGATGGTCCACTCCACGTGCTTCAGGAGGTTGGTGCCCCCGTGGACGGCCGGGGCGCCGGGCTCGAGGGCCTTCTCCGGGTCCCCCACCACGGGCAGATGCTCGTAATCGACCTCGATGAGGTCGAGGGCCTCCTCGGCGGTCTGCGGGGATGTCGCCGCGACGGCCGCCACCCGGTCCCCCACGTGCCGGACCACGGGGGAGAACGCCCGCTCGTCGGGAAGCAGCCGGTCGTCGTCCACCGGCTCCCGCCAGTAGCTGTTGTACAAGACGTCGGGCGTGTTCTCGTGGGTCAGGACGGCCTTCACCCCCGGCAGGGCGAGGGCCTTGGAGGCGTCGATCCCCCGGATGCGGGCGTGAGGGACGGGGCTCCGGAGAATCCGCACCGTCAGGGCTCGGGGCATGGGGAGATCGGCCGTATACCGGGCGCGGCCCGTCACCTTCAGGAAGGCGTCTTTCTTCTTGACGGATTTCCCAATGTAGCGAAGGTCGCTCTCGCTCATCTGCCCCCTCCCCAACCCGAACGGCGCGCGAAGGCCAGGCCGGTTCGAGCCGGAAGCGTCGGCCTCACCGGCCCGTCACTTCTTCCGGCGCGGCTTCCCGGCCGCTTCCTTTTCCTTTCCGTCCGACTTGCCGGCCATCTTCTTTGCGGCCCGCTGAATGGCGTCGATGATCTTGACGTAGCCCGTGCACCGGCAGTAGTTGCCGTGCAGCGCCTCCCGAATCTGGGCCGCGCTGGGATTGGGAATCTCCTTCAGGAGCGAGATGCCCGTCAAGACCATGGCGGGCGTACAGAAACCGCACTGAACCGCGCCGCACTCGATAAAGGCCTCCTGCACCGGGTGCAGCGCGTCCCCCCGGGCCACGCCCTCAATGGTCCGGACCTCCGCCCCGTCCACGCGGACGGCCGGGAGGAGGCAGGAACAGGCCAGCTCCTCGTTCACCCACACGGTGCAGCAGCCGCACACCCCGACGTCGCAGCCCACCTTCGTCCCCGTGAGCTCCAAGTCCTCCCTCAACACCTCGGAGAGAAAGCGGTGGACGGAGACGGTGAGCTCCACGGGCTCATCATTCACGGTGAGGCGGATTCGTTTTCGATCCACGTCGGTCTTTCCCCAGGGCTCAGCGAGGGTTCACGCCGTCACAGGCGTCCCGAGGAGCGCCCCGCGGCCACCTGGCGGAGAAGGCGCGGCAGGAGCACCCTCACCATCTCGCGCTTGTAGGCGCCCGTGCAGTAGACATCGTCGGGCGGGTTGACCTCGCCCCAGGCGGCCTCCGCCGCGGCCCCGAAGGCCCCCTCATCAAGCGGGCGTCCGCACAGCGCTCTCTCGGCGGCGGCGGACCGCATCGGCGTCCGCGCCGCGTTGGAAAAGGCGACCCGCGCGTCCGTGCAAGAGCGCCCGTCCGGAGCCGGGTCCAACCGGACGGCGATGCCCAGGGTGGGCTTATCCGCCTTCGAGCGTGGCGTGAACTTATAGTGTCCAAATATCGAATTTTCCTTGGGTTTCGGTATCGTTATCTCGCTTATCACCTCTCCCGCCTTCAGGCAGGTCTCGTACTGATCCACGAACAGGTCCTTGACCTCGAGGGTCCGCGAGTGGCCTTTGCGGACGGCGCGGACCGACGCGTCCAGGGCGAGACAGGCGGCGGGCGGGTCCGAGGCCGTCTCCCCGTAGGCGAGACACCCCCCGAGGGTGATCTGGTTACGCAGGCGGCGGGAGGCCACCTTCGCCACGACCTCCGACAGGAAAGGAACGCCCTTGCGGACGACGGGGGACCTCTCGATCTCCGTGAGCGTGGTCATCGCCCCGATGCGCAGGTCGCCATCCGCCAGGAGCAAAAACTTCAAGTCGGAGAGACCCTTCAACTCCACCAGGCACTCGGGCGAGACGAGCCGCTCCTTCATCAGGGCGAAGAGGGCCGTCCCGCCCCCGATCACCCGGGCCCGCTCTCCCCTCGCCTCCAGAAGCGCCACCGCCTCTTTGATGTCCTGGGGGATCTGGTAATCGAAAATCTTCACCGAGGTGCCGTCCCAGCAGCGAGACCACTCGTTTTGAAACCAGTTTCTCCGCTGTGTACACCGCCGGAGTCCACCTTGTCAACCTCAGGACCCGGCCGGTCGGTTGACACCAACGGGCATCTCTGCTAAACACTAATTCTCTTTGAAAAAGGGAGTTCATCCTCCCGAAGCTGGTCCGGGGGGCTTCAGTTCGTTCAATTCGGTCGGGAGAAATTTTCCACTGAGGAGAAAATCGTGGCCATCGACCTTCTAGTCCGCAACGGAACCATCGTCACCCCGGATTCCACGTTCGAGGCGGCCATCGGCATCGATAAGGGCATCATCGTCGCCATCGGCGAAGAGACCAGCATGCCGGAGGGCCGGACGGTCATCGACGCCAAGGGGCTGAACGTCCTGCCGGGCCTCATCGACGCGCACGTCCATTTCCGGGAGCCGGGTCTGGAGTACAAGGAGGACTTCAACACCGGAAGCCAGGCGGCGGCCTGCGGCGGGATCACCACCGTCGTGGACATGCCCAACGTCAAGCCCCCCACGGCGGACGTGGAATCCTTTCTCCTCAAAAAGAAGTGTCTGGAAGGAAAGTCCTACATCGACATCGCCGTCCTTGCCGTGGTGCTCAACACCAACATCAACGAGCTGAAGGGCCTTTGGAAGGCCGGCGTCATCGGCTACAAGGTGTTTCTGGGGGAGACCGTCGGCGGGATCCCCGCCCCGGACGACGGCCATCTGCTCGAGGCCTGGAAGATCATCGCCGAAACCGGCCGCCGCACGTGCATCCACGGTGAGCACCGGCCCATCATCAGCCACCTCATCGAGAAGCTCAAGGCCCAGGGCCGGACGGATCCCCTCGCCCACGTGGACAGCCGCCCCCCCATCTCGGCCGTCGAAGCGGTGATGACCGCCATCCTGTACTGCAAGGAGACCGGGGCGAAGCTGCACGACCTGCACGAAGGGTGCAAAGAGGTCATCCAGATGATCCGCGAGGTCAAGGCCAGGGGGGAGGTGGACGTGACCGTCGAGACCGGACCCCACTACCTCCTCCTGGTCGCCGAGGACATGAAGAAGCTGGGGAACCTCTTGCGGATGAACCCCCCCATCCGCTACCGCGGAAACCAGGATGCCCTGTGGGAGGGCCTCAGGGACGGGACCATCGACATGATCGCCACCGACCACTCCCCCCACACCATCGAGGAAAAGTCGGCCAAAAGCATCTGGGACACCATCCCCGGCTTCCCGGGCGTTGAGACCAACGTCCCCCTCATGCTGACGCAGGTCAACAAGGGGATGCTGACCCTCAACCAGTACGTCCGCGCGCAGTCCGAGAACCCCGCCAAAGTCTGGCAGATGTACCCGCAAAAGGGCTGCATCGCCATCGGGAGCGACGGGGACCTCACCCTCGTGGACATGAAAAAGACGGCCGTGATCCACGCCAAGGGCCTCCACTCCAAGAGCAAGATCACGCCCTTCGACGGCTGGAAGGTGAAGGGCCTGCCCGTCTGCACCATCGTCCGCGGAAACGTCGTCATGAAGAACGGGAAGATCGTCGGCAAGCCCATGGGCCAGCTCGTATGCCCCGTGGACCACAAGCCCGATGGAGCCCGAAAGAGCCGCGGAACCCGCAAGCAGAAGTAGCGAGCCGGGCGCCCCTTTTGTTCAAAGGCGCGGCCTCCCGGAACGCCTCTTCTTTTTTTGCGGAACCGGCCCCGATGATCTGCTGGAGGAGAACTCAATGATCGCGGCCCTCGAAAACCAGGGGGCGGCCTCCCGCCCCGCCATCGAGGACAACCTGCACCTCTTCTGGGAAAAGCTGAAGGAACGGGGGTTCCACCGCAAGGGGGTCCTCCGAACCCTCCGACAAGGAGAGCGCCATCTCGGCGCCCGCCGCCTGGAGGAGATCGAGGCCCTGGCCCGCGGCGCGGACCGCCCCATGGAAGACCTGCTGGCCTTCAACCTGTACGAGGACTCGGTGTTCCAGGAAGGCTGCACGGTCCTCATGGCCCTGGGGAAGGCCTCGGCGTCCGGCAGCCCCATCTTCCTCAAGAACAGCGACAAGGTGGGCGGCAAGACCCTGACCGGGCCGAACTTCCACCTCAATAAAGAGATCAACGTCGTCCTGGACGGCCGTTCGGAGTCGGGACACCGCATCCTGGGAGTCGCCGCAGCCGGCTCGACCGGCCTCAAGATGGGGATGAGCGACGCGGGATTGGTGACGGGCAGCAACATCGGGCGGACCCTCGAGCTCAAGGAAAAGAAGGTGGACCTGACGACCCTGCGCGCCCTGGACCGGGGGCAGCTCATGCGCGACGGACTCGAGTTCGAGGACGCCGCCTCCGCGGCCGGCGCCATCCTGGCGAAGCTCGTCCAGAGCCCCATGAGCACACCGGGCAACATCGAGTTCCTGGACAAGAGCGAGTGCTACATCATCGAAGGGTCGTACACGCAACTCGCCCTCGAGATCGTCCGGGGAGACCGCGTCGCCGCCCGGGCGAACCACTTCATCCTCCTGCGCGGCCTGAACGACCCCGGCGACGTCGCCGGCCACAAGAGATACGCCCGCTGCCTGGAGCTCCTGAGCGCCCACTCCGGAAAGA
>JACPRG010000149.1 GCA_016190025.1 Candidatus Tectimicrobiota bacterium
ATGCCGGACGTCCCAAACCGCCTCCAGATGGCCTCCACCGGCTCCACCTCCTCCAGGGGCGCCCACCGAGAGGCCTCCATCTCCCGGACTCGCAGCAGATCCCGCAACACGGTGGGAGTCCGCCGGTTCACCAGCTCGGCATACGAAAAGTACGAATCCAGGTTCTCCTCGCGGACCGCCCGGTGGAGGGCCTTCACCACGTCCGGGTTGAAGGCGTGATACTCTCCGGTCTTTCGGTAGCGGTAGCTCCCGCCCTGTTTCAACTTCCCATCGCCGCCGTCCCCGTACGCCTCCCGGTGCCGGGCCAGGACCTCCTCGCCGATCCCGTCGAATCCCAGGCCGCCGATCGGAGACGGCGTGCCGGGGAAGCACCGGCCAATCACCTCTTCCCCCAAGCCGATGGCCTCGAAGGTCTGCGCCCCGTGGTAGCTGCTGAGGCAGGAAACGCCCATTTTGGACATGACCTTCAGGAGGCCCTTCTCGGCCACCCGGAGGTAGCTCCGAACGGCCTCATCGGGCGGGACGTCCCGGCCCTGGCGCGCCAGATCCGCCACGGTCTCCAGCGCCAGATACGGATGGATGGCGCTCGCCCCGTAACCCATGAGAAGGGCCAGGTGGTGCACGTCCCGGGCCTCGCCCACGTCGGCCACCAGGCTGGCCCTCATCCTGCACCCCTTGCGCATGAGATGCTGGTGGACCGCGCCGACCGCCAGCAGCATCGGAATCGGCGCCAGATAGGCGCCGACGCCCCGATCGCTCAGGACGAGAAGGGTCTTCCCCACCTGGACGGCGACCAGGGCCGAGTCGCACAGACTATCGAGCGCCCGCAGGAGCTCGCCGGCGCCTCCCGAGGCGTCGAACAGGCAGTGGAGCGTTTGAGACTGAAGCTCCGGAAAGTCCAGGGACCGCAAGGCCTGGAGCTCGTCCGCCCGGAGAACCGGCGCGCTCAGGTAGATCCGCCGGGCGTGGTGTTCGGTCTCCTCCAGCAGGCTCCGGCGGACCCCCAGATACCGGCTCAAAGACATCACCACCTTCTCGCGCACCGGGTCGATGGGCGGGTTCGTCACCTGGGCGAACCTCTGCTTGAAGTAGTCGTAGAGGAGGCGCGGATGACGAGAGAGGACGGCCAACGGGGTATCGTCCCCCATCGAGCCGGTCGGCTCCTTTCCCTCGATGCCCATTTCCCGGAAGAGATGCGTCATTTCCTCGGCCGTGTAGCCGAAGACCTTCTGGAGCCGGACGTCAACCGGGGCCGAGGACTCCCCCTTCGCCCGGGTCAGATGGTCCTTCAACTCCACCATATGCTTGCGCACCCACAAAGCGTACGGTCGGCGGCGGAAATACGGCTGCTTGGCGTCCTCATCCGGCAGGACGACCCCTTTGCGGGTGTCCACCGCAAGGATCTCCCCCGGATTGAGCTGCCCTTTCCGCAAGACCTTGGCCTCATCCACCTCCACGACGCCCGCCTCCGATCCCATGACGACCCGCCCGTCGGTCGTGATGAGATAACGGGCCGGGCGGAGGCCGTTCCGGTCCAGGATGGCCCCGACGATCACCCCGTCGCAGAAGGTGACGGCGGCCGGCCCGTCCCAGGGCTCGCAAAGACAGGCGTGATACTGATAGAAGGCCCGGCTCTCCGCTGGCATGTGCGGCATGTTTTCCCACGCCTCGGGGATGAGCATCATGACGCCGTGGATCAGGTCGCGACCCGACACCTTCAGGACTTCCAGGGCGTTGTCGAGACTCATGGAATCGCTCCCCTCGCCGCTGACGAGAGGGCGCATCTCCTCCACGGTCTCGCGCCAGACCGGCGAGCGGAGCTCGGGTTCGCGCGCCCCCATCCAGATGCGGTTTCCCTGGATCGTGTTGATCTCGCCGTTGTGGCCCAGGTAGCGGAACGGCTGGGCCAGCGCCCAGGCGGGGAAGGTGTTCGTGCTGTACCTCTGGTGGTACATGGCGACGGCGGTCTGGAATTCGGGGTTGCGCAGATCCGGATAAAACCCGGCCAACTGGGACGCCACCATCAGCCCCTTGTACACCACCGTGCGGTTCGAGAGAGAGGCGATGTAAAGCCCCCGCAGGCCTTCGGCGCGGGCCCGGTTCTCGATGGATTTGCGAACCAGATAGAGGCGGCGCTCAAAGGCGTCCTCGGACATGAGGCTGGGCCGACCGAGGAGCAGCTGGCGAATCTCGGGTCGGGTCGCCGCCGCCTTGCGGCCAAGAACGGCCGGAGCCACGGGAACCTCCCGCCACCCGAACAGGTCGAGCTGGTAGACCCCCACGGCCTCCCCGGCCAGCTGGAGGCACCGCTCCAGGCCCGCCCGCTCCCGGGGGAGGAAAAACATCCCCACCGCCAGGTCCGAGGGGTCATGCACATAGTGGCCGAGCCGCTGAATTTCCTTCTCCAGCAGGCGGAAGGGGATCTGGGTCATGACGCCGGCCCCGTCGCCGGTTCCGGCGTCGGACGCGACGGCTCCCCGGTGCGTCACGTTCTCCACACAGGTCAGCGCCGTCTCCAGGATGTGGTGCGAGGGCTCGCCGCCGCAATCGGCCACGAATCCGACCCCGCAGGAATCGTGTTCCTGGCGGGCGTCATACAGCAGAGACCCTGAATGTCGCGGATAACCTGAGAGCACGGCGGTATCCCCCCTGGCCGGAATCTTTCGCGGGGCGCATCCATCGCCCCGCAGGGTCATTATGCCATACTTCCCCGTTCCCTAAACGTCACAGACGATGGACGAACGCAGCCAGGTCGCGCAAAGCCTCCCCGGTGATGTTCGGGAACTTGGGCATCCGCCCGGAGCCGGATTCCACCCGGCTCCGAATACGCTCCGGGGGGAGGCTCCTCCCTTTGAGGGGAGGCGCCAGGGCGGTCCCTTTCCCGTCTATGCCGTGGCATTTGACGCACGCCTCCTGAAAGACGACGCGCCCGGAGACGGTGGCCGGCGTGTAGTCGTCCTGGGGAGCGGGAATCCCCCCGACCAAAGACGCAACCAGTGCGGCCGCGCCGACGACCCCTGCGGCCGTGAGGGCCGCCGCGAGAGCCAGCTTCATCGGCCCCTCCCTTCCCAGGTCGGCATCAGGCGCTGCATCAGCTCGGCCAGAGAGCGCACCTCGATGTCCGGGCGGGTCCCGCCGGAGGGCGGATGCTTGCCGGAAGGATTCACCCAAGCGGCGCCGAGGCCCGCCCCTTTCGCCCCGACCACGTCCGTCTCATAGGTATCGCCCACGTACAGACTCTCCCAAGGCGCGACGCCCAACACCTCCACCAATCCCTGAAAGGCCCGAGGATGCGGCTTCCGCCAGCCCAGCTCGTCGGAGATGACAACGCGCAAAAAGTAGCTCCTCAGGCCCATCTCGTCCAACATTTTCTTTGCGGCGGGCGCGTAGTCGAAATTGGACAAGAGCGCTAACCGGTATCGCCGGCGCAAGGCCTCCAAGACGGCAGGATGGCCGCCGGGCAGGTAGGCGCAGCCGAGGAGGGCCTCCATGTGCATCCGGACCAGGTCTTCGATGAAGTTCCGGGAGAGAAATTGGGATTCCTCCGCATGGAGCTTTCCCAGGAGACGCCGGAACCTCTCCGTAGAGCAAACTTCCCGTCCCGCCTCTTTGAGGGGCCGGATCTCCTCGTCCGCTTCCGCCAGCGCGTTGAAAAACGCGTCCCAGCTCAGGCCCGGTATCCGTTCGCGAAGGATTTCATAGGTCTTCCCCATGGTCGTCCGCCGGGTCTCCCCGTTGACGACGACCTCCGGCATCTTTCCGTAATCGAAGAAAACCACCGTGTCGAACAGATCGAAGATGACGGCCTTGTACTGCATGGGAGACCTTTCAGGGGCGCAAACCAGCTCCCGTCCACTGAAACACAGGGCGGCTGCGCAGCGAAGGCGCCTTTCCCTTTGACCCTCTCTGGTGTAGGATGATACAAGAAAAAGTCGCGGGGTTCCCTCCCGGCAAAGCGGCCACCTTGAGGTCTGTGACCTCTTGAGGTCTGTGACCTCCGCGGATCGGAATCGAGAGAAAGAGCGGCCCAGCCGTGCCGACTTACGACGTCAACTACATTTTCAGCGCGACGCAACTCACCGTCATCATCTATCTGGTCGTCATCGTCTTCAACGTCATCTTCTGGATTGTGGACGCGGTGCGCGGCAAGCCTCCCTCCCCCGAATACGCCTCTCCCCCTTTGCCCATCGTCCTGCTCGGACTCATCCTGGGGTTTGGCGTGGCCTTGCCCATCAGCTTCGCCTCCTACGCCCTGTTGCAGTGGCTGAACCCTTACCTGTTCATCCTGCGGGTGCCGGTCAAGGTCATCATCTCTCTGGGAACATGCCTTCTGGTCTTGGTGGCCATGGACCTGACGGTCGTCCTCATCGATCGCGTCGCAAGGAGACGTTGGCGGTCGGCCGGCTGAGGGGGCGCCTACGGCCTTTAAGCGACCGGAACCACTCTTCATCGAGCCGCGACGGCAGGGGACGGGCCGGGGGTGGAGGGCGGCCCGCAGGTCAGCCGCGGACGGTGCGAAGTCATCCGTTTGACACGCCGCGGATCATCGCCTAAATCTTTTCTCCTGGGCCTCATTGCGGGCATGGGGGGCCTCGCCGATACGCCGCCACGAGCAATCGACGCGGGCCGTCCCCGCGTCCAGGGGAATCGCGCGGACCTTCGGAAGGGAATCCCAATGCGGCGACTCCGGATTCTCATCCTGACGACCGCCTTCACGGCCTTTCTGCCGGGCCCCTCTTCGCCCTCCGCCCAGCCCCCCAGGAGAGAGTGGGGCCCCGCGCCCGTCGCCGTGGTGGTGAGCCCGGTGACCACGAGCGAAATCAGCAGCCAAATCACGGCCATCGGGACCGTCGAAGCCCAGCTCTCCACCACAGTCAGCGCGGAAATCGAGGGCCTGACCCAGGAGTACCCCCTCCAAGAGGGGGACCGGGTAGAAAAGGGGAAAACCGTCCTGGTCCGCCTGAAGAACTCCGACCGCCGCATCAACCTGGCGGAGGCGGAAGCGGCCTACCGGAGAGCGGTCGCGCAGCATGAGAAGCTCCGGAAAGGGCTGCGCAAGGAAGAGATCGAAGAGGTCCGGGCCCAGCTCCGGGAAAAAAAGGCGTTGATGGAAAAATACCAGCGGGACCTGGAGCGGGCGGCCGAGCTCTTGCGCAGCAAGATCATCAACCTGTCCGAATACAACCGGACCGAGAGCGACTACCTGGCCGCCAAGTACCAGGTCCAGCGGATGGAGCAGTCCTTGCGCCTCGCCGAACTGGGAACCCGGGAAGAGGACATCGCCGGCCAAGAGGCCGAGGTCCAGCGGCAGAAGGCCAACCTGGACCGCATGAGAGACGAGCTGGAAAAGACCATCCTCCGGGCTCCCGTCTCCGGCTTCATCACGAAAAAATACGTCGAGGTGGGCCAGTGGCTCCAGCGGGGAGGGCAGGTGGCCGAAATCATCAACATCGACACCGTTCTCGTCCGGACCGGAATCCCAGAAAGACACATCAGCAACGTCAGCGCGGGGGACCGCGCCCTGATCACGGTGGACGCCTATCCCGGGAAGACCTTTGAAGGGCGGGTCCGGCACATCATCCCCCAGGCCGACATCGCCAGCCGGACTTTCCCGGTGAAGATCGAGGTGGCCAACGCGGATTACCTGCTGAAGGGGGGGATGTTCGCGCGGGTCACTCTCTTTTACGGCCCCAGGCGGCCCGCCCTGATGGTCCCCAAAGACGCCCTCAGCACCCTGGGGACCCACACCCAGGTCTTCGTCGCCGAGAACGGCCGCGCGCGGGCGGTCTCGGTGAGAACCGGCCGGGTGGTCGAAGGACTCGTCGAAATTGTGCAAGGCGACCTCTCCCAGGGAGATCAGGTGATCGTGACGGGAAACGAAGCCCTTCAAAACGACCGGCCCATCCTCATCCGCGCCGTCCGCACGCCCGAGGGGAAGATTCTCCCCGTGAAGGCTCCAGCGGGCCAGGAGCCCCCGGGAAGCGGCCCCCCCGGCGGCCCGTGGCCGAAGGACGGGCGCGGCGGCGACTCCACCCAGAAGGGACGGGCCGGGGCGCAGGGCCCCCCGCCCTCTTCCGACTGACCTCCGGGCGCTTTCCACCATGAAGCTGATCGATTTCTGCGTTCGCTATCCGGTCTCCGTGCTGGTGGGGGTCATCCTCTTGATCCTCTTCGGCGCGATCTCGATGCTGCGCATCCCGGTCCAGATGACCCCCACGGTGGACCGGCCGGAGATCACCGTGGAAACCACGTACCTGGGCGCGGCGCCGGCGGAAGTCGAAAAGGAAGTCACCGACCGGCTGGAAGAGAAGCTGAACTCCGTGGAGGGCCTCGAAGAAATGACCTCCACCTCGGCCGAGGGAAGGAGCACCATCGTCCTGTCCTTCGACTGGGGAACCAACAAGGACGTCGCCCGGCTGGACGTGTCCGAGAAGCGGGGGCTGGTGAAGGACCTTCCCGACGACGCGGACGAGCCCATCATCCGCGCGGTCAACTCCACGGAGGAGCAGCCCATCTCCTGGATCGCCATCGAGACCCGGCGGAACCTGAACGAGGTGCGGGTCGAGGCCGAGGACGTCATCCAGCCCCGGCTGGAGCGGGTCCCCGGCGTCGGCGCCGTATCGATGTTCGGCGGAGAGGAGCGCGAGGTGCAAGTGCTCCTGGACCCGTCCGCCCTGAGCGCCCGGGGGTTGACCATCGCCCAGGTGCGGGACGCCCTCCTGCGCGAGAACCGGAACGTCAAGGGGGGGAACATCAACGAGGGCAAGCGGCGCTACGTCGTCCGGACGGTGGGACAGTTCACCCACCTGCGCCCCATCGAAAACGTCATCGTCGCCCGGCAGGACGGGGCGCCCGTCTACCTGCGGGACGTGGCGAAAGTCCGCTTCGGCTACAAGGACCGGGAGTTCGCCGTCCGCCGCAACGGGGTCTCCAGCATCGGCTTCGGGGCCTACCGCAAGACTGGGGCCAACACCCTCGAGGTCATGGAAGGGCTCAAGCGCGAGATCGCCTACCTGAACGACCAGCTCTACAAGGAAAAGGACATCCGGCTCGTCCAGGTCTATGACGAAACGGTTTACATCAACGACTCCATCCACCTCGTCCTCCGGAACCTGGTGTACGGCTCCATCCTGGCCGTGGCCGTCCTCCTGTTGTTTCTCAAGAACCCTTCCAGCATCTTCATCATCGGTTTCAGCATCCCCATCTCCATCGTGTCCACCTTCATCCTGCTTAAGGCGTTCGGAAGGTCCCTCAACACCATCTCCCTGGCGGGCCTGGCCTTCGCCTCCGGGATGGTCGTGGACAACGCCATCGTGGTCCTGGAGAACATCTTCCGCCACCGGCAGATGGGGAAAAGCCGGTTTCAGGCCGCGCTGGACGGCGCCAAGGAGGTCTGGGGGGCCATCCTGGCCTCCACCCTGACGACCCTGGCGGTGTTCATCCCCGTGATCCTCGTCGAGGCGGAGGCCGGCCAGCTCTTTGGAGACATCGCCCTCACCATCAGCATCGCGGTCGCCTTTTCCCTGGCGGTCTCCGTCACCGTGATCCCCATGCTCTCCGGGCGGATCCTTCGCCTGGGGAGGGATTCGGGCGCGCGCGGCGGCCGAATCCTCGACTGGCTGACGCTGGGATGGCTGGGCCGGGGGTTCTCCCGCTTCGTCTGCTCCACGGTCGCATGGCTCGTCCGCGGCCGGCTCCGCAGCGCGGCGGCGATCCTGCTCATCACGGGCGCCTCCCTGGGGGCGAGCTACCTGCTCATCCCCCCCATCGATTACCTCCCCCAGGGGAACCAGAACCTGATCTTCGGGCTGGTCAAGGTGCCGCCGGGATTCAACGTCGACGAAAAAGAGGCCATCATCCGGGAGCTGGAGCGGCGCTTCATGCAGATCCCCGAGTTGGAGCGCGTCTTCTCGGTCATCCGAACCGAGGACCCCATCTTCGTCGTGATCGCCAAGAGGGAGTTCGCGCAAACGCCCGCCCAGATGCAGGACGTGGTGGCCAAGGTGCGCCGGCGCTCCTCCGGCGTCCCGGGCGCGCCCCTCGTGTTCATCACGCAGTCATCCCTCTTCCGGCGGCGCGGCGCGATTCTCGGCGGCACGAACGTGGACGTGTACGTCAAGGGAAACCAGATGGAGGAGATCCAACGGATCTCCGAAGAGATCCAGGGCGGCGTCGCGCGGGTTCCCGGAGTCAATTTCGTCAACACCAGCTTCGAACTGGGCAACCCCGAGCTTCAAATCCACGTGGACCCGGAGAAGGCCGCAGACCTGGGCGTCTCGGTGGCCCAGGTGGGGTACATCGTGGAAACCCTCGTCAAGGGGACGGAAGCGGGCAAGTTCCGGGAGAGGGGCCGGGAGATCGACATCACCCTGAAAGGAATGGCCGGCAACTCCATCCGCACCCAGGACTTGGACAACATCCTCCTCTCCACCTCCTCGGGCCGGCCCATCCGGCTGTCTTCCGTCGCGGAGGTGCGGCCGGCTTCCGGGCCAACCAAGATCGAACACATCGACATGGACCGCTCCATCCACCTGACGGTCAACATGCGCCCCGACATCCCCCTGGAGGAGGCCATCCGCAACATCGACCGCAGGGTGGTGGCCCCGATCCGCGCCCGGCTTCCCCTCGGCTACACCATCGACATCTCGGGCCAGGCCAAGGACCTGAAGGTCACCTGGGACTCTCTGAAGTGGTCCTTCCTCCTTTCCCTGATCGTCGTCTACCTGCTCATGTGCTCCCTGTTCGAGTCCTTCACGTACCCCTTCATCATCATGTTCAGCGTGCCGCTGGCCGCCACCGGGGGGATCCTGGGCGTGAGGCTGGCCCACGCCTTCGAGCCGACCATCAAGATGGACGTGATCACGATGCTGGGCTTCATCATCCTGGCGGGGATTGTGGTCAACAACGCCATCCTCATCGTCCATCAGGCCCTGAACCACATGCGCGAGGGGCTCCCGTCCCGGGAGGCCATTTTGGAGAGCCTCGAAAGCCGCCTGCGCCCCATCTTCATGACGGTGACGACGACCGTCTTCGGCATGCTCCCGGTGGTCGCGAGCACGGGATCGGGGTCGGAGCTCTACCGGGGCCTCGGGTCCGCCATCCTGGGAGGGCTCATCTGCTCCACCCTCTTCACCCTCTTCCTGGTCCCGACGCTCTTCTCCCTGTGGATGACCGTGAAAGAGGACCTCTATCGTGGATTCGGAGGGCGCGGGCGTCCCCGCAAGACCCCTCCCGAGAGCCGCACCGCAAAAGAGGCCCTCCCGGAACAGGCGCCGGTCGGCCCTTCGGTGAGCGCCCTGCGCGCGGCCAAGCCGCCCCCGGCGGGGTTCGCGTAAGACTCATCGCCGGCCGGACCGCCCCGGGGGGCCTCCAGGAGGGGAAAATCCCACGGGCCGGTACCCACGGCAGCTTGAAGTCTGTGACTTCCTATGGCCGCCGCTGGAAAAGGCCCGGCCCCTACATGACAATTGCCGGATCGCGTGCAGGGGCGGAATTTTCTGCGACGGCCATGTAGGGGCGCAGCTTGAGGTCTGCGACCTCTTGCTGCGCCCGCGGGCGGACCAAGGTCCGCCCCTACAAGCCGCCGTGGGTACCCGCCCCAAAGACCCGTTGCACTCCCTTCCCGGATGCGCTGCGTTTAGGACATTCTTTGTGCGGTTCTCAATAAGAGATGTGTGATTCGGTGGAGCCCTTCCGAGAGGACCTGGAACGGTACTTGTGTGGTTTTACAACTGGATCGCCAGACTAACGTGCAAGCTGAGCCACGCGCGGGGAGCACGTTGGCTCTAGCGCTTGGTTAGGCTGGTATAAGGTACGGACCGGGTACACTCTCTCACCCTCTCAGGACATTGAGAACCTGGATGAGGCCGGCGTCGATGCTGCGCTTGCGGGACACCACTTCTTCCAAAGGGACCTGGACGACGCTTCCCGCCCGGACGCCCACCATCACCCGGTCCTTGCCCTCGAGAAGCGCCTCCACGGCGGCGACCCCGAGGCGGCTGGCCAGGACCCGGTCCCGCGCGGTCGGGGAGCCCCCCCGCTGGATGTGGCCGAGGACGCTCACGCGCGAGTCCAGATTCAGGTCTTCCTTGACGGCGTCGGCGATCCGCTGGGCGCCGCCCAGCTCGTCACCCTCGGCCACGACGACGATGAATCCGCGCTTGCCCCGGTCGAAGGCGTCGCGGACGGACCGGCAGAACTCGTGCAAATCGGACCAGGTCTCGGGGAGGAACACCTCCTCCGCGCCCCCCGAGATGCCGACGTCCAGGGCGAGGTAGCCCGCGTGGCGTCCCATCACCTCCACGAAGAAGATCCGCTCGTGGGAGAAGGCGGTGTCGCGGATGCGGTCGATGGCCTCCAGGGCCGTGTTCACGGCGGTGTCGTAGCCGATGGTGTAATCGGTCCCGTAGAGGTCGTTGTCGATGGTGCCCGGCACCCCCACGACCGCAATGCCGTGCTCCCTGGACAGCAGCTCGGCCCCCCGGAAGGTCCCGTCGCCTCCGATGGCGACGACACCCTTCACGCGGCGGGCCTTGAGGTTCGCCGCCGCCTTCGCCCGGCCCTCCGGGGTGTGGAAGGGCTTGCACCGGGAGGTTTCTAGGATGGTCCCGCCCCGCTGGATGATGCCCCGGACGTCGCGGCTGGTCAGGGGCTGCATGTGGTCGTCCAACAGGCCCCAGTAGCCGCGAGAAACGCCCAGCATCTCGAAGCCGCGGTACGCGGCGCTGCGGACCACGGCCCGGATGGCGGCGTTCATGCCGGGGGCGTCCCCCCCGCTGGTGAGGACCGCCAGGGGGGTCCCCTTTTCCTCGCGCCCCTCTTCCCTTTCCTCCTTCTGGGCGGGCGTCGGGCGGGCGCGGGGAGAAGATTCGGACGGCGGCGTCAGGGGCATGGCAGGAAGTCCAAGGGCTCAGCGCTTTCCCTGGAAAAACTGCTCGGCGAGCGCGACGTTTTCCCTGGAGCCGATGATGAGCGGCGTCCGCTGGTGGAGGCTCTGCGGGACGACGTCCAGGATGCGCCTTTTGCCGTCGCTGGCGGCTCCGCCGGCCTGCTCCACAATGAAGGCGAGGGGATTGCACTCGTAGAGAAGACGCAACTTGCCTTCGGGGTTTCTCTTGTCCGCCGGATAGAGAAACACCCCTCCCTTGAGGAGGTTCCGGTGAAAGTCCGCGACCAGGGACCCGATGTACCGGCCCGAGTACGGGCGTCCCGATCCCTTGTCCACCTCTTTCAGGTAGGAAATGTACCGGCGGGTCTCCTCCGCCCAGTAGGCCGTGTTCCCTTCGTTGATGCTGTAGATCGTCCCGTGGGGCGGGGTCTTGATGTCCGGGTGGGACAGGAAGAACTCGCCGATCCGGGGGTCCAGCGTGAAGCCGTTGACGCCGTTTCCCGTGGTGTAGACCAGCATGACGCTGGAGCCGTAAATGACGTACCCGGCGGCGACCTGTTCGGCCCCTTTCCGCAGGCAGTCGCCGGGCTCTCCGCGCTCCGACCGGCTCTTCTTGCGGAAGACGGAAAAGATGGTCCCGATGTTGACGTTCACGTCGATGTTGGAGGACCCGTCCAGCGGGTCGTAGAGAAGCACGTAATCGCCGGCCGGGAAGCGCTCCGGGATCATGAACGCCTCGTCCATCTCCTCCGAGGCCATGGCGCAGAGATAACCGCCGTGGTCCAGGCAGTTGCGGATGGTCGTGTTGGCGAAATCGTCGAGCTTCTCGACCTCTTCTCCCTGGACGTTGACCTTCCCGGTCAGCCCGAGGATATCGGCCAGACCGGCCTTGTTCACCTCGCTGTAGATGATCTTGCCCGCTAGGGCGATCTGCGTGAGCAGTCCCGTCAAAACGCCCTTGGCCTCCGGAAAGTGCGCCTGCTCCTCCACGATGGCGCGCTCCAGCGTCATGCCGACGGTGACCATCACGGGCTTCTCCCTTTCCGCGTCCCCCCGAAAAGCCGTCAGAGCCCCGCGGGGACGGGAATGCTCACGTCCACCGGCTTGACGAACCGGTCCACCGCCTCGCGGGTGTTCACCACGTTGAGCTTTTCAAACAGAAACCCGAAGCGCCCTTCCAGCTCCCTTCGAACCGTGGATCGCGTTTGCTCGGGCAAATCCCAGAATTTCTTTTTGAAAGGCCCGAAGCCCCGCTTCCTCTCCTTGTAGATGAGCTGCTCATCCGTGTCCCCCTTGCTTCGGGACGATTCGAAGGTCTTCAGGACCCAGGCCTCCACCTCCTCGCGCAAGCCGCCCGGGATGAGGTCATAGGTCATGTTCTGGAACGCGGTCGCCAGGTGAACCTCCGACGCGCCGACCTCCACGAAACGGTGGAACGCCTCCTCCGGCAGCGTCGAGGCGCCGTGCTGGACCGCGCCGCTCAACCCGTACCTTTCCCGGCAGAGGGTGGAAATCTCCCCCAAGGCGTCGAAATCGATCTTCACCTGGGCGATGCTGCCGTCCGCCAGGACGACCCCGCCGTGCCGGGTCCCCGTCTGGATGCTGAGCTTGCTGATGCCAAGCAAGCCGGAGCCGTGGGAGGCCAGCGCCTCCCGGTAGTTCTCGATGAAGACCTCGGCCTCCTCGACCGTCGTGTTCTTGCCGCCGACCTCCCCCACCTCTCCGCCGACGGAGACCGTGACCCCCTCCGGCTCCACCTCCCGGATGAACCGGGTGAGCTCCACCGCCTTCTCGAAATTCAGCCGCTGCTGCTCCTGGACGCTGGGCCTGCCCAGGTCCACGAGGGTCGAGGAATCGATGTCGATGTTAAAGAAGCCCGCCTGCACCGCCTCCCGGATGAGGTCCCGCAGGGCGCCCAATTCCTTGTCCGGGTTTTCGGCGAACTTCTTGGCGTTGACCTGGAAGTGGTCTCCCTGCAGGAAAACCGGGCCGGGAAACCCTTCCTTGATCGCCGCTGCCAGAACCGAGGCGGCGTACTCCGCCGGCCGCTGCTCAGTATAACCGATTTCCGAGCGGGCGATTTCGAAGATCACGGCCCCGACCTTCCGGGCCACGGCCGCGCGGACGACCGCCCGTGCCGTGTCGAACGTGAGCCCTCGGATGTTGATGGCGGGGACGGTGAACCCCCCCGCCTCCCCCCGGCCCATGGCCATATACAGATCATGGATCGAGGCCGGCCGGATCCCCAGCGCCTCGGCTGCGCGCCGGACGAGCCACCGGCAGTAATCCTTCATCTCGGAGGCGGGGTGATGAACGGCCTGGTACACCAGGTTGTCAATGGCCTCCCCCCGAAGACGCCCTTCGTTCTGAACCTGGACGCCGCCGTCTTCTTTTACCTTGACAACTCCCCGCAGGGCCGCATGGCATTCTCCTCTATGCGCCCACATCGCTCTTCTCCTTCCCGTTGCATCCTACTCGGATCCATGACGCCGAAAAAATCACGCGGGCCGAATCCCCGGGTCCCGCCGCAGCCCGTGGCACGAGGGCAGAATCCCGATGAGACCGCCCCCTCACAAGCCAAAGGGCGCCCTCCCTGAAATCGCAGCAAGCAAGTGAGAGAGGCAGTTGGCGTGCGCTAAGACCACCACTCAGGTCGCGCCGGCCGGGGGCGACGCAGTCGCTGGTGAGGGCGAAATTTCTTAGCGGAATTTTACTCCTGACCCCAGGGTTTTGCAACGGCTTGTCCGTACCCAGCGAGGTCCTCGATGCTTTCGACACCATCCGGGTCTATATAAGGGAGTCAAAGCCTCGGTCGTC